>JBGPCZ010000007.1:0-67486 GCA_041482015.1 Planctomycetota bacterium | reverse complement strand
GTCATCGACTGGAACTGCTCACCGCCCGCCACCGAGGCGACCTCCTCCGGCGTCGGCGTGTCACTTCCCCGCATCGGGAGGTAGACGATCCGCTCGTTCCCGATCCCCGAGTCGCGCACCTCCTTCGCCGCCGCGCGCGCGGCCTCGAGATTGGGGCGCGCGACCAGGAAGTTGACGCCGCTCCGGACGCCGCGATCGGCAAGGTCGCCGACCTGCCGGATCACCCGCTTCACCTCGGCGTCGCGCTCGGGGAAATGGATCGAGAGGTGGACCTTGTCGGGGGTCGCAGCTACGAGGCGGTCGAGCGTCCCGTTCTCGAGCAGGAGCCCGTTCGTCGTCATCGAGCGGAACAGCGCGCCGCGGAGCCGCTCGAGCACCTCGAAGATCCCCTCGTACTGGAGCGGCTCGCCGCCGCCGAACGAGATGGCCTTGACGCCGTTCGCCGCGCAGTCGCGCGCGAAGCCGACGAGCTCATCGGGCGTCCAGCGCGTGCCGCCCCCGGGCAGGCTGTGGTTGTAGCAGAAGTCGCACGCCTTGGCGCAGCGATTGGTGACCTCGATCGAGACCCGTTCGAGCGGCATCACCGTACTCTAACCGGCGGATCGCCGGACGGTTCGCCGATCCTTACTTCACCGCGTACGTGCGCTTCGTCTTCTTCGCGGGGACCTCGACCGTGTAGGTCTTTCCCGACGGATCGACCGTCAGGCGGACCCCCTCGCCCTCGCACTTCTCGGCGTCGTTCGCGACGAGTTCGGGAGGGGCGTTCTCGGCCGCCGAGGTCGCCACGTTCCGGTGCAGCTGGAAAATGTCCTTGATGCTCGCGGTCTCCTTCAGCCATTTGAAGGTCGCGGCCTCACCGCCCTTCTTCGCGCCGTTGTTGATCACCGCCACGGTGGGCTGGATCGCGGCGAGCAGAGCCGGGTTGTTGCTCTGCGACAGCCCGTGGTGCGTCACCTGGTAGACGTCCACCGTCCCGACCAGGTTCTTCGGGCAGACGAGCTTGTGCTCCAGGTTCCATGTCAGGTCGCCGTTGTCGAGGAACTTGAAGCCCTTCCACTCCAGGAGAAACCCGAGGCTCCGGGCGTTGTCCGAGGTGTCGAGCGGCTTCTCGGGGTGCGTGTCGCACTTCCGGACCTGCGCCGCGCCCCGCGACTCGCCCATCACGGCCTCGTGCGAGACGAGGATCTTCACCGAGATCCCCGAAATCTGGACCTGGTCGCCCGCGTTCAGAATCCGGCGCTTCCCTTCGCTCGCCTTCAGGTAGGCCTCCTTGTGCTTCGGATCGAAATCCTTCGCCTCGCCGTCCGGAAAGCCGTGGTCGTAGAATTTCCCGACGGGAATCGCCTCAACGAGATCCGCCACGCCGCCCACGTGGTCAGCGTGCCAGTGGCTGGTCAGGTAATGGTCGATCTTCGCCACGCCCGCCGCCTTCGCGGCCTTCGCAATCCGCTCGGCGTCGCGCTTTCCAGGCCATCCGCAGTCCATGAGGAGCGACTCCCCGTCGGGCGTGACGACGAGCGTCGCGGCGCCGCCCTCGACGTCGATCCAGGAGATCTGCAGGCCCTTCTGGTCTTGCGGCGCGGCCGCGACGAGCAGCAAAGAAAGGATCAGTGTTCTCATGGTGTCTTCCTCCCCTGACTATACGGTGCTGACGTGGACGAGGTTCGTCGTTCCCGGCCGTGCGAACGGCCAGCCCGCCGTGACGACGACGGTCGCGCCCGGGGAAACGAGGCCCTGGATCGAGTCGCGGAACCGCTCGAGGACCGGCGAGGTCTCGTTGAACCACGGCGCAGCGAGCGCCGTCACGCCCCACACGAGGGAGAGCGAGCGGCGGACCGTCTCGGAATTCGTGAGGACGAGGATCGGGATGCGCGGGCGGTAACGGGCGACGCGGCGCGCCGTGAAGCCCGTGCTCGTCGGGACGATGATCGCGCTCGCGTTGACGCGCTCGGCGATCATGCAGGCGGCGTGGGCGATCGCCTCCGCGCTGTCGGGGCCGAGGATGTCCCGCCGCGGCTGGAGGAGCGGCTCGGCCTCCGCGAGGATGCGGTCCATGATGCGCACCGACTCGACGGGGTACTTCCCCATCGCGGTCTCCTCGCTCAGCATCACCGCGTCGGTGCCGTCGAGGACGGCGTTGGCGACGTCGGTCGCCTCGGCGCGCGTCGGCGCGGGGTTGTCGACCATCGACCGCAGCATCTGGGTCGCGGTGATCACGGGCTTCCCCTCGCGGTTGGCGAGCGCGATCACGCGCTTCTGCGCGACGGGGACGCGCTCGATGGGGATCTCGACACCGAGGTCGCCGCGCGCGACCATCACGCCGTCGGCGGCGCGGACGATTTCCTCCAGGTTCTGGATCGCCTGGGGTTTCTCGATCTTCGCGATGACGGGGAGGCCGCTCTTCTTGACCTCGTCCAGGTCGCTCGCGCGCCGGACGAAGGAGAGGGCGACGTAGTCGACTTTCTGCGCCACCCCGTAGGCGAGGTCCTCGCGGTCCTTCGGGGTCAGCGACGGGGTGTCGATGATGGACGAGGGCAGGTTGATCCCCTTGCCCGCGGGGATGTCCCCTCCCACGATGACGCGGCTCGTCTTCGAGTCGATGACCTCGAGCTGCATGACGCCGTCGGCGAGGAGGACGGGGTCGCCGGCACGGACGGTCGCGGGCAGGTCGATCTCGACGGTGTCGCCGGGCTTCCCCTTGACGGGGCGCGCGAGGCGGAGCTTCGGGCCGCAGAGGTCCTGGAGGATCGCGATGGGCCGGTCGCCGGCGATGTGGCGGATCCCCTTGATGAGCTCGCCGTGCTGGGCGTGGGTGCCGTGGGAGAAGTTGAGGCGGAAGACGTCGACGCCCGCCTCGATGAGGGCGCGGATCTTCTCGGAGGAGGAGCTGGCCGGCCCGAGGGTGGCGACGATGCGGGTGCGGGTCATTTCTTCTTCGCCGCCTTGCGGGTCCGGGGGGCGCGGAGGAGGCGCCGCAGGCTCACACGCTGGGGAGCGGTGGGATTGGCGTAATCCCACACCGCCGGCCTCTCGCTCCGATGCTCCCGCTTTCCGAACACGGGGGGGAAGTATACCAAAATGAGAGTCCAAAACCTGCGGCACAGCTTTTGGCATCGGGGGCGTATATATAGGAGACTTCATGACGGACGACGCGACGAAGGGGACGAAGATCGAAACGTGCCGCTGGAGCCTCGGGCTCGGGGTGGCCCTTCTCCTCGCGAGCCTGGCGGGGGCGGCCGCCATCGCCCCGCGCCTCGCCCCCCACTCCCCGTTCAGGGAGGCCGAACCCGTCCGCGAGCCCGCCCGCCTCCCCGCGATCCCCGTCGCAGCCGATCCCGCGGCCCCCGTCCGTGTTCCCGACGGCGAGCTCCAACCCGGACTCGCGGGCGAATACTTCCAGGCGAGCGGGCGTCTCGACGACTTCCCATCGCCCGCGTCGCTCACGTCCGCGCTCCGCCGCATCGACCGCCAGGTCAACTTCGATCGGGCCGACGGATCCTTTGCGTTCGCCCCGGTCCGCGAGGGGCTCTTCGTCCGATGGACCGGCCTCGTCCGCGTCCCCCGCGACGGCCGCTACCGCTTCTTCACGTGCTCCGGGGACGGCTCCCGCCTGTTCATCGACGAGGTCGCGGTCGTCGACAACGGCGGCATGCACGAGATGAAGGAGGCGGCGGGCGATGCCGTCCTCCGCGCGGGCGACCACGAGCTCCGCCTCGAACTCTTCAACGATGCCGGCCACGCCGGCTGCGCGCTCCTCTGGGAATCGGAAGGCCTGGCGAAGGACGTGGTCCCCGAGGGCGCGCTCTTCCACCGCCGCGTCCCCGACGGAAATTAGCGGAGCCCCTCCAGCGCGGCCCGGACCTGCTTCTGCATCACCGGGTCGAGCGTCGCCTTGATCCCCTCCTCGAGATCGGCCCTCGCCGCCGCCCCCACCCCCTTCCCCGCCCGCGCCAGCCCGCGCACCGCGTAGACGTCCGCCCACTTCGACATCGACAGCGCCTTCGTCGCGTCGGCGATCGCCGCGTCCCACCGCTTCAGCGCCAGGTTCGCCTTCGCGCGCGCCATCCACGGAAGGATGTACCCCTCCGGCTGGAGCGCGATCGCGCGGTCAAGGTCCGCGATCCCCTCGTCGGGGCGCTCCAGGAGCTCGGCCCGCACGCGCCCCCGGCCGTTGTACGCCCCCGGGAGCAGCACGCCGTTCCTCACCAGGTGATCGAAGTCATCGAACGCCCGCTTCGCATCGCGCATCCCGAAGTGAACCGAGCCGCGATGCAGGTACGCCTCGGCAAACCCCGGACAGACGCGGATCGCCTCGTCGTAGTCGCGGATCGCCCCCTCCCGGTCCCCGAGGTGGTTCTTCACCCCCGCGCGGCAGTAGAGCGCGAGCGGGAACTTCGGGCGCAACGCGAGCGCCTCGTCGAACGCGCGGAGCTCCGCGGCGTCCCCCTCCACGACGAGCCCGAGCAGCCAGTGCAGCTCCTCGACGCCCTCCTTCCGCCCGAACGCA
Organism: Planctomycetota bacterium; assembly: GCA_041482015.1. Classification (GTDB taxonomy): domain Bacteria; phylum Planctomycetota; class MHYJ01; order MHYJ01; family JACPRB01; genus JACQFK01. Next base: position 62,979 of record JBGPCZ010000007.1, on the reverse strand, counting down.
CGGATCGCCTCGCCGCACGTGCGGCGCGCCGAGGCGCGGTCGTTCCGCAGCACCGCGAGCATCGCCGCAGCGATCTCCCGCTGCAGGTCGTTGTCGAAGCCGCTTCCCTGCGCCCGCTCGATCTCGCGCGCGCCCTCTCTCGCCAGGTCCTCGCTCTCCTGCCGCTTGAGCTCCCGCGCGTCGGCCCAGAAGACGAGGCTCGCGAGGTACGCGCGCCAGAGAAGGACGCGCCCCAGCCGGTAGCGCGCCGGGCCGAACGCCGGGTCGAGCGACGCCGCGCGGCGCCAGCACGCCTCCGCCTTCTCGTACTCCGCCCGCAACTCCCAGACCTCGCCCATCCGGTACTGTCCGAGCGCGAGATCGCCCGAGAGCCCGACCGACTCCTCCACCGGCGCCGCCGCCTCGTCGATCCGCCGGATGAACTCCGCGTGGTCCACCTGGCTCGTGTAGAGCCCCGCGACCGCCTTCTCGAGCTTCGGCCGCGCCGCCTCGAGCAGGCTCGTCGCCTTCTTCACCGCCGCGTCCGTCCTCTGCAACCCGTCCCGCGCCGTGGCGTTCGACGGATCGATCGCGAGCACCTGCAGGAACCTGTCCCGCGCCTCCTGCGTCCGACCGATCGCAAGGCACCCCCGGGCGTGCTCGGTATCCCGGGCGATGGCGGCCCGGCTCCGGGCCGTTGCGAGCCCGATCCAGCAGGAGGCGGAAACCACCACGACCGCGAGCGGTACGAGCACGCCCTTCCGACGGCGCGCCCAGCGCCAGAGACGGTCGACCTCGGTGACGCGCCGCGCCTCGACCGGTTCGCCATCGATCGCGCGGCGCAGGTCCTCCGCGAACGCGGCCGCCGTCCCGTACCGGCGCCCGGAATCCTTCTCGATCGCCTTCATCGCAACCGCATCCAGCGCGACGTTTCCCGACCGCAGCGCCCGCGGCTCGTCGCGAGCGATCTTCGAGTAGACCTCGGGGATGCTCGTCCCGACATGCGGCGGCTCGCCCCCCAGGATCTCGTAGAGGATCGCCCCGAGCGCGTAGACATCAGTCCGCTCCGTGATCGCCGCGCCGCCGCCCGCGACCTGCTCGGGCGCCATGTACATCGGCGTGCCCAGGACCGTCCCGCTCCGCGTGAGCGCCGGCGCGGATTCGACGAGGTGCGCGAGCCCGAAGTCCACGACCTTCGCGCCGCCCTGTTCATCGACCAGGATATTCTCCGGCTTCACGTCGCGGTGGATGATCCCCTTCTCGTGCGCGTGCTGGACGCCCCGCGCCGCGCATTCGAGGATCCGGAGGAGCTTCAACGAACCGCGCGGCTCCTTCTTGAGCAGCGCCGCCAGCGGCGCTCCGCGGACGACCTCCATGACGAGAAACATCCGGCCCTCGTCCTCGCCCGCGTCGAAGACCTTGACCACGTTTGGATGATCCATCCGCGCGAGCGCCCGCGACTCGCGGAGGAATCGCTCCCGCACCTGCTCCTGCGCGAGGAACCCTTCGCGGAGGACCTTGACCGCAACGGAGCGGCCGAGCTCGCGGTCAACCGCGTCGTAGACGACCGACATCGCGCCCTCGCCCAGCTTGGCGCCGATCTCGTATCGGCGCGACGGCGCGTCGAGCCAGCGGCGGAGCTCGTCGACCTGCTCGCGGGAGAGCCAGCCGCGGGCGACGAGCGCGTCGGGCACGGGCCCTTCGACGCGCGAGGCCTCGTCGAGCTGAGCGCCGGTGATCAGCTTCCGCTCGACGGCAAGTCGGCCGAGGCGGGACTGGCGGAGCCTGGAGACGCCGGCGCGGACGCGGTCGAGGAACTCGTCCGGCACGGCGTCACCCGGAGAAGAGTTCGTTCATCTCGTCGGCGAGCTCGCCGGGGGAGGAGACGCCGCGGGCGAGCCGCTCGCGGACGATCTGCTCGAGGCGCGCCCGGGCTGCGTCGAGGTGACCCTTGACCTGGTGCTCGGTGAGCCCGAACGAGCGCGCGACCTCGCCGTAAGTCGGCTGCTTCCCCACGAGCTCGTACGCCTCGTAGACCTTGAGGCACTCGCCCTTCCCCTCGGCCGGGAGGGCGCGGCGGAGATCGGCGAGACTCTGCGCCAGGACGTCGGAGGCCCACTGGCGGTCGAAGATCTCCTCGGGCGAGAGCCGGCCGCGATCGGCGAGGAAGCGGTCGGTCTCGAGGCCCTCGACGTCGAGCGAGACGACGGCCTGGCCGCCGCCCCGCTTCTGCGCGTGCGCGTCGCGCCGGGCCTGCGAGAGGAAGTTTCGGAGGACGCCTTTGAGGAAGCTGCGGAAGCGTCCCTTCTCCTGCCGGTAGCGCGCGAGGAGCCCGCCCTCGATCAGGTAGCGGAAGAAGTCCTGCGTCAGGTCTTTCGCGTCCTCGATCGAGGCCTTGCCCGCGGTGCGGATGAACTTGTAGACGGGCCGCCAGTAGTCGGAGAGGAAGCGGTCGAGCGCGGCGGGGTCGGAGCCGGCGACGGCGGAGGACCAGACGGTCTCCGGGAAGTGCTCCTTCGCCCCGCCGAGCGTGGTCTCGAGTCCGCCCATCGATCGGGCCCCCCAAGGAAGCGTACAAAACAGACGGTCTGTTTTGTACGCCTTATGATTATGTCACGAACGGGGGTCGCGCGTCTCAGGGCGGATTGCTTTTCGTATTCCGATCGCGTCCGCGGTGACCTTCAGGCCTTCCCTTTGAGTTCCGGGATGGGCGCGCCGCGGGAGAGGATCGGCGTGGGCCGGCCGGAAAGGTTGGGGATCGTGATCTGCTCCGCATCGATCCCGAGGTGGCGGTAGATCGTCGCGAGGAAATCGCCGGGCGAGGCCAGCCGCTCGACCACCTGCTCGCCCTTCTTGTCGGTGGCGCCGATGACGGCGCCGGTCTCGATGCCGCCGCCCGCCCACAGCTGTGAGAACGCGTTGGGCCAGTGGTCGCGGCCCGGCTGCACCGTCCCGGCCGCCACGCTCGCCACCCCGCCCCCGCTGCTCGCGACCTGCGTGATGCGCGGCGTGCGACCGAATTCGCCGGTCACGACGACGAGGATGCGCTTGTCGAGCCCGCGGGCGTAGACGTCCTCGATGAGCGCCGAGACGGCCTGGTCGAAAACCGGCAGCCGGTACTGGAGCGCGTCGAAGATGTGGTGGTTGACCGCGTGGTCGTCCCAGTTCCCGACCCGGCCGCAGAGCGGCCCGTCGAACGTCGTGGTGATGATCTCCACTCCGGCCTCGACCAGCCGGCGCGCCATCAGGCATTGCTGCCCCCACGGGTGGCGGCCGTATCGGTCGCGCACCTTGTCGGGCTCGCGGCCCACGTCGAAGGCTTCGCGCGCCGCCGGGCTGGTCAGAAGCTTGAGCGCCTGCGCCTCGAAGTCGTCGATCGCCCCCATCGAGCCCGACTGGTCGGCCGCGCGCGCGAGCCGGTCGAGCCCCTGCTTGAGCCGGACGCGGTCGCCCAGCCGGCCCGCCTGCGCCGAGTCCTTGAGACCGATGTCGGGAACCTCGAACGCGGGATCGCTCGGGTCGCCGTGCACGGTGAACGGCCCGTAGGCCGGGCTGACGTAGGCGGACCCGGCGATGACGAAGCCGTCGTAGGTGGAAACAGGGTTCACGCCGACGTAGTTGGGCAGCGGTCGCGTCCGGTCCGCGCGCAGGAAGTTCGTGACGGTCATCCAGTCGGGATAGATCGGCCGCTGCTTGTCCGCCGGATCGGTGTCCCCCGTCAGCATCTGGAGCGACCCGGCCGGGTGGCCGCCGCCCGTGTGGGACATGGACCGCAGGAGCGTGAACTTGTCCGCGATCTTCGCGTGGCGGGGGAGGAGCTCGGAGATCCGCATCCCCGGGACGCACGTGGGCATGGGGCCGAAGATGCCGCGGATCTCGCTCGAGGCGTCGGGCTTGGGATCGTAGGTCTCGAGGTGCGACGCGCCGCCCCGCAGCCAGACGAGGATCACCGCCGACTTTGCGCGGGCGGGAGCGGCCTGCGCGTGGGCGCGACCCTGGAGGAGGCCGGGCAGCGTCAGGCTGGCGAATCCAGAGAGGCCGATGCGGAGGAATTCGCGACGGGGGAGCGGACCCGGGCAGGGCGGCGAGGCATGGGTCGGCATTGAAACTCCGCGCGTTCGCGCCCCGCTCCAACCAGCCGCTGGAAATTCTACCACGCCCGCCCGACAGGGGCTTCATCTTTTGACGGGACGCGACCGTGCGAGCATACTGTCGTCGTGAAGCCGACCTCGATCGACGCGCTGCGCGAGGAAGTCATGGGCGTGGGCGCGGTCATCCTCAGGGCCCCGCTCGTGCACCCCGCGGGCGTGCTCCTCCATCCCGAGGGCACGCTTCTCACGATTCCCCGGTTGAAGGACCTTCGCGAGGCGGGCTTCACGCAGCTCTTTCTCCTGGAGCCGGGCGAGACTCTCGACACCGACACCGTCCGCCGGACGCTCACCACGGAAGTCCTTCCCCTGCCGCGGGTCCGGCCGGGGGATCGACTGGAGGAGGATCTCCGCGCGCCGGACGGCGCGACCATCGCCGCGGCCGGCGCGACGGTCGATGCCCGGTTGATCGAGGTGGCGGCGCGGGCCGGCGTGGAGAAGGCGGTGATCCGCACCCGCGGCCTCGGTCACGCGATCGTCCTCGTGCTGGAGTACGTGAACGGGCTCCCGCCGCAGGCGCCGGTCGAGGGCCTCCGGTGGGACTCGCCGATCGTCCCGCTCCTGGTGCCGCGCGCGAAGGTCGGGGTCTCGGTCCGCGCCGAGCCCCACCGCTCGCTGATCCTCGAGACGCTGGCGGCCGAGGGGCACGAGGTCCAGGCGATCGCCACGGCCGTCGAGGCCGCGCGGCTCGTGCGGCTCCAGCAGGCCGACGTCGCGATCATCGACGCCGCGGACGCCGCGGAGGTCCGCCCGATCCTGCTCGATCCCACGAAGTCGCGGGCCGGAGCGGTCCTCGCCCTCGGGGGCGAGATGAAAGGGGCGGAGGTGCTGAGGATCCTGCAGTGCGGCGTGAACGATCTCGTCACGATCCCGCTGACGCCCGGGAGGGTGCTCGAGAAGGTGATGGGCGGGCTGCAGACGGGCGGCCGCCGCACGCGGACCACACCGCTCGTGCGGGTGGAGCGCCGGGCGCTGCCGCGGGCGAGGGAGTCGCTCTCGTGCCGGATCGTGGACCTTTTGAGCGGGGCGCCGCTCCCCGTCTCCGGTGCGGCGATCTTCGATCGGACCGAGGGGGGCGTGAGGATCGAGTACCGTCCGCCGGACCGGAAGGACGCGCAGTGGGTGCGGGGCGGCACGGTCCACCCGCTGCATTTCTTTCACCCCTACGCGCAGTCGAACGCGCTGGGGAACGACCTGCTCGTCTCGATCGCGCTTCCGGGCCGGCCGCCGTTCGAGGCGCGCGCGCGGGTGGTCTGGGTCGAGCTGCGGAGGGAGACGGAGGAGGCGGGGCTGATCTTCCGGAAGGGGATGACGACGATCCGCCCGGCGCCCCCGACCGCCACGCGCCGCCCCGGGTTCTGAGGGCCGGCCTCTCGTCCCGGTTCGCATCGGCCAACCCTTTCAAGGAGGATTGGCACAGTCGATCATCGTCCAAGAAGCAGATGACCCGAGTTGCCGCCGGAGCATGGGTGCTGCTGGCCTTGGGATGCAGCGCCCCTGGAGAGCAATCCGAACATCGAATCCCGCCCCCCTGGGTGGGCGCCGTCCAGTTCGATCGGGGAGCCTTCATCCTGCGAATGCTGGAAGCAGAAGGAATCCAGGGAGCCTTGGGAGACTCAGGACTCGGCTTGACCGATCTCTACGCTCCCGTTCCCGATGTTCCAAGAGCGCGGGAGATCCTGCGCCGGGGCGCGCGGGAAGGACTCTACCGGTTCCATGATCCGGAGGAAACGCATCCCGAACCGCCTCCCCGGCAACGGAGTGTCCCGTTTCCGCCGCCGATGAAGCCCTAACGTCGCCTCTCTCCTCCTCCGCTGGCCGCCCCTCTCACTTCGCCACCGGCAGGAAGCGGTCGAACCAGCGGAGCATCTCGTCCTTCATCTCCGGCAGGTACTCGTGGCCGGTGTCCTTGTAGATCACGCTGCGGAACCGGTCGCCCTTCCCATGGAGCGCGTACAGGGCGCCGAGCTTCTTCTCGAGCGTGATGACGCCGTCGGCCGGCGCGCCGCCGTCCTGGTCGCCCGACAGCTCGAGATGGGGTCGCGGGGCCACGAGGGCATGGATCGCCTCGGTGTCGAAGTGGGCGAAGACGCCGGGGACAAAATAGTAGATGCCGTGGTACCGCAGGTTCCCGTGCGCGATGAGCTCGGTGTAGCGCGTGAAGCAGGCGACGCCGACGATCGCCTGGATGCGATCGTCGATCGCGGCGAGCCACCAGCTGCGCGTGCACCCCATGCTCATGCCCGTCGCGGCGATCCGCTTCGGATCGATCTCGGGGCGCGTCTCGAGATAGTCGATCAGGCACTGCTCCTCGCGCAGCATCATCCCCCAGAGGCAGCGTCCCTGGAGGAGATAGAGCTTGAACAGCGTCTGCTCCTGCGGGCCGGCGCCCTTGTCCGAGACCGGGCCGGCCGGGCCCTTCCCGACGCGCTCGCCGCCGAAGGCGCCGTCGATCGCCGCCACGACATACCCCTTCTTGGCGAGCGTCGGACCGATGCATTGGACCCCTTTGAGATCGGTGCAGATGCTCTCCTTCGAGCTGCCGTGACCGTGCAGGCCGATGATTGCCGGGACGGGCCCCTTGCTGTTCTTGGGGACGAGGAGGATTCCGGGAACGATCATGTCGACGCCGTTGTGGAACTCGAAGCGCTCCAGGACATAGTCCTCGTGATCCTTCTTGGAGAGGACCTTGACCTTCTTCGGGTCGGGACGGGGCGGCATCTCGCCGAGACACGCGAGCAGCGTCGCCCGCGTCTTCGCGCGATCGACCTGCTCCCATTGCTTGAGGTCGGTGGGGACGGGCCACTCGGGGATCTTGACGGCCTTGAAGGACTCCGGTACGTCGGCCCACGGCTCGCCCTGCTTCTGACCTCCTTTCGCCGACTGGGGCGTGACGCGCTCCTGGGCAAAGAGCGTCGGGGACAGCAGGACCGCGATGAGGATCGTCCGGATCATAAGTCCGCCTTTCGGGAAGAGACGTCTATGATACGGAGCGGGGCTTCAATCCTTCTCCTTCTCCAGCAACAGCCTCTTTCGTCCGAGCCCCCAGCGGTAGCCGCCCGCGCCGCCGTCGGCCCGGACCACGCGGTGACACGGCACGGCCAGGGCCACGGGATTCGTCGCGCAAGCCCGGGCCACCGCCCGCGCAGCGCGGGGCCGGCCGATCCGGCGCGCCACCTCCGAGTAGGTACGCGTGGTCCCGCGCGGGATCTTTCGCAACTCGTCCCACACGCGCCGCTGGAACGCGGTCGCCTGCACGTCGAGCGGAAGGTCGCGCCGCGGAGTCCCTCCGCGGAGGAGCCGCAGCCACCGGCGCATCCCGGCATCGTCGCGCCGGATCTCGGCCCGCGGATACTCCGAGCGGAGCCACGACGCTCCGCCGCCGAGGCTCACGCCGCAGACGCCGCGGTCCGTCGCCGCGACGAGGAGCCGGCCGAGCGGGCTCGGGGCGATCGTGTAGCGGATGCTCATGCCCTCGCCCCCCTTTCGATAGCGACCCGGGGTGGTCCCGAGCCTCGACTGCACTCGTTCATAGAGCCTGCTGCTGGATCCGTACCCGGCGTCGTACAGCGCGTCCGTTACGCGACCTCCGTCGCGGAGCCGGCGCTTCAGCCGGGCCAGGCGCATCGCGTCGCCGTACTGCCGCGGCGTGATCCCCGTCCCGGCCTTGAACGCCCGCGCCAGGTGGAACGGGCTGCATCCCACCCGGGCGGCCAGGTCGCGGAGCGGCACGGGGCCGGACACCAGGAGCCGCGCGGCAGCTCCGACGAGATCGATCTTCGGGAAACCGCACCGCCGGCAGGCGCGGAACCCTTCGCGCTCCGCCGCCCGGGCGTCCTCGAAGAAGAGCACGCGCGAGCGGTCGGGGCGCCGCGAGGGGCACGAGGGGCGGCAGTAGATTCCCGTCGAGAGGACCGCGTAGACGAACTCGCCGTCCCGCCGCGCGTCGCGACCCATCACGGCCTTCCACCGGCTCATCATGCGCCGGATTCTATCGCCGGGGCGGGCCGCGGACTATCCGAATCTTGCGGTCGAAGTCGCGCGCTTCACCGGCGTCCAATGGAAGGAGTATTCGAGGTGTTGTCATGAAGACCTACCGTTCCTCGTTCCTGCGTCCCTGGGGTTCGTTGATTCACGGCGCCGGCGTCATCTCGCTGATCGTCGCCGCCTGGTTCGGATTCCTCTGGCTCGTCATGCATTCTCCCGGACGCCCCTGGCGCCAGGCTTCGTGGCGGATCCTCATCGAAGACCCCTCCTTCGCGGTTCCTGCCGCGTTGGTCGCCGCGATCGGAGCCTTGATCGTTCTCCATAAGTTCGGATCGCATCGTGGTCGGTACAGCGCCGGGGCGAGGGAGCTGGAGATCCGAAGCGGGTGGGTTTGGCAGAGGACGCGGTTCCTTCGCTACGCCGACATCACGAGCATCGAGCTCAACGAAGGTCCCCTGATGCGTCTCCTCAGGACCGCCGACCTGGAGATCGTCGCTTCGGCGGCGCCGCACCACGTGATCCTGCACGGCGTCCCTGCAGGCGAGGTGCTGCGGCGCTTCCTGCTGGAGCGCCAGGAGAGTTTGCGGGAGCTGGCCTCCGGGAAGATTTAGCCCGGCTACTGCCTTGCCCGCTCGTGCCACGAGGGTTTCAGCAGGACCTCCTGCGACCGCGCGCGGACCTCGTTCGCGATCGCGTCCATCCGCGGGTCCACCGCCACCATCAGGCCCGCCCGCTGCCGGAGCGTCCGCGCCACCCAGCGGCACTCCGAGACCAGCTTGTCCTGGTTCCCGCCGATCCGCACGAGATCGTCCGAGTACTTCTTGCATCGCTCGAGGGCCTCCGGGCCGTCGGCCTCCAGCACGGCCTTCCGGAAGTCCGCGTTCATCGCCTCCACGCGCGACGGCGACTGGATCCGCTCCTCGCGCTCCTGGAACCGCGCGTCGACCTCCTCCGCGATCTTCTCGAGCTCCGTGATCGGGTCCTTCAACTCCGGGTGCGCCTTCTTCTGCGCCGCAAGATACTCCCGCACCTTGTGGCCGAAGTCGACGTACTGCGTGATCCGCCCCCGGATGTGCTTCACGAACAGGACCACGTCGTCCAGGTACTTCTCGACCTCGGCCCGCTTCGCCTTCTGCTCGCCCTTCTGGTAGATCTCGAGCAGCTTCTCCCGCGTGTTGCACGTCGCCAGCCCCTTGTACTCCTGCTTCTGGTTCTCGAGGTCGAGCACGTACTCGCACGGACCCATCCCCAGCGCGTTCCGCGCGACGTCGATCACCGTGAAGGCCTCGGGCGGCGTCTCCTTCAGGCGGTTGAGCGGGTAGATCACGACCGGGCCCTGGTACGTCAGCTGCGTGATGAACTTCGTCCGCGTCGTGATCTCGAGCGGCTGGAGATACCCGCGCCGCTCCGGGTCGCTCCACGCCGGGTACGGGAAAAAGCCCAGCACCTCCGTGAACCGCCGGCGCGTGGCGTCGTTCACGTCCTCCGCGGGCCCGCCGAACCACGCGGGCTTGATGTAGTCGTGGCCCTTCTTGTTCTGGAGCAGCATGTCCCAGCCGTCGACGAGGTCGTTCGGCCGGCTGAAGTCGACCCGCCACTGCGCCACGAACGGCATTTTCCATTCCAGCGGGATGACCTTCTGGGAATCCTCCTTCTTGAGGTCCACCGAGTGCCAGATCCCCGGCCCCTCGAGGAGCGCGAGCCAGATCCTCTTCTTCCCGCCGAAGGCGATCTCCGATCCCGTGATCGTCCTCTTCTCGCCCTCGCCCGAGAGCGTGATCCGCATCTCCTGCTCGCGACCCTCGGAGATGGCCAGCGCGATCGACTCGCCGGCACCGGCCAGGTGCATCAGGAAATTCTCGCTCGGCACCTCGGCCGAGGCGATCGGGATCTTCCGAGCGTCGATGAGGACGTCGTCGGCAAAGAAATCGGGCAGGACCGCGAACCGTGTCGGACATTCCACGCGCAGCTTCTCGACGCCGGCGACGGGCGTCGTCTCGACGCTCACGTCGCCGCGCTTCAGGCGGAACTTGGCCGTGAGCGCGACCCCTTTTGAGGACTTGTAAGAGACCTCCAGGACCGCGCCGCCCTTCCCGTTCTCCGTGAGCGCCGCGCGTTCGAGCCGGGCCGAGGCGTCGCCGCCCGGGCCCTGGAGCACGAGGCGCGCCCGGCTCACGGCGTTTCCGGCCGCGAGCGAGTAGACCTCGACACCCCCGCCCTGCTTCCTCGCGACGGCCAGGATGCGACCGTTGCTCACGACGGCGTCCCCTTTGAACGCGGCCTGGGCCTGGTCGCGCGCGATCACGGTCCACCCGGTCTTCGCCTCCACCTGCTCCGGCGAGAGCGGCGCGGCCGACGCCTGGCCCGTGTCCCACGCGGCCGGGTCCTGGGTGACGAGCGCCATGAGAAGCGCGAGTGCGGCGTTCATAGGGTCCTCCTTATCTCCGGGCCTTCGAGACGACCGTGACGACCAGCTTCGGGCGCCGCAGGGGATCGGGCGCGCGCCGCGACGTGATCCCCATCGCGTCCGAGGTGTTCGGGTTGCAGATCATGACGCCGTGATTGTTCCGCGGATCGTCGATCCACGACTGGACGACCGCGAGGCCCTCCGCGTTGAGAGGGGTTGCCGCGAACCCCGCGTCGGTCGAGACCACGGATCCCATCACCGTCGTCGAGCGCTCCGTCGCGCCCTGCCCGCCGCCCGACTGCCACGGCTTGTTGCGGGCGCTCTCCCTCCACGTCGCCTCCGTCTCCGTCCAGTCCCGCTTCATCGCGGTGATCGGATAGGGATGGGCCGATCCGTCGGCGACGTGCACCACGATCGCGGCGTCGCGGACTTTCAGGCCCGGCGGGATCTCCGAGAGGTCCCATTTGAGCAGGATCTCGCGGTCCCGGTGGGTCCCCTCGGGGTAGTCGCCATCGGAGAGGAGCACGTCCGCGGCCGCGAAGTTCTTCGTCGCCTCGTCCTGCGAGAGAAACGTGGACCGCGTGCCCGCATAGCGTGCGCCGTCCTGGAATTCGAGGACGCGGACGGCGCGCGCGCCAAACTCGGCGCCCGGCGCGATCTCGGCCAGGTGGCCGCCCGCGACGTCGACGCCGGCCTTGTCCTTCGCGCGCGTCAGCCGCACACTGCCGGTCTTCACCTCGAGCTCGGTCGCGTCGGGGGTCACGCGAAGCAGGAGCGTCGTCCCCAGCACCCTTGCTTCTCCATGGGGCGTGGCAAAGACGAGCGGCCGGCCCGCCGGCTGCTTCGCCACCTCGGCCGAGACCCGGCCGCGGTCGAGCGCGACCCTCTTCCCCGCCGCATCCGTGATCGACGCGATCGAGGTCTGCGGTGCGAGGCTGAGACGCGTCCCGTCGCCGAAGAGCAGGGCCGAGGCGCCCTGGATGACCTCCAGTCCGTCGCCCGATTGCAGGCCCAGGCCGATCCGCGCCGCGGAGCGCGCGCCGCCGGACGTCACGAAGACCTCGCCCTCGGCGCGGGTCACGGTCGCGAGGAAGACGACGGTGGCCGGGGCGGGGGCCTCCTTCGGAGTCTTTTCCTCGATCTTCCGTTCCTCGGCGCGCGCCTCCTCGAGGTTCTCGACGGCGGCCTGGCGCTCGGCGGCGTTGAGCGCGAGCCGCGCCTCGGCCTCGCGACGCTCCCGCTGCTGGTCCGCCTGGTCGGCCGTCTTCCGCGATTCCTCGAGCTGCCCCTGCTGCCGGACGATCTCCTCCAGCACTTCCTCCGCCTGCCTCCGCGCCGCCTGCGGGGTCGGCCGGACCGGCTCGGGGCGCTCGACGAGCGGCGCTTCCGGAAGCTCGACGTTCTCCGCAGGCTGCGGATTCAAAAGGGCGACCGAGAGGGCCAGCGCGACGAAGATGGCGGCGGCCGCGGCGATCGGGATCCACGGCCGGCGTCGCGGCGCCGCCTTCCGGGCGGCGGGGCGTGCGACCTGTGCCTGGACGAAGAGCTCCTGGTGGAGCGACGAGAGGAGGAGGAGATCGCGGCGCGCCTCGTCGCTCGTTTCGAGGATCGCCTCGAGCTCGGCCCATTCGGAGTCCGAGAGGTCCTGCTCGAGGTGGCGGCTCATGAGCCGGCGCGCATGATCGCGGTCGTACGATCCGCTCATGACGACGCCTCGCGATGGACGCACTCGAGGAGCAGCTGGCGGACGCGGTGGAGGGCCATGTTGACGGCGGAGAGCCCCCGCTTCAGGCGCGACCCGATCTCGACGAGAGGGAGCCCGAGGCCGTAGCGCAGGTCGAGAAGGTCGCGGTGATGAGCGGGGAGCTTCTCGAGGCAGCCGCGGAGGGCGTGGCGCCGGAGGTCGATCTTCTCCTCGAGGCCCGCGCACGCCTCGGCGAGCCGTTCGGCGACGGCCGGGGCGAGGAGCCGCCGCGACTGGGCCCCTTCGCGCCGGGTCTCGTGGATGAGGTTGCGCGTAACGCCAAGCGCCCAGGGCAGGAAGGGGCGCGCGCGGTCGTACTCGCCGAAGCGCCGCCAGAGGACGAGGGCCGCCTGCTGGGCGAGGTCGTCGACCTGCTCGAGGGGCAGTCCGCACGCGAGCGCGAACGCGCGGAGCTTGGGCTCCGCGGCGATGTAGCTCCGCATGAAGTCTTCGTGCAGGTCCGGCATCTTATGGCCCCTAACCGCTAACAGGAAGTATTGAGACGAGGGCCCCGGATTGCACAGGGAATCCAAAAGGAATTCCCGCGTGTCACCCCCATGTTACAAAACGTAACTCGTCCTCTCATGGCATCAACGCTCGCCGAACCCTCGAAGCCCGGGACGACCCCGAGGCAGGCTTCCTGCGCAAAGCCGTCACCTGCTATAATTCAGGAAGTCTGACCCCCTGGCGCAGGGGGCACGGTCTTGGAGGGCCGCCGCGATGAGGAAGTGCGTTGTCGTCGCGACCCTGCTCCTGCTGGCGTCGCCGGCCCCGGCCTACATCGACGGCGGCGGGTGGCAGGTGACCCTGCCGGAGATCGTGTCGGAGTTCCGGACGGTCACGCTCGTCGAGGTGGAAAAGGTCAATCTTTCACGGGGCGGCTTCCGGTTCAAGATGGGCAAGCCGCTCAAAGGGAAGCCCGAGATCAAGGACCTGAAGCTCCAGATCCTCTGGGAGGCGGGGGCGCCCTTCAAGGAAATGGAACCGGGGCGCGTCGCCGTCCACTTCACCCAGTCCTGCGAGAAGCGATTCCAGTCCCGCGCGTCGAGTGCCGACTTCGAGAACCTCATCGCCCAGCGAGCGTGCCTGACCTTCCTCGACGGCACCTGGTTCCACACGTTGCCCGCCGCCGACGGCTGGCAGAGCGGGACCGTGCGGCACGATTTCGAGATGGCCTTCATCGGGACCACCATCGAGCTGGCCGACGCGGTGTCGAACCTGCTCCGGGGCCGCGACGTGACCGTCAAGTGCCGGCGCCGCCGGAACCCCGCCGAGACGCAGTGGGTCCGGTACAGCCTGAGGTCGCCCAACAACAAGGCGCCCGCGCGCGATCCTGCCGCGCCGGCCGCCGGGACGCGGCCGCTCTCCGCGTGGCTCGCCGAACTCCGGAATCCGGGCTCCGCCGTCCGGATGCAGGCCGCGCTCGCGCTGGCCGAGCTCGGACCCGCCGCGCGGGAGGCGGAGGCGGCGCTGACGCTTGCGGCGCGGGACGAGGACCCGGAGGTGCGCTATGCCGCGGTCGCCGCGCTGGGGGCGATCGTTCCGGAAGGCAAGGCGGCGATCGACGGACTGGCGCGGGCCCTCGCCGACGAGGACTGGTTCGTGCAGCTCGCCGCGGCCCAGGCCCTGCAGAACCTGGGAGAGCGGGCCAGGCCGGCCGTTCCCGCCCTCGCCTGGGCCGTCACCCCCCGCGACACGGTCAAGGACTTCCGGCCGGTCCGATGCGGCGCGGCGATGGTGGCGCTCTCCCGCATAAACCCGCGGGCGAAGGAACTCGAGGGAGCCCTCAGCCTGATCGTCCGGAATCTCCTGGAGGACGAGCGCCGGGGGAGTTTCGGCGCGCGCGCCACGGGAGCGCGGCTCCTGGGCGATTGCGGGGCCGTGGCGCTCCCCGTGGTGCCGGCCGAGTCAAGCTGCTCAAGGATCCGGAGGCCGACGTCCGGGTCGCGGCCGCCGAGGCGCTCCTCAAGATCGCCCCGGAGAAGCAGGGCGAGGCCGCGCTCGCGGTGCTCGCCGAGGCGCTCAAGAGTCCGGACCTTCTGATCCGCCTCCGCGCCGCCGAAGCCCTGGCCGGCCTGGGACCCCAGGCCAAGGGCACCCTGCCCGCTCTACGCACCGCCCTCCAGGACCCCGAGCCCGAAGTTCGTCTTGCGGCGCGCGAGGCGGTAAAGAGACTCGGCGCGAACGAGCGGGAATGAGCTCCCCGCGACTCCGCCTTTGATCGCTGATTTCTCCCCCCGCCTTCGTCCCCTTCCTTGGCAATCGCCGATCGGATTGACGCGGGGCGACTTCTCGCGCTATGGTTCGGTATGGCACGGAGCCCTTCGGACGAATTGAGGTACGTCACCTACGAGGATCCAGGCCCGCTGGTGCTGAAGCTGGCGATGCTGGCCGGCGGGATGATTCTCCTCTACAAGGGTTTCACGGTGGACTTCGAGCACACGCGACGGGTCTCGAGCGCCGCGGAGGGCCTCGTGATCAAGATCATGACGATCGCGGTCGGGGCGGGCCTGTCGCTGGGGGGATTCTTCCTCGCCTTCGTTCGATCGGGGATCTCGTTCGATCGTACGAAAGGGGTCGTCTTCACGTGGACGTCCTACGGTCCCTTTCGAACCCAGAGCAAGCAGGCCCTCGCGGACTTTGATCGCGTGCTCATCGGCCGGGGCGTATCGCCGCCCTTGTCGACGGGAGAGGTGCGCACGCGGTTTCCGGTCGACCTGGCCGGACCCGGAAACCGAAGGTTCCCGATCCAAAGCGACTTCGAAGACTACGCGAGGGCCCGGTCGAAAGCCCAGGAAGTCGCGACGCACCTGGGCCTTCCCGTCGACGGCCTCGACCCCGCGGCGGACGCGTCCTTCAACCGCGCGCTGTCCATTTTCCAGGACTTCGGCCCCGAGCGGGCGATCCCGGTGGAACAGCGATGGGCGCGCGAGTTTCCGGAGATCCCCGGCTCCGCGCATGCCGAATTGAAAAAACGTTGCGAGGCCATCGAGAAGGCCGCTCACGAGCTCGCGATGCAGGTCCTGTATCGAATGCTCACCGAGGAAGCCGCCCGCGCCGAGCTCGCCCGACGCTTCCCCACGCTCGACGCGGATCGCCTCTCCCGCACGTGGGGCCAGGCCCTCGTCTTCGCCTCGAAGTAGTTCAGAAGTTCCGCTCCAGGAACGTCGCCGCCCACTTCAGCTTCTCGTCGAACTGCGACAGGTCGGGGACCTTCGTCACGACCTTGGGACTGGGCAGGTCGAAGAAGGATCCCTCGCCGCCCATGGCGTGATGGCCGCCGAACTCGACGAAGCAGAAGCCCTTGCCGTCGAACGCCTCCGCGGATTCCCTGCCCTGCGCGTGGGCCGCGATCTGCGCGGCGACGACCCGCCCGTGCGCGTCGGCGAAGACCGCCGCCTTCGGGAGCACGAGGGCCACGTCCGGCTTGTACCTGCCGGGAAGCGGCACCGATGTCACGTCGCCGATCGCCCAGACGCGGTCGGCGGACGTCTTCAGCGTCTTCGGGTCGACCGGGATCCACCCGCCTTGATTGACGAGCCCCGCGTCCCGCACCACCTTCGGCGCCTCGTGGGGGAGCACGCTGATCAAAAGGTCGTACTTCGCTTCGCTCCCATCCTCGAACGAAACGATCTTTTTCGCTCCATCCACCGCCTTGGGCTTCTTCAGCAGCTGGAGCGTGATCCCCCGCTTGGCGAGTTCCTCCTTGATGATCCCCCCCACCGCCGGCCCCGCCGTCGGCATCGGGATCGGCTCCACTGTCCAGACGGCGAGACGGGCCTTCTCGCGGATCCCCG
Organism: Planctomycetota bacterium; assembly: GCA_041482015.1. Lineage (GTDB taxonomy): Bacteria > Planctomycetota > MHYJ01 > MHYJ01 > JACPRB01 > JACQFK01. The sequence continues at coordinate 46,917 of JBGPCZ010000007.1, read as the reverse complement.
CGGTCTTGAACTCGTGGTCGAGCAGGAACGCCACCTCGTACGGCGCCGGCGGGCACTTGATCGGCATCTTCGGGTTGAGGATGACGACGTCGCCCCCTTTGAATTCCTTGAGGATCTTCCCCAGCTTGACCGCGCCGTCCAGCGTGTAGAACGTCTCCGCCTGGTCGAGCCCGGGGACCGCCGCCCGGTTCAGGTCCGCCCCGAGCGCGATCACGAGGTAGTCCGCCGCGAGCGCGGACTTTGACGTCTTCACCTCGCGCTTCGCGGCGTCAATCTTCTCGACCGTCTCCTCGAGGACCGCGATCCCTTTCGCGCGGAGCGCGTCGACGCGGCGCGTCACCTCTTCGAGCTTCTTCTGGCCAAGCATCACCCACGTCTTCGCCGCCCCGAGGTGGAAGATCGGGCTGCGCTCGACGACGACGATCTCGTGCTCCTTGGGGAGCAGGCCCCGCAGGGTGTTGGCGGTCACGACACCGCCGACGCCGCCGCCCAGGATGACAGTCTTCGTCGCCATGTCCAGCCTCCTATGATTCTGTTTCGGGCGGGGCCGGGGCCATCGACGGCCGCGACTTCCAGGCGCCGAAGGCCCACGTCCCGCCAAGGAGACCCGCCAGCGTCGCCACGGCGAGCACCTTCCCCTCGCCCACCTGGGCGAGCGCGGTGCCGGGTCAGCTTCCGGAGAGCGCCCATCCGACACCGAACAGGAGCGATCCGGCCAGGACGCCCGCGTTCAGCGCCTTGGGCTTGAACTCCGACGCTGCGGCGAATCCTTCGCGACGTCGGAGCCAGGCGAAGCCCACCGCCGCCGTCGCAATCGCCGTCCCCATGACCCCCATGAGCTGGAACTCCCGGAAGAGAAACATGTTCGCGATCGCGTCGTAATCCGTGACCCGGCCCTGGTGCAACAAGAATCCAAAGATCGCCCCGGAGAGGACGTAGAGAATCCGGCGCATCCTAGAGTCTCCCGATCAGCCGGAACAGCACGTTCGCCGTGACCGCGCCCGCGGCCATGAACCCGACCGTGGCCACGAGGCTTGCGCGGTCGCCCCGCGCGAGCCCCACGATCGAATGGCTGCTCGTTCAGCCGCCGGCCCACCGCGCGCCGAACCCCGCCAGAAGCCCTCCCGCGAAGAGGAAGGCGATCTTGACCCCCAGCCGGGAAGTCAAAAAGGTGTCGAAGCAACCCATCGCCGTGACCACGCCCCGTTGACCCGAGAGGAGCGCGCCCACGAGGCCTCCCAGCGGGACGCCGACCAGGAACAGGAACCGCCACGACTCCGCGAAGGAGGGCTTCGCGAAATAGGCCATGGACGGGAAACATCGGGCGCAGGCCGTGGCGAATCCACTGGAGACCGCGACGCCCCGGCGGGTCGCGGCGGCGAAGATCACGACGAACGCCCCGATGGCCGGCCCCGCGACCCACCAGGGCCATGGACGCGAGAACACCGGCGGGAGGAAGCTCACGGGGGATCAGCGGAGGACGACGCGGAAGCCCACGAACATGCTTCCCTTGGTCGGGATGTCCTTCTCCCGGATCCCCGCGCGGCAGTTCACCGAACGGTCATTCCAGCTCCCGCCGCGGATCGAGCGAGGCGGAGGCGGATCCACGACGAGGGCGGCCTCGGCGGCCTTCGAGGGGTCGCTCGCGTAGGCATCGTCGCACCACTCGGCCACGTTGCCGTGCATGTCGAAGAGGCCCCAGGCGTTCGGGCTCTTCCTGCCTGCCAGTTGCGGGCCCTTGCCCGCGTTCCGGGTGAACCAGCCATGGTCCTCGAGCTGCGCCTCGTCATCGCCGAAGTTGAACCGCGTCGTCTTCCCGGCCCGGCAGGCGTATTCCCACTGGGCCTCGGTGGGGAGCCCGGCCTTCCGGCCCTTGAGCTGCTCCTCGGCCATCGCGTTCAGCTTCTCCATGAATTTCTGGATCTCCATCCAGCTCATGCCTTCCGCGGGCAGGTCGGGCGTGCCGCTGAAGTTGAAGGGCTTCGTCCGGGTGACGATCTCCCAGTGCTTCTGGGTCACCTCGGTGACCTGCATGTAGAAGTCTTTCTCAATCGTGACCTGGTGAGGCTTCTCGTCGGCCCGGCCCTGCGCGTCGCCCATCTGGAACGCGCCCCGCTTGATCAGGACGAACTCCATCTTGACCCCGCTGGAGGCATCGAGGACGACCGTGATCCGCGGAGGACGCCAGGTTTCTTCCAGCTCCTTGCGACGGGCCGAGGCGGCCGGGTCGCCCGGCTTCGTCTTGAGCGCACGGTCGTACGCCTCGATTGCTTCGGTCCACCCCTTCTTCCCCTCCGCCGCGCGGGCCTCGGCCATCGCGGCCTCGTATCCCTTCAGCTTGCGGACGGCCTCGACCCGCGAGAGGCCCTGGTCCGCGGGGAGGTCGGTCCCCTTGAGGGCGCGCGCATCCCGGAACAACTTTTCCGCCTCGTCGAGCTTGCCGGCTGCGATCGCCGCTTCGCCGGCTTTCATGGCCGCGTCGTAGCGCTGGTCGCGCACGGCCATGTCCACCCGCGGCAGCAACATGTCGAGCCGGCGATCGACCTCCTCCACGTCCTTCGGATCTTCCGCAAGGGTCTTCGCCTGCTTCCAGAGCTCGAACGCGCGGGCCGAAACCGGTTCGACCCGGGCGAGCGATGCGGCCTTGTCGAACTCCTGCTTGCGCTTCTTCTTCTCCAGCGCGGCCTTGTAGACCGCGAGCTCCGGCGGCGCCTCTCGCGCGGCGATCGCCTGGGCGACGAGATCGAGGGCGGCCGCGAGGTTCCCCTTCTTCTCCTCGTCGCGCGCCCCCACCCAGTGGAAGTTCTGGCGCGCCAGCGCGGCGAGGTCCCTCGTCAGGCGCTGTTGCTCCTCCAAGGGCGCATGCTTCTCCGCCTCGGCGCACAGCTCGATCACCTTCTGCCAGTCCGCGGCCGTGTCCCTCCTCACCGCGTCGGCCTGCGCCGCCACGGCCCGCTCGTGGGCCTTTCGCCAGGCCCTGAAGCGGCCCAGCTTCTCTTCAAGGCGCGGCTTGAACGTCGCGAGTCGCGGATCGCCCGGCTCGAGCGTGGCCAGTTGCTTGAGAGCCTCCAGCGCGTCCTCGAACTGGCCCTTCTGCTCCAGGTCCTCGATCTTGCGGGCCAGCTCGGCGACCCGGGCCAGGTGCGCGGGGTCCGGCCCGGTGGACTCCACGACCTTCCGCACCTCCTCGACCTTGGGCGGGCGCGTGAACCACCAGATCGCCCCCACGGCGATCACGAGGACGACGCCTCCCCCGATCGCCCACTTGATCCACGGCGCACCGCCGGCGCGAGGGGACGGCGGGCGGGGGGAGAGGGTCCGGTCCCGAGGAGGCATGGAAGAGAGGATACCGTTCCCACCCGGGCAGGGCAATTGCCGAATGTAGGATAGCAGGGGTCCGCCATGAACAAGTCCCTATGGATCCTGGTCCTCGCGGGCGTTTCGTGCAGCACCGGGGTCTCGACACCGCCCGCGGACGGCGTCACCCGCCCCGGGGCGTTCACCGGTCCCGTCGGCATCAGCACGGATCACCGCTCCTTCGTCGACGGCGACGGCCGCCCGTGTTTCTGGTTGGGCGACACCCTCTGGGAACTCTTCACGGCCTACCCGGTCGAGGAGGCGGAGACGATCCTCGAGGATCGGAGAAGCAAGGGGTTCAACGCGATCCAGGTCATGCTTCTCGGCGTCGGCGGCGGGAAGAAGCCCAACGTCTCCGGCGAGAAGCCGTTCGTGGACGACGCCGTTTCGACTCCGAACGAGGCCTACTTCTCCAGGATCGATTCGATCGTCCGGATCGCCGCGAAGAAGAATCTTGTGCTGGTCATCGGCCTCTACCACAAGTCGCCCGAGTACGGGAAGTTGATCACGAGGGAAAACGCGCGCGCGTGGGGCGCGTGGATCGGGCGCCGCTACCGCTCCGACCGCAACGTCATCTGGTCGATGTATCCCGAGGCGAAGAACTCCTACCTGCCTCTCGTGCGCGAACTCGCCGCCGGCCTGGCGGAAGGCGACGGCGGAAGCCACAGGATCACGGTCCACCCCGATCCCTCGCCGGCCTCGTCGAGCTGGATCCACGACGAGCCGTGGCTTTCGTTCAACACGCTGCAGAGCTTCAAGAGCACCCATTTGAACTACGAGATGGTCGCCGCCGACTACGCGCGGAGGCCGGTCAAGCCGGCGGTCAACGGCGAGGCCCGCTACGAAGTCGAGGGGGGCACCACCCCGCTCAACATCCGCAACGGCGCCTGGTGGTCGTGCCTCGCGGGCGGCTTCTACAGCTTCGGCCACGGCGGGAACTGGATGAAGCCGGCCGAGTGGAGGAACTGGATCGATTCCCCGGCCTCGCGCCAGATGAAGATCCTCGGCGACTTCTTCCGGTCGCTTGACTGGTGGACCCTCGTGCCGGACCAAGCCGTGATCTCGGGCGTCGCGGGGGAGAAGGCCGCGGCCCGCTCGTCGAGCCGCGACTGGGCGATCGTCTACCTGCCGTCGGGCGGGACCGTCACCGTCGACCTGGCCTCCGTCAAGGCCCCCGTCGGGGCGCGCGTCAGGTGGATCAACCCGGCGACCGCCGAGACTCTTTCCGCGGGGACCTTCCCGGCTTCGGGCACGCGCCCCTTCACCGCACCCGAGGGATGGACCGACGCGGTGCTCCTGGTGACCTCAACTGTTAAGTGACAGATCGGATTGCCGACTCAACAGTTGACGCTTCAACTGTTAAGTGACGAACCCGATCTGTAACTTAACAGTTGGACCCCGGCCTACTTCGGCGGCTTGTCGAGGAAGTCCAAGCCCTTGTCGAGCGACTCGGCGGGCGGAGACGTGTGGCCCATGCCGGGCACCTCGAGCACCATCGCGTGCTTGAAGCCCTCCTTCTTGAACCCCAGCTCGTAGACCGCGCGCGTGTTCTTCAGGTTGAAGTCCTTCTCGCCCGTCACGAGCACGAACCGGCCGGTCGACTTCGCGATCTTGAGCGCCGGCTCGACCGGGATGTAGCTCCGCGGCCACGCCTTGCCGGGCTCCGACGGGATGTCGGTGTAGAAGTTCGCCCCGCAGAAGGGGATGCCGCCCGAGAAGAGGTCGGCGTACGAGACCGCAAGCATGCTCGCCACCCGCCCGCCGCCCGAGATGCCCGAGACGTAGACCCGCGAGCCGTCGATGTTGAACCGCTTCGACAGGTTGAAGTTCGCGTCGATCGCAAGCCGGAAGCGGTCGAAGACGTTCCGTTCGTTGCCCGACTTGTAGGCCGAGACCCCGATCAGCTTGTGCTTCTCGAGGATCGCCTCGTAGCCGCCCGGGATGTTCGCCGAGTCGTCGGCATTGATGTAGACGAAAAGTCCCCACTTCGCCGCGTGCGCGTACGTCTTCGGAACGACGAGCTTCCACTTCTCCTTCGTCACGTCATAAGGGCCCGCGTCCTCCTTCGAGTGGAGCCGCGCCTTGATCTCGTCGGCGTCGCAATGCGGCGGCGATTTGTCGAACGTGACGTCGCTCGTCCCCGCCGTGAAGGGCGGCAGCTTGTCCCCCTGCAACGCGAGCACGATCGACAGGAGCAGGATCATATCCCTATATACACCCCTCCGGACCCACTCTTTCCTCGGGATTTCCCCTTCCACCGACTGTAGAGTTGCCAAAGGGAAAGCATGAACCTTCGTCGACCGGCCTGGCTCGTCCTCGCGCTGGGGGTCTCCTGCGGCTCCGAAGTACGCTGGGAGGCGCCTCCGGAGAAGCACGTCTCATGGACCGCCTCGCGCGTCGTCGGAACCCCCGACCCGCCGCTCCGCTTCCGAGCCGTCGCCGCGTATCCGAAACTCAAGTTCCACCATTCGCTCTACGTCGCGTTTGAGCCGGGCACCGGGCGCGCGATGGTCGTCGAGCAGGAAGGGGTCATCCACGCGTTCGCGAACGATCCGTCGGTCGAGAAGCCCGAGACGTTCCTCCGGCGGAAGGACACCTGGTTCTACTCGATGATGTTCCACCCGAAGTACGCGGAGAACCACTGGGTCTACGTCTTCGCGAACGGGCCGCCCGACAAGGAACCCAACAAGAAGGACCAGATCCTCCGCTACGTCGTGAAGGACGGGAGGGCCGACCTCTCGACCGAGCACCTCGTCATCGACTGGGTCTCCAACGGCCACGACGGCGGAGAGATGGGATTCGGGCCCGACGGCATGCTCTACATCACCGCGGGCGACGGCACGACCGACTCCGACCGCAACGTCACCGGCCAGGACATCAGCGACCTGAATTCCGGCATGATCCGGATCGACGTCGAGCATCCCGACCCGGGCCGGAACTACTCGATCCCGAAGGACAACCCGTTCCTGGCGATCCCCGGCGCGCGCGGCGAGCTCTGGGCCTATGGCTTCCGCAACCCGTGGCGCATGTGCTTCGACCCGAAGACCGGCGACCTCTGGGTCGGCGACATCGGCCAGGATATCTGGGAGATGATCGAGGTCGTCAAGAAGGGCGACAACTACGGGTGGAGCGTGTTCGAGGGCGGCCACCCGTTCCATGCCAAGCGCAAGCTCGGGCCGACGCCCGTGACACCGCCCGCCATCGTCCATCACCATTCGGAGTCGCGGTCGATCACGGGCGGGTTCGTCTACCAGGGCGCGAAGTATCCCGACCTCCGGGGCGCCTATCTCCACGGGGACTACTCGACGGGCCGCGTCTGGGGCGCGCGGTACGAGGGCGGGAAGATCACCTGGCAGAAGGAGCTCGCCAAGACGCCCGTCCAGATCCTCGGCCTCGCGCCCGACGCCGCGGGCGACATCTATCTCGCCGACTACGGCGGGGCGGTCTGGCGCCTCGAGCCGAAACCCCCGGAGCCGCCGCGCGATTTCCCGCGCATGCTCTCGGCGAGCGGCGCCTTCGCGTCGGTCTCGGGATACCGCACCCACCCCGGCCTCGTCCCCTACGACGTCAACTCGCCCCTCTGGTCCGACGGCGCGCTCAAGGAGCGGCACATCGGGCTTCCGAACGACCAGCCGATCGCGTTCTCGGAGGGATCCTGGACGTTCCCCGAGGGCACGGTGCTCGTGAAGACCTTCTCGCTCGAGATGGAGCCGGGCCGTCCCGGGTCGCGGAAGCGGATCGAGACGCGGTTCCTCACGCTCCAGGAGAACGAGTGGGTCGGCTACTCGTACGAGTGGAACGACGCGCAGACCGACGCGCGGCTCGTCGACTCCAAGGGGAAGACGCGCGAGTTCGACGTCGGCGGGCGGAAGCAGTCGTGGAATTTCCCGAGCCGCTCCGACTGCATGGTCTGCCACTCGCGCGCGGCGAACTACGTCCTCGGCGTGACGACGATGCAGATGAACCGCGACGGGCAGCTCCAGGGGATCGAGGCGCTCGGGCTTTTCAAGGTCAGCCTTCTCGACCACGTGCGCGAGCAGGAGTCGGCGTGGACGGCGATCGGCGACGTGCGGCGGTCGCTCAAGAAAAAGTCGCCGGAGGTGCCCAAGGCGCTCCGCGACCAGGTCGATCCGCAGCACTTCGGGTTCGCGGGGCTCGATCCCGTCGAGAACGCGCTCCAGCTCGCGTGGCTCCTCGGCCGCCACGACGCCCGCCGCGCGCTCGAGAAGGAACCGCGGTTCACGACGCGGCTGGCAAAGCGTCCGGCCCGGCTGCCGCGACTGGCCGACCCGGCGGACGCGACGGCCCCGCTCGAATCGCGCGCCCGCTCGTACCTCCACGCCAACTGCGCGCAGTGCCACGTGGAGGCGGGAGGCGGCAACTCCGCATTCGACGTCCACGTGAACACCGACCGCGAGCGGATGAAGGTGGTCGACGTCAAGCCGATCCACGACGCGTTCGAGATCGCCGATCCGCGGATCGTCGCGCCGGGCGACCCGTCGCGCTCGATCCTCTTCCAGCGCATCACGCGCCGCGGCCAGGGCCAGATGCCGCCGCTCGCGACGTCGATGGTGGACGAGCGGTCGGCCGGGATGCTGAGGGAGTGGATCGCGGGCCTGAAGTAGCGGGTCCGCTACTTGCCGCGCGACTTCATCCAGTCCTGGTACTCGGGGGACTTCACGAATTCCTGGTACGGGGCGGCCCCCGCCAGGTCGGAGAGCCCGATCTTGAGCTCCTTTTCCACCTTCGCCAGCCAGGTCGCCGTGTCCGCGAACTTCTTCTCGCGAAGCGAGATGACCACCATCGTCCAGTAACCGTCCGCCAGGGTTTTCTCCTGCTCGACCGCCTTGAGCGCCGCCGCGCGCGCCTTGTCGAAGGCCCCGGACTCCATGTGGATCGCCGCCCGCTGGCAATTCAGGTACGCGTCGCCCCCCACCGCCTTGTCGAGCTCGTCCACCGCCGCCAGCGCCGCGTCGAATTTCTTCGCGTTGAAGTAGGGCCCGATCGAGACGATCGAGAGGGCCGGGTCGGCCGGGTACGCCTTCCGCAGCGCCTCCACCGCGTCGAGCGACTCCTGGGCCCCCACGTCCCCGGCGCACATGCAGCGGGCGAGCAGGGCGAACTTCTCCTTCTGGAGCGAGGCGGGCAGCGTGGCGAAGAGCTTGAGCCCCTCGGCGGGCTTACCCTGCGCCCGGAGCGCCTGCATCTTCTGCAACTTCGGAAGGTGGGTCACGAACTCGTTGTCGCGGCCCAGCGCCTTCGCCAGCACGCCGGGCTCCGACGAGAGGAAGGTCAGGTACATGCGCCGCATGGTTTCGCTGAACCATTCGCCGCTCAGGTAGATGTACATGTCGACGGGGCGCACGCCTTTCGGGCCGGCCTCGAGGAGGTACTCGTGGTAGTTGAAGTTTCCGCCCACGACCATCCGGAAAAGCGCACGCTGCTGCCCGCCGACGGACCGGAGGCCCAGGAACTTGAACGCCCCCTTCCCCGCGATCGCTTCCGCCGTCTTCTGGCCGAGGTTGAACGTCTTCTTCACGCCGCTGCGGTACCCGCTCTTGCTCTCCTCGCTCGACTCGATCCCCTTGAACGCCCGGTCGAACATCGCGTCGGCGTCGAAGACCTTGTCCACCCACGCGCCGTCGTTGTCCTGGATCGCCTTTTCGATCTGCCGGGCGAGCTCGACGCACTCCTTCTCGGGGGCCGCCTGCGGGGCCATGAAGAGGAGGGCCAGGGCGAGGACGGAACTCATGGGATTCCCTTCAATGCGGACCTGAACGAGTATATGCGCCGAGCCCCGGATTATTCTCGCCGGACTTCGTATTTAAAAGTCCGGGAGCCCACCGCCGACCCTCGGGGCTACTTCGCCTTCCCGCCCAGGTTGTGGAGGAAGTCGACGTGCATGCGGCCGCCGTTCCCGTTCCAGGCCTTCGCCCCCCACGGCTTGGAGCAGAGGTCGATCCAGCCGTCGCCGTCCACGTCGCCCGCCTGCAGTTCGTGGCCGCCCAGGCGGCGGTCCAGGAGGATCCGCTCCTTGAACCGCCCCCCTCCGAGGTTCTCCCACAGGATCCAGCGGGGATTTTCGCGCCCCTGGGGCAGGAGCTCCTCCTGCTCGTTCGAGACGATGTCGGGGCGGCCGTCGTTGTTGAAGTCCGCCACCGCCAGCGAATGGAGCGAGCCATAGACGAAGCTCTGCGGCAGGTCCTGCCTCGACCACCGCCCCCCCTTTCCGTCCTCGTTGCGCAGGACGGCGATCTTCGAGTCCGCGATGTCCGCATCGCACATCACGAGGGACTTCCTCCCGTCCCCGTCGACGTCGACCACCGCGCAGCGGACGCACATCCCGAAGGGCCCCACGCGTCCGAACGGGACGTTCTTGTGGGCGATCCACCGTTCTCCCTTGCCGTCGGCGTTCTCGAACCAGGTGTCGGCGCGGACGATGTCGAGATCGCCGTCGCCGTCGAGGTCCCCCGCCCCGGTGGGGGTGATGGCGCCGTGCACCCCGTCGCCGATCACGTGCTTGATCCACGGCTTCGTGGGATCGGCGGGGATCTTGTACCAGCAGAGGCCGTCCTTGCCCTCCCGCATCGTCACGACGTCCGGCTTCCCGTCGCCGTCGATGTCCGCCACGAGCGCGTCGTGGATGTTCCCGCCGTCCGGGTCGAACACGTGCCGCTCGAACTCCCGCTTGCCGGGATTCCCGGGGTTGCGGTACCAGACGCCGCCGCAGACCAGGTCGGGCCATCCGTCGCCGTCCGCATCGACGGCCGCGAGGGCGACGTCCGACTTCGTGTCGCGGCCCACGAGGTGCTGCGACCACCGGTCGGGGGCCTCGTAGCGGAACCAGTACAGGAGGCTGGGGTTGCCCTTGCGCCCGAGCACGAAATCGGGATGCCCGTCCCGATCGAGGTCGACCAGGGCCGTCTGCCCGTAATCGCCGGTCCCGTTGTACAGGGGCAGGTCCGAGGAGATGAACTGGTGCTCGAACCGGAACGGGCCCGTGTCCTGGCCCCGGAGAACGCCGGCCAGCACCGCTGCCTGCATCCAGACGCGCATGGGTTCCTCCCGTCCAGTACTGATATCTAACTGAGATCTCAGTTTGAGGTCAAGGGATATTCCCGGTTTCCGGTTTCCTCCCCCGATCGTCCCCCGCCCGCCAAGGGAAGGGGGTGACCCGTTCAAGGAGGCATCGCATGACCCGCGCGCTCGCCGCCCTCGCCCTCGCCACCCTCGTCGCCGGCTTCCGGCCCGCCGGCGACGCCAAGGTCCAGGTCGACCTGCCCCTCGGGCGCGTCGCGTACCAGACGAACGAATCGATCGACGTCACCGTCCTCCGCTCGGGCGCCGAGACGGTCCCCGCGGGCGAGCTCGCCCTCGCGCTCGCGGGCGAGGACGGGAGCACGATGGCATTCTCCTTCCCCCTCGAGGCGAAGGACTCCCCCGCGGTCGAGCACCTGCGCCTGAACGGCCGGCTCCTCCGGCCCGGGAAGTACACGCTCGAGGCCACCGCCCACGGCGTCTCCGCGAGGAAGGAGATCGAGATCCACAGTCATGTCCGCAAATCCAGCTTCCGGCTCGTCGACTGGAGTTCGCGCGCGAAGGGCGCCGAGCAGGCCACGATGGGCGAGGACAGCCTCGGCTTCAACCTCCTCTACGCCGCGTACGGCGGGATCAGCCCCGACGAGGCGATCCGCGGCGGCGTCGACTACATGTGGTGCTGCACGATGGGCGGCGGCCACCAGATGGATCTCCGCATGGAGTGCGACTGGTCCGACCCGTACGTCCTCCAGGGCGGCGCCGCCCGCGTCGCGCGCCAGGCCTTCCGCGACCGCACGCGGCCCAACTGCGTCGGCGTCCACTTCTACGACGAGCCCGGCCTCACCTGGTGGAAGCACGCGAAGACCGGCGAGATGACCCCGCACAACATCCCCGCGCAGGATCGATCCTACCGGGCCGCGTTCGACCGCGACCCGCTCCAGTACGGCGACGTGAAGACCGACGATCCCGCGAGCGTCGCCCGCTGGACGCACGGGGGCCGCTGGAAGCTCGGCTTCATGGACGCGGCGTGGAAGGTCTCCCAGCACGCCGTCAGCGCCGTCGACCCGAACCTCCTCTCGGTGACCCAGAGCGTCTACGGGTACGGCGCGTACGGCGACGGCTACTACTTCAACGTGGCACGCTCGCTCCCGATCCTCTCGGGCCACGGCGGCTACGACGACTACGGCGGCGGCTACTACAACCCGCTCTACACGTTCGAGATGGGCCGCATGCGCGAGCTGCGCAAACCCAACTGGTACCTCCCCACGTGGTACGGCAACATCCCGAGCGACCGCTACCGCCTCGAACAGTACGAGTCGTTCGCCTACGGCCTCCAGGGCATGGCCAAGCCGCCCGACATCCAGGTGCACCATCCCTTCTCGACTCCGTCCACCGACGGCGTGGTCGAGACGAACCTCCTGATGGGCAGGCTCGGAACCGCCTTCACCACGATGCCGCCGACGCGGCCGCCCGTCGCGGTCCTCTACTCGATGTCGCAGAACCTCCACGCGCAGGCGCTCGACCGGAACGACAACTACGAGGGCTCCGGCCACGTCCGCGAGCGCGTCTACCTGGTGTATCTCGCCGGGCTCCGTCTCCACACGCCGATCATGCCGATCGTCGAGGAGGACGTCCTCGACGGCACGCTCGCCGCGCACCACAAGGCGGTCGTGCTCGCGGGGATCCAGTCGCTCGACCCGAAGGTCGTCGCCGCGCTCGAAGCCTACGCGGCCGGAGGCGGATCGGTGATCGTCTCCGATGACTGCACGGTCGCGATCAAGGGCGCGACGAAGCTCGGGATGGAGCTCGACCGCTCCTTCTTCCAGGCGATGTCGAAGGCGTGGAAGGAGAACCGGAAGGAGGACCACGCGAAGCTCAACCGCGCGGGCAACTACCTGAAGGCGGCGGAGCCGGTCGCCGCGGCGCTCCGGCCGAAGCTGGAAGCGATCGGCGTGAAGCCGGTCTTCGAATGCGACAATCCCGAGATCATCGCCACGCGGCAGGCCTCGGGCGACGTCGAGTACCTCTTCGCCGTCAACGCCTCCTATGACGAGAAAGCGGGCGGCATGAACTCGATCAAGCCCACCGTGGCGAAGATCGGGATCCCCGGAAACGTCTACGACGCCGTGAACGGAGGCGAGGCGAAGCCCGGGATGGTCCGCTTCGGCCCCGGCCAGATGCGCGCGTGGGCCCGCACGGCGCGCCCGATCGGCGGCGTCCAGGTCCTCCCGCCCGTCGTGAGGAATGATTTCACGCGCCTTGACGACCCGCTCCACGTCGAGATCGCCGCAATGGTGACCGACGCGGAGAAGCGGGTGCTCGCGGGATCCATCCCGCTCTCGGTCCGCGTGACCGACCCCCTCGGCCGGGTCCGTTACGACCTCCACCGCGCCACCGAGCAGGGACTCTTCCGGATGACGCTCCCGCTCGCGGCGAACGACCCGGCCGGCGCGTGGAGGGTGACGGTCCGCGACCTGCTCACCGACTCCTGCGAGGACACGGCTTCGTTCACCTTCACGCCGGCGCCGCAGTGCGCGGCGCTGGCGGGCGCCGTCGACCGCGCGATCGCGTTCGGGGACGACCGGAACCGGATCTTCCGCTTCTTCAGGACCCACCAGGACGTGACCCTCGTGAAGGGCGCGAGCGACTGGAACGGCGCGCAGGCCGAGCGGCTCGCCGGCATCCTCAAGCCCTGGGGGATCCGCGCGCGGATTGTCGCCGCGACCGAGGTCGCGAAGGCGCGCGAGCTGTCGCCCGAGGAGAGGGCCACCTGGTGCGGTCTCCACCCCGGTAAGCTCCAGCCGGGCCAGGCGCTCAATCCCGCGCAGGTCGGCTTCGCCGTGCAGGGCCCGGTCGTCCTCCTGGGTTCGCCCGAGGACAACTCGCTCCTCAAGTTCGCGCTCGAGAACGACTTCCTCCCCTACAAGCCGTCGAAGAACGGATTCCCCGGCCGCGGCCGCGGATATCTCTCGTGGCAGCGCGACTGCGTCGGGCTCGGCCAGGAATCCGTCTCGCTCATCGCGTACGACGCGGCGGGAATGGCGGAGGCGGTCGGCTCCCTCTATGAAGCACAGGCGGGGCTCGAACCGCTGACGCCGCTCGTCCTTCCCGCGACGGCCACGGTGACGCCCGCGAACAAGGCGGCCGACAAAGTCGCCCGTGGTGAGGTGTCGTGGATGCTGACGCTCCCCGACCGCGCGCTCATCCGGGGACCCTATGTGCTCGCGAAGGATGGGACGTTCCTGAAAGTCGACGCCGCGGGCAAGACCCTCTGGCAGAAGACGCTCGAAGGCGGCGAGGCGTGGGGCCTCGAAGTCTCGGGCGACCGGGTCATCGTCGGCGCGACGCACCGGCTGATCGGCTTCGACGGCTCGGGCCAGCAGGCCTTCGAGACGCCGACCTCGCCGCAGACGGGGATGGCGCTTGTCGCCGACGGCGCATCGATCCAGGTCGCGACGCAGGACGGCATGGTGACGTCTTATGGATTCGATGGAAAGCCCGGCGCGTCGGCCAAGGGGAACTTGAAGTTGCCATCCCCGCCGGCGGCCCCGGCGCTCGCCGGCCGGCTGGCCAAGCGGGTCGCGCTGAAGGACGGCCTGACCGCCGTCGCCTACTGGGGCGGCACGCTCCGCGTGACGGACGCCGCGGGCGCCGTGAAGTTGGAGTGGAAGACCCCTTATGACTTCACCGATCTCTCGTGGGTGGGAGAGACCCTCGTGGCCGGCGGATCGACCGGCCGTGTCTGCGGGATCCGGGTGAAATGAGGGCGCTCCTTGTCGCGCTCCTGGCCGCGCTCCCGCAGCAGCAGGAGCAGAGGATCGTCTTCCTCGGCGATTCGATCACGGACGGCCACACGCTGCCGCTCCTCGTCCAGCAGGCGCTCAAGTCGCCGCGCTGCATCAACGCGGGCGTGGCGGGCGACACGGCGGCCGGGATGCGCAAGCGCCTCGAGCGCGACGTCCTTTCCCGCCGCCCGACGCTCGTCGTCCTGAGCGTCGAAATCAACGACCTGTTCCACAAGGTCACGCCGGAGGACTACGAGCGCGACGTGACCGCGATCGTCGAGCGACTGAAGAGGGAGGGTGTTCCGACAATCCTTCTGACTCCGACGATCGTCGGCCCGAAGCACGCGGAGGCGGAGAAGAAGCTGGAGGAGTACATCGCGATCCTCCGGAAAATCGGCGGCGCGGTCGCCGAGGTCCATGCGCTCATGAAGGAGGCCCGCGCGGGTCTCCTCGAGCCCGACGAGGTCCACCTGACCTTCGCGGGATACCGCGTGATGGCGCGCGCCGTGCTCGACGCGCTGGGCCACAAGAAGGTCGAAGTCCCGAAGGAGCTTTCCCTGGAACCGATGCCCGGGATCCTCCGGGAATGGAAGATCCGACCGGCGGGCGACGCGGCGTGGACGACGCTCGCGCTTCCCCAGAAGGAGCCGGTGAAACACTGGTGGATGGACCAGGAGCGGCGCCGCGGGTTCGCGGTCGAGCTCGGGTCCGCGAAGCGCTACCAGGCGACGGCGGAGCTCGTGTTGACGAAATCGCGCGGCGTGTTCGTCAACACGGGGGCGTCAATCGAGTCCGTCACGCTCAACGGGAAGCTCCTCTGGAAGAGCGAGGGGTGGACGGGGTGGCACGCCGGGAAGGAACGGATCGCCGCCCGCCTCGGGGCCGGCGTCAACACCTTCGAGATCGAGTCGGGCAACTCGTTCTTTCTCAGCGTGACCGAGGACGACGACGGGTAGGTCAGAGCGAGAGCAGGATCCGGAGTCGATCCTCGACCTGCTCCAGGGTCTTCGGAGTCACCCCGCCCCATCGCTTGTGGAGCCGGCCCTTCGAGATCGACCGGATGTCCTCGCACTTGATGTAGCTGGCGACCTGGACTCCCCCCTCCGGCGGCTTGATTCCGACATGAAAGGGGATCTTCTTGTCCTTCGACGTGACCGGCAGGACGACGACCAGTTCCGCGGGCCCTCCGTTAAATTCGTCGACGGAGAGAACCAACGCGGGGCGGGTGCCGGCCTGTTCCCGTCCCAAGGTCGGATCGAGATTCACCAGCCAGATCTCGCCCCGCAGGGGGGGAGGAAGGGTCATCGGCCCTTCTCCCCGTCCCCCAGTGTCGTGTCCCACGTTTTCCGCTCGTCGAGCTCCGCCTTCCAGGCCTTCTTGTCCTTGCGCAGGTCGGCGTACGCGCGGTTCGCCTCCGCGAGGAAACACTTGCGCCGGTACTCTTCGATGGCGCGCCCGAGGATTTCGCGGGCCGGCTCGCCCGTCTTCTCGCAGATCTCCCGCAGGATCTCCCTCGCGCGACGGGAGACGCGGACCATCGTGGTGGACATGGCACCCTCCGGGCCGACCCAAGACTGTCTACACTTATGTATACACTTTTGTGTCCCCGGAATCCATCCTTATCGCGGCTCCGCCGGAGCGACGCGGGTAAGATTCACGCCGATGGCAAAGAAGGCGCTCCTGATCACCGGTGCTGCGCTGGTCGTGGCGAGCGCCATCGCGATGTGGCTCGTCTGGGGAAGGGAGTACATCGTCGAGCTCGACCAGGCGCAGGTGCAGAAGGCGCTGGACGCCGGGTTTCCCGTCGAAAAGACTTACCTCGGCATCGTCGGGGTCGAATTGACCGAACCGGTCATGAACCTGCAGGAACACTCCGACAGGATCCGACTTGCCGTCAACGTGGGAGTGGGTCTGCCGGGGATCACCCGGCGGCTGCGCGGCAAGGCCGAGTTGTCGGGGCAGATCCGGTACGTCGCCGCTCAAGGGTCCTTTTATTCCGACGACCTAACGGTGGAGGGGCTGACGGTGGGCGGGCTTCCCGACAAGTACGTCGAGAAGACCCGGGGCGCCGTCGCGTGGGCCATGAAGGGCGTGCTCGAAGGGAGGCCGGTCTACACGCTTCGAGCCGGCGACGTCCGGCAGTCGGCCGCGAAATTGCTCCTGAAGGAGGTGCG
The DNA here is from genome assembly GCA_041482015.1 of Planctomycetota bacterium. Classification (GTDB taxonomy): domain Bacteria; phylum Planctomycetota; class MHYJ01; order MHYJ01; family JACPRB01; genus JACQFK01. Next base: position 30,563 of record JBGPCZ010000007.1, on the reverse strand, counting down.
CGTGACCCACGGGAAACTCCGGCTGACGCTCCGGGTCGGCCAATAATCGAATGCACCCGCGGGCCCGCGGCGGTGTTCCATTGACGTCGCTTCGGAGGATGCCATGACCCGGACGCTCGCGCTCGTCGCGCTCCTTCTCCTGACGCCGGACGGCTTCACGATCTCGGACGAGGCGGGAAAGCAGCTCGACGTCCTTCGCGATGGGAAAATCGTGGCGAGGTACATGTACGCCTTCGACGCCAAGAACCTGCCGGAGACCTACAAGCCCTACCTCCACGTCTTCGACGCCGAGGGCAAGGCGCCGATCACGAAGGGGCCCGGCGGCCTCTTCCCCCACCATCGCGGAATCTTCGTCGGCTGGAACAAGATCACGGTCAACGGGAAGAACTACGACCGCTGGCACATGACGGGCGGCCAGCAGGTCCACCAGAAATTTCTCGGGCAGACATCGGACGCGGAGAAGGCGGAGATCGTCTCGCTCGTCCACTGGAACGACGAGGCCGGGAAGCCGATCGTCGAGGAGGAGCGGCGGTTCCTCTTCCGGCGGGCCCCCGCGCCCTTCTACGCGCTGATCGACGTCCGCTCCACGCTCAAGGCGCCCGCCGGCGACGTCGACCTCAACGGCGATCCCGAACACGCGGGCGTCCACTTCCGGCCTGCCAACGAGCTCGACACGGCGAAGACCACCTATGTCTTCCCCCGGGAAAACGCGAACGCCCACAAGGACACCGACTATCCGTGGGTCGGCCTGACCTATTCGCTGAATTCGAAGACGTACAGCGTCGTCGAGATGAGCGCGCCCGCGAATCCAAAGGGAGCGCGCTGGTCGGCCTACCGCGACTACGGCCGGTTCGGGGCGTCCTTCACCGCGAAGATCAAGGCCGGCGAGTCGCTCGCGATCGCGCACCGCTTCGCGATCGCCGAGGGGGAGATGCCCAGCGTGGAGACGATCCAGATGGTCTACAACGAGTTCGCGGGAACGACCGAGCCCGCCCCGAAACTTTCGGTGGTCCCGGCTGAAAGGGCAAAGAAATGAGAATCGCGATCGTCCTGCTGCTCCCGCTGGCGGCATGCCAGTCAGCATCGGCGCCCGCGCCGGCGGCCCCGTGGCCCTCGTGCATCGTGAAGGCGACGGAGGACTTCGAGGTCACGGGCAACGGCTCGAACACCGCGTGGTCGAAGGCGGAGTGGCACGCGCTCAACCGCCGCCAGCCCGACGGCCTCCCTTATGACTCGCGCTTCAAGATCCTCTACTCAAAGACGGGCGTCTACGTCCTCATGGACGGGACGGACAAGAAACTGACGACGACCGGCCGCGGCGACTTCGAGAACCTGTGGGAGGAGGACGTCTATGAAGCCTTCTTCTGGCCCGACGAGAGCGAGCCGCTCTACTTCGAGTACGAGATCTCGCCGCTGAACCACGAGCTCCCGATCCTGGTCCCCAACAACGGCGGCGCCTTCATGGGCTGGCGCCCGTGGCATTACGAGAACGACCGGAAGACGCGGAAGGCGACGGCCGCGACCGGCGGCGCGAAGGAGGCGGGGGCCACCGTCCAGGGGTGGAGCGCGGAGGTCTTCATCCCCTACTCGCTCCTCCGCGGCCTCAAGAACCAGCCGCCGAAGTCCGGGACGCGCTGGCGCGGAAACTTCTACCGGATGGACTACGATGCCGACCCCAAGAAGGGGACGCAGTGGGACTGGTCGCGCGTCGGCCCCAGCTTCCACGAGTACCAGAAGTACGGCGTGCTGAACTTCGAGTAGCGGTTCATCTTCCCACCGCCCACGGCTTCCAGAATCGGGGGCCGTCGTCGCGCGCCAGCACGCGGAGGCGGCCCTCTTCGAGGACCACTTCCAGCGGCGCGCCGGCGACCAGGACCTCGATCGCGTCCAGGATCGACACCGCGCCCACGCTCCTCCAGCAACACGGCGGTTCGGCCAGCTCGCATTCGAGGGCGCCCTCCGAGGCGTCCTCGATCTCCAGTCCCGCGCAGGCGGCCAGCGCCTCGAACGCCTTCGCCGCCGAGGGGCCGGGCGGGCCCGAGACCCGCGTGTCACGCAGCCTCGCCCACAGGCGCGGCTCACGGATGGCGTTGAGCGGGAAGAGAGAGTTTGCCGCGGAGCCCGGGCAGTCCACCATCGCCCGGACCCCGCGGTCCGAGCCCAGGCGGCAGAGCTGGCGGGCCGCCTCCCAGTTCATGCCGATCTGTGCTGCATCCTGATCCAGCGAAAGAACCAGGATGCGCCCGATCGAGGATTCCGCCAACTCCGGCCCGAGCGCCCCGGCCGCCGCCACTCTCACGCCCATGTCCTCGTCCTTCAACCTCTTCTCAAGAGCCAGGGCCGACCCTTTCGCTCCCAGGCGTCCCAACGATTCGGCCGCCAGCGCCCGAGCCTCGGGCTGCGGGTCCTCCAGCGCCCGCTCGAGCGGGACCGCCGACTCCGCAACGCCGAGCCGGCCCAGCGCGCGGATCGCCTCCTTCCGGAGCTCGTAATGCTCCACTCGGAGCATCAGGGCAATCCGGGGCGCCGCCTGCCGGGCCTCCAGGTGGACCAGCGCACGCATCGCCGCGACCGCCACTTCTTCACGGAGGTCGTCCACCCGGGCGAGGAGGGCCGGGATCGCGACGCGCGCGTGTAGGACCTCCAGCAAGTGGATGATGTCGATCCGGCTCTCCGGTCCGGCCTCGCCCAGGAGGGGCAGGAGATACTCGACGCTCTCCAGGGTGTCCAGAGCCGCGAGCGCCCCAGATGCGATCGAGCGACGGACCTCGTCTCCGCTCGCCATCATCGCCGCGAGGTCCGGCACGGCCTCGCGACCCTCCATCTTGACGAGCGCCTCCACCGCGACTCTGACCACGGTCGTGTCCTCGTCCTTCAGGAGCGCGGAGAGCTGCGGAATGAATTCGCGCGCGGCCAGCTTCTCGATCGCCGCCGTCGCGCCGCCCCGCACGCGGGGTTCAGGGTCCCCGAGGAGGCGGGCCATCGCCGGCGCCTGCTCGCGCGCCCCCATCGACCCTAGCACCTCCAGCGCCCGCAGGCGCAGGAACGCCTTCTCCGCCCCGAGAAGGTTGGCGATCCGGGGCACGGCCTCCTGCACGCCCAGCCGGAGGACGAACTGGAGCGCCGCCTCGTGGACATAGGGATGGGGATCGTCGAGGAGCGGCAGGACGAAGGGGCGCGCCGGTCGCCCTTCCCAATCGGTCAGCAGCTGGAGCGACTCCAGCCGCACCGCGGGCTCCGGATCGGCGAGGCAGGGGATGAGATCGTCGAGATGGTCGCGCGCGTCGGCCGTCCTGAGGGCGCGCACGGCTCGGAGCCGCACGTGGAAGTCCACGTCCTTGAGGAGCCGCGCGAAGCGGCCGGCGAGGAGCGGACCGCTCCATCCCGCCAGGATGGAAATCGACAACGACCGCACGCGTGGGCTCCGGTCCCCCATGAGCTCCACCACGCTTCCGAGAGTCTCGCGCGCATCGAAGTCGCGGAGAAGCCCGAGCCCCGCCTCGCGGACCCCGGCATCGAGATCCTCGAGGCATTTCAGCAGCGCCGGTTTGATCTCCCGGAAGGGGCGCCGGCGAAGGAGCACGGAGGCGAGGAACCGGCACTCGTCATCCCCGAGGAGGGGCACGAGGTCCGAACCGTCTGGCCACGATTCAAGCGAACCGAACCACTCCTCCAGATCGGCAGGAAGGGAGAGGAAATTCACCCCTCCCGACCGGACGACCTCCGCAAGCCGGGCGCGGCACCCCCGCCGAGCCGCCTCCTTGCAGATCGCCTCGCGGTAGAGAGCGCTCGGCTCCGACTCGAGCGCCGGCAGGAAGAGAGGCTCCACGTCCTCGCGCGTCAGCGAGGGGATCGCCACCGCGTCCATGAAGAGCTTCCTCCAGCCGTTCCCTCTCTCCCTAAGGATCCGGGTCTCGGCGTTCGGAAACTCCCTCAAGATGGCCGGGGAAAGCCGGATCCGCACCCGCTGGATCCGCAGCAGGCGTTCCGCGCGGATCGCCAGCTCCGCGTCGCTGCTCGAGGCGGCCTTCTCGAGCGCGGGGATCGTCACCGTCCCGATCTCGTCGAGACGCCGCTCCGCCTCGTCGCGCTCCTCGACGCGGTCGGAACCGAGACGGTCGACAAGCGGGCCGATCCCATCCTGGAGGAGGATGCAGAGGAGGAGCGCGCTTGCCATCGAAGGAGTTGAACGGAAGCGGCCGCCCGAGGTTCGGGCTACTTCGTTTCCCGCACGAACTGGAGGAGATCGGCGACGTCCTGAAGGCTCATCCCCTTGAGGAGATCCTCCGGCATGAGCGAGACCTGGCTCGAGACCAGATTTCGGATGTCCTGGCGCAGGAGTTTCACGTCCTCGGCTCCCCCGCGACGCAGCGTGAGCCCCGCGCCGCCCGCCTCCGCGATGATTCCGTTCAGCACCTGCCCGTCGCGCGTCTCGACGACGTACTGCACGAAGTTCGGCGCCACCACGAGGCTCGGATAGAGGATGTTCTTCAGGACCTGCTCCGGAGGGTTGTCCCGCACGATCGTAAGATTCGGACCGACCGCCTTCCCCTCTCCCCCCGCCTGGTGGCACGTGATGCAGAGTTTCTTAAAGCTCACCGATCCCCGCGTCACGTCCCCTTTGAGGTCGAGCGCGCCCTTGAACGCGTCGAAGAGCTTCGGGTCCATCGGGGGCTCTTTGAGGATTTTCTTCGCCCTCTCCGCGATCTCCCGGTCGGGGAACGACAGGAGCTGCGCGCGCCGGCGGCCGTCGAGTTGCTCGGCCGGAATCTCCCCCTTCTCGAATGCCTCGAGGAGCGGACCCAGGCGGTCCTTCCGTCCCGTGAGGACATCGAGCGCCCGCTCCCGGACCGTCGGGACCAGCCGCCGCCAGATCCCCGTGATGATCGTCACCACGCCGGGATCGGCCTGCGCGTCGAGCGACTGGAGCGCCGCGAGCTGGATCGCCTCGGGTTGGCGCGGCCCGAGCAGATCCTTGAGCGCCGGCGCGACCGCGCCGAATTCCCCCGAACCCAGGAGAGCCGCCGCATCCACCCGCTCGTTCACCGGCCTCGACTCGTCGAGCGCCACCGCCGCGGCTTTCCGCACCGCCGCGCCCAGCTCCTCGCCGCTCATCGTCCGGATGAATCCCGCGAGCCCCGACGCCGCCTTGCGAACCGCCTCCGATCCGTCCGCGAGCAGCGTCTTGAGCACCGCGCGCGCCGCCGGGAGATCCAAGTTCTTCTGCCTCCGCTGCCGGAGGCCTTCGGCCACTCCCCCGAGCGTGGCGACGCGCTGCGCCTCCGTCCCGCTTCGCACCGCGCGCGCGAGGAGCTCGGCGATCTCCCCTTCGCGGAGACGGGCGCCGATCACGCACGAGAGATCCCGGGTGAACGCGTCCGGCACGTCGACGGCCAGGCGGTGCAGATCGAGGGCATCCTCCCCGGCCGAGCTGAGAATCGCCGCGCGGAGATAGGGCTCCGCACCATCGCGCCTCGCCAGCACGGCCAGCGCATCGAGACGCCGCGCCCCTTTGAATTCGCCCAGCGTGAAGGCGAGCTGGAACCGCACCCGCGACGACGGGTCCTCCACCAGCGGCAGGAGCGGATCGACGGAGGCCAGTCGACCTTCCGAGAGCCGCACCGCGTGCTCGCGGACTCCCGCGTCCGGATCCTTGAGCGCCCGCTCGACCGACGCGGCGTCCAGCGCGTCCAGTCCCGCCAGCGTCCAGAGGGCGTGCAATCGAACCAGGGGCGACGGCGTCGCCGCGAGCAGCGCGCGAATCGCGGGGATCGCCTCCTTGCGGCCATCCTGCACGAACAGCCTCTGCGCGGTCATCCGCCACCACGCGTCGGGATGCGCGAGGCCGGGCACCCCGTCGTCGACCTTCGCCGACGGCGCGATCCGCCAGATCCGTCCGCGGCCGCCGCTCTCCACGTTCAACTTCAGCTTCGCGCGGATGTCCGCGGGGATGAACGAGACGCCCTCGATCACCTCGCGGTAGAAATCGGCCACGTAGAGCGCGCCGTCCGGTCCCGTCGCGAGGTTCACCGGGCGACACCACGGATCGGTCGACGCGAGGAACTCGCGCTCTGTTTCCCCCGGCGCGCGACGTGCCGTGAACGACACGCCGTTCGGAACGAGGACGTCGCGGTGGATCACGTTGTTCGCCGGATCGCAGACGAAGACGTCGCCGCCGTGGACCGTCACGCCGCACGCGCTCGTCACGAATCCTCCCGGGACCAGTTCCGTCGCCCGCATGCGGGCCTTGTCGGCGGTCGAGCTGGCCCGTCGCGCCGTCCGCTCCACGCGCCACGCCTCAAAGGGACTCACGCGGTAAAGCTGCGCCGCCGCCCCGTGGTCCGGGATGTCGAGGAGCGCGGCGGGAGACGGGACGTAGTTCTCGCGGGAGGGATACCGGCCCTCGAGCACGATGTGGCGGAGGTGTTCGCCGTTCGTGCACGTGAACCACCGCCCCCACTCGTCGGCGGCCAGGCCGAACTGGCCGCCGTTCAGGATCGGCTCGAGGCTGCCGGGGACGTCGGGACGGAAGCGGAAGCCGCGACCGTGAAGCGAGACCACCGGCTTCTCCGGTCGCTCGACGGAGCGGATCTCGCCGCCGTTGGACGACCCCAGGCCGTACACCCAGTTGTCGATCCCCCACTGGAGGCTGTTGACCAGCGACTCGATCAACTTCCGCCCGAAGCCGGTGTAGAGCACCCGCCGCACGTCCGCGCGGCCGTCGCCGTCCGTGTCTTCGAAGTAGAGAAGATCCGGCGCGCACGCGACCAGCACGCCTTTCTTCCAGGGCATCACCGCCGAGGGAAAATCGAGACCCGTCACGAAGACCGTGCTCTTGCGAAAGCGGTGATTCCCATCCGGGTTCTCCAGCAGCCGGATGCGCCCGGGGATCGTCGCCTTCCCTTCCGCGGTGTCGTTGTTCGGATAACCCGGCATCTCCGCCACGTAGAGCCGGCCCTTCTCGTCGAACGCCATCGCGACGGGATCGACGATGTCGGGCTCGGCAGCGGCGAGGTGGATCTCGAATCCCGGGGGCAGCCGGAAGGAGGACCGCGCGTGCGCGGGGTCGAGCGGGCTCTCGAGCGCGACTTCCCGGGTCTCCTGCGCGCACGACGCCCAGAGGGTGAGCGCGAGGACGGCGACGAGCATCCGCCTCATCACCGCACGCGGTTCAGGATGAGCAGCGCCATCGCGGTGCCGTAGCTCTTCCCGAGCTCGTGGCTGTCCACGAAACTGCCGTCCCATTCGGGGATCGCGAGGACCTGGGCGCGGAACTTCTTGAGATGCCCGGCACGGAGAGGCTCCCCGAGCGCCCGCGCCGCCTCGAGCGCATGGAAGACCGAGTTGAAGTAGAAGAAGCCCGCGAGCTCCTCGTCGGCATGGTTGTCGCACGTCCGCACCGCCTCGAGACGCGCGAGGTGCTTCCAGTAGCTGTCCACTCCCGCCGCCACGTCGTCGAGCGATCCCCGCCCGCACTCGTAGAGCGCGAGTTCAGAGGAGGCGGTCCGGCCCATCGAGTTCTTCTCCGAACTCGCGGGCTTCCCGGCTTCGTACCGGTAGTCCTGCCGCCCGCCCTCGCGGCGGGTCTTCAGGATCGCGTCGGCCGCCCTCTGCAGCATCGCCTCCGGCACGTCCGCTCCCGCCCGCTTCGCCAGGACGAGGCAGCGCACCACGGCGGCGGTCGCGAACGCGCTGGGATACTCGTGCGCCCAGAAGCCCTCGCGGTCCTGAAGCTCCGCCAGCCGGTTCACCATCCGGTTCATGCGCGGGACATCCTTCTTCTGCGCGAAGTACATCAGCCGGTAGGTGTCGGCATAGCACGCCTCGCACCGGGCGGGCGACAGGTTGTCGTCATTCACGAGGAACCTCTCCGCCCGGGCCAGGGCCGCGTCGATCCGCGCGGGCGCCACGTCGCGACACTCGCGGAGCGCCTGGGCCGAGAGCACGGTCACCGCGACGAACACGTTCGCGTGGAGCCCCGTGTCGGGCCAGGAGGAGTAGCCGGGCTCGAGGAGGCCCTCCTTCGTCCGGCTCCGGATCATGTAGGCCGCCCAGCCGTAGGAGTAGCGCGAGTCGCTCCAGGTGCCGTCCACCCTTTGGGCGCGGAGGAGAAAGTCGACCGCGCGCGCGACCGTGGTGTCGACGTCCTGGCCCGGCAGGCGGGTGCTCGTGGGGGCGCCTTCCGGCGGCACGAGGAAGAAGTCTTCAAAGTTGTGCGCCAACGGCCCGTGGCGAAGCCCGTCCCGGCCTTTGACCAAGTTCGCGGCCGCGCGCCACGCCCAGGGACTGCCCGGGTGCTTCTCGACCAGCGTCCTCCAGGACTTCTCGGGGTTCTCGCCGCTCCACCACTCGATCGCCGCGAGGTGATACAGCCCCTCGGCGGATCCCTCCTTTTCGAGAATCGCGCGGGCCTTCTCGAACTCCTTGAGACACAGCAGCGCGATCCCTTTATGAACCGGCGCACAGGGGAGGTCGAGGATCTCGCGGAACTTTCCCGCGCGACGGAAGATCATCGCCTTCTGGTCGGGCATGGCCTTCTCGAGGGCCCTCTCGTCATCGCCGCCACGGAGGAGATCGTCGACCGAGTCGCCCGCGGGGGCGTTGTACGCATCGTTCTTGCGGAGGACCGCGACGAGCGCGGCGCGGGCCCAGTCGGCGTTGAACGTGCGGATGCGATCGATCGTATGGACGACACGACCTTCCGGGGTGAGGAGAATGAGGGCCGGCTCGATGACGTCCGGAAACTTGATCCCGGTCGCGGCGCTCACCTTGTCGTCGCACGCCATCCGGAGCGGGACGAACTTGGTCTTCACGAGATCGACGAGGCCGGGGTCCGTGAAGAGCGCGACCCTCATGTAGGTGTCGAGGATCGCCGCCCGGTACGTGTGCGTGCCGGGGACGCGCATGCAGTACCAGAGGACAAGGCGCTTCCGCTCCCGGGCGAGCGCCTTCGCCTTCTCGAGAAGCGCGGGCCGGTCGACCGACGGATCGATCGGCGGCTTCGGCGTTCCGTCGACGATCTCGGTCCCGTCGGTGATCCACGGGATCTGGCTGTCGCACTTCTTGAACAGTGCGCTCTCTGGCGTCTCCTGGGCCAGCAGCAGGACGAGGAGAGCGAGCCTCATGACTTCTTCGCCGCCTCCACGAGCGCGGGGCGCTTCTTCGCCCACTTCGGATCGGGCTCGGCCTTCCAGACCTTGATGTCGCCGTACCACGCCCACTCGCCGCTCGAGACGAGCTGGACGCGGGAGCGGACGAGGGTCATCCCGTCGGCCTTGGCGATCGCCATGGTCACATCGTCGACGGTGGCGACCATCTCGTCGCCCACGATCTCCCAGACCATCGTGTGCCACGTGCCGGGATCGAACTTCACTTTCTTCTGGTCGAGGACCATGTTCTTCGTCGTCGGGCCGAAGCCCGTCATCTTCTCGATCCGGAAGCCGTCGGGCTGGATCGTGAGCTGGGCGACGTGCTCCTTCTTCGCGTCATTGGTGGCGTCGTCGAGCTGCATCCCCAGCCACTTGGCGCCCTCGAACTTGAAGGCGAACTGGATGATGACATTGGACTCCTTGAAGTTCCGCGTCATCGTCGGGAGGTGACCGTCGCCGGCGACCTCGGCAACCTTGAGCTGGTCCTTCTCGACGACGTAGTTGCCCTTGTACTTGTTCCACTCCTTCGAGTACGCGCCGTTGGTGAAGGCCTCCTCCCAGAGGAGCGGCCCCTTCAGGCCCATCCAGATCTTTGGATCGGGCGCCTTCTTCTTCTTGTCCTGGGCGGCGACGCCCAAGAAGAGACCGGGGACCAGGAGAAGCGCGAGAAACGCGACCTGCCGCATGATTCCGCTCCTTATGGACTCACAATCCGGTGAGCGTGCCCGTGCTGGACCCGAACTTGTCCACCTCGATCCCCAGCTTCTGGAGCATGCTGACAAAGAGGTTGGACAGGGGCGGCGGACTGGCCGGGTCGAACGCCAGGTGCTGCCCGTGTTTGAAACCGCCCCCCGCGACGATGACCGGGAGGTTGCGCACGGCGTGGTTGCTGGCGTTCCCCAGGTTGCTGCTGAAGAAGACCATCGTCCGGTCGAGCAGGGGCGCGTCCTCCTCCTTCGACTCCTTGAGCTTCGCCAGGAAGTCGCGCAGCGCCTTCATCTTCTCGAGCTCGACCTTCTTGAGCTGCTCGATCTTGTTCGGGTCCTGGCCGTGGTGCGACAGGTCGTGATGGCCGAGCGACACGCCCGCGATCGGCGGAACGCTGCTCGTCCCGAGCATCATGTGCGTCACGAGCCGGGTCGAGTCGGTCTGGAAGGCCAGGTGGATGAGGTCGAACATCAGGCGGAGCTTGCCGACGAGGTCGGCCGAGTTGCCGGCGTCCTGGGGCTGCTTCGCCTCGACCTTGGGCTTCGGCTTCTTCGACCACTCCTCGGTCCGGGCGATGCGCTGCTCCAGCTCGCGGACGCTCGTGAAGTACTCGTCGACCTTTTCGCGATCGGCCGAGCCGAGGCCCGGCTGCAGCTTCGCGGCCTGGTCGCGGACGGCGTCGAGGATGCTCCGCCCGTCCTTCAGCCGCCGGGCCTGGGCCTGAACCTCGTCGGGACGCCCCTCGATGAAGAGCCTCGCGAAGACGCGCGACGGCGACGAGTCCGCGGGCACGGGCGCCCCGCTCCGGGTCCAGGAGATGCCGAAGCCCTCGTCCGCGAGCGACAGGCTCGGGTGGCGCGTCTCCCCGCCGATGCGCTCGGCGGCGAACTGGTCGAGCGAGATCGTGTTGCGGAATCCCGCGCGGATCTCCGGATGGGGCGCGGCGGTCAGGAAGCTGAAGCCGGAGTCGTGGCTGGCGCCGACGTCCGGATGGGAGAGGCCGGAGACGACGGTGAAGTCGTCGCGGAAGTCCTTGAGGACCTCGAGGTACGGGGTCGGCGCATAGTCGCTTCCGGCCTTCTCCGGGAAGAAATGGGGCGGATGAAGCCCGAGGGGCGCGCAGATGCAGACCATGCGGTGGCGCGGCGCGGCGGCCAGGCCGTGGGCGAGCGAGTCGAGCCACGGCAGCGCCAGCGACACCCCGGCGGCCCGGAGGACTTCGCGTCGGCTGAGCTTCATATGAGACCTTTCTCCTCGCGTCACTTGGTCCGGAACACCGCGCTCTGGACGAGCTCGTGGACGAGGGTCCGCAGGCCGTAATCCTTGTCGCGGATCTTCTTCACGATCGCGTCGATCTCCGGGACGTCGGCCATCCCGGGCGCCCCGCCCGTCGCGTAGGTCAGCAGCCTCACCGCCAGGGCGCGGGCGACCTGGTCCTTGTCCTTCAGAAGCAGCTGCTTGAGCCCGTCGATATCCTGGAACTTCTCCCCGTCGGGCATGACGTCGGCAGGATCGACCTTCGGCCCCTTGAGGTACGGCATGCGGCGGCCGTCGACCTTCACTTCCTGGCCCCGCCCGCTCGTCCGGTAGTTCTCCCGCCAGCCGCCGATGACGTCGAAGCTCTCGAGCGCGAAGCCGGGCGGATCAATCCGGACGTGGCAGGTGGCGCAGGTCGCGATCTGCCGGTGCTTGGCCAGTTGTTCGCGCATCGTGGTGGCGCCGCGGATGTCGGGCTCGACCGAGGGCACCCCGGCGGGCGGGCGCGGAGGAGGCGTCCCCAGGATCCGGTCGAGGACCCACGCGCCGCGGATCACCGGGGAGGTCGACGTCCCGTTCGCCGTCACCTTGAGCACGCTCCCCTGGGTCATGACGCCGCCGCGGTGGCTGTCCGGAGGCAGCGCCACCCTTTTGAATTCCCACCCGTCGACGCCCGGAATTCCGTAGTGCTTCGCGAGGCGGCCGTTGAGCATCGCGAAATCGGAGGCCACGAAGTTCGCAAGGCTAAGGTCGTTCTTCAGGATCTCCTCGAAGAAGAGATGGGACTCCCGGAGCATCGACACCTTGAGCATGTCGTCGAATTCCGGGTAGAGGATGTGGGTGGGCTCCGTGAAGTCGATGTCGCGCAGCCCGAGCCACTGGTCGACGAAGTTCTCGGTGAACGACACCGCCCTCGGGTCCCTGAGCAGGCGCTCGGCCTGCCCGCGCAGCGTCTCCGGCAGCCCCAGCTTCCTCCCGGCGGCGAGCGAGAGCAGCTCCTCATCGGGCATCGTGCTCCACAGGAAGTAAGAGAGCCGGCTCGCGAGCGCGAAGTCGTCCAGCTTCCCGGGCTGCTCGCGGAGGAAGAGGAAGTCGGGCGAGACCATGACCGCCACGAGGCCGACGCGCACGGCCTGCTCGAACGTGCGCTTCTCGTCCAGCTTCGTCTTGACGAGATCGAGGATCGGCGCCACGTCGGCGTCCGTCACCCCGCGCCGGTAGGCGCGGCGGATGAAGTCGCGAAGGATGCGCTCCGCGTCGGCCGCCGGATTCTCCGAGACGACCTCAAGGCGGTTGCCGGGAGCGGGCTTCTGCGGGAGGTCGCCGAAGAGCCGCGTGTGGGAGGCCGGCGGCCACGTCTCGTGGATCGGACCCTCGACCTCCACCCACTGGATCGCGAGACCCGGCCCGGTGTAGGCGTCCGCGCCGATCCTGTTCACAACTTGCGCGCCCGCCAATCCATAAGGAGAGATCCGGATGTGGCACCTTGATTCCAGGTGATCGACCCACTCGACCACCGCCGGCTGGTCGGCGGGGGCGTCGAAGTAGCTGATGATATGGTTCTTCGTCCCCATGAGCATCGGGCCGGCGTCGACGCGGTAGACGACCGGCTTACCGTCGCTCTGGAAGCCGGAGGCGGAGATCCGGTAGCGGAAGCGCCCCCGGTCCGGCGGGTAGGACTGGCCCACGACGATCGAGTTCCAGGGGGACGAGCTGAACATCACCACGGTGTCGTCCACCAGTCGGTACACCTTCTCCGTCGACGTCTTGACCGCGCGTTCCTCCTTCAGGAAGTACCGCTTCTTGACGACCGGCGGCTGTCGGCCGCTCGCGATGGCGACGTTGAGCGCCTTGTCGGCCGCCTCCAAGTACCGCTCCATGAGGAACGACGAGACGTGCATCGCATCGCCGAGGTTGTCGAAGCCGTGCGACGAGGTATCCAGGGGGAGCAGGTCCACGAGGTCGATGTCCACGCCGAGCAGGTCGCGCACGGTGTTCTGGTACTCGATCCGGTTGAGCCGGCGCACGACCACGCGGCCCTCGACGGTCCGCCGGGCGGCCTCCGCCTTCACGACCTTCCCGCCGATCCAGGCCGAGACGGATTCGATCTCCCTCGCGGGCGGACGCGGCTGCTTCTTCGGAGGCATCGCGCCCGACGTGATCCTCTCCTGCACCGCGAGCCAGCGTTCGCGGCCGGCCTCGCTGGAGAAATCGGGGGAGAGCCGGTCGAGTCGGAGGTCCCCCTTGGACTTCTCCGTGCCGTGGCACTCCAGGCAGTGCTTCGCGAGGAAGGGACGGACCTGCTGCTCGAAGAGGTCGGCCTCCTGGGAGGCCGCCAGGAGAAGGACGTTCGTCCAGAAGGCGATCACCTCGTTCCCCTAGTTTTGGATCTCGATCACGAATTCCTGGGTGCCGCTTCCCACTTTCTGAGGAACCGAGGAGACGACCTTTTCGCGGCCCCAGCTCAGGTCCTGCTCGCTCAGCTTCCGGACCTCCTGTTCGATCGTGGCGACCAGGGTGACCTCCGCCTTGCCGGAAGCGTCGGGCACACCCGAGAGAACACCGGTCTTCTCGTCGATCTTGAGCCAGGCGGGCGCCCGGAGGAGGGTGAATTTCGGGTGCTCCACGTCCCAGAAGCTCGTCACGTCCCGGCCGTCCACGGTCCGCATCCGGAGATCCCCCAGGGACCGGATGGCGGCCGCGGGATAGCGATACTCGGAACCGACCTTCGCCTTCTCCGCGGGCTTCGTGTAGATGAACGGCCTCGGGGCGACCGTGTAGTCCGAAGGCCCGCTCCGGTTCCCCTGGTCATCGACGGCGACCACGCGGTAATACGCACGGTTGGCGTTGGGGAAGGCCACGTCCCTCCCCAAGACGGCCAGCTCGGGCCCCGTCACCTCGGCCAGGAAGTTCGCGGGGGACGGGGAGGGCACCTCCTTGGAGATGCCGACGGAGAGCGGATAGGGTTCGTCGCTGGCCGAGAACCCCTTCTCGTCGCTGCCGTAGACCCGGTACTTGACCGGTTTCCGGCCGACGGCTCCGGGTTTCCATCGAAGGATTCCGGTGCCTTTCTTCTCGTCGAAATCGACCGCCAGGTCGACCGGCGGGGTCGGGCCACGAGGCGTGAACTTCCACGTCTTGCCCCACGGACCCCACACCCCCTTCTCATCCTTGGCCCGCACGTGCCAGAAATAGGTGCGATCGGGAGTCAGGAGCCCGACGTACGGCAGCGTGTACTGGGCCTTCCCGCGGTCGGCCGTCCGCGAGATCAGCCGGTAGAAGTTCGTGGAGAGCGGCCACTTCATGTCCGCACGCGAAGAAAGTTCGAAGTGATAGTCCGCGATCTTGTCGCCGTCGGGATCCGCGGGAGGCGTCCAGCGGAAGACGATGTTCGTCCCCTTCGACTCGCCGCCGTCGGCGGGATACGCAGGCGAAGGCGGAGCCTCCGGGGGCTTCGTGGCCGAGCGTTCGACCCATTCGTGGGTGATGCGGACCTTTCGCGGTCCCGGGGACTGGTCCGTGTAGACGAATTCGTTCTTGCCGATCTTCATCCCCGGAAGGGAGAGGGGGGCCATCTGCACGTCGTTGACGACGCGCAGGGACTTGAGCCGCGCATTGCCGCTCAACTGGCACCGGAGGCGATACTCGTAGTGGGCGGTCGCGTCGGGATGGAAGAGCTTGTCCAGGTCCGGCCCGGCGTCCTCCCAGGTCTTGCCGTCGAACGACACGGCGAACTTCGCTCCCGCGCCTTCCGCCTCGAGCTTCCCGCCGACGAACACGTAGGGGCTCCGCACGATCCAGACGGCCGTGCCGGTCTTGTCTCCCTCCGCTGCGAGCGCCCCGCCGTCCACGCGGACGCCCTCGACGCTCTCCGCGCCCTTGCGCCAGGCGTCCCGGGAAAAGTCCGGGCGGTATT
Organism: Planctomycetota bacterium; assembly: GCA_041482015.1. Classification (GTDB taxonomy): domain Bacteria; phylum Planctomycetota; class MHYJ01; order MHYJ01; family JACPRB01; genus JACQFK01. The sequence goes on along the minus strand of JBGPCZ010000007.1, from coordinate 15,533 downwards.
CCCAAAGGCCGTTCGCGATCGTCTCGGGATACTTCGCGGGATGCTGGCCGCGGTGCTTGATGGGATTGAGGTGGCCCCAGCGCCAGGTGACCGCCTCGTTGGGCCGGAGGACCATGTTCATCGTGGAGACGTAACAGTTGCGGTCCCCCTTCACCTCGCCTTCATAGACGTAGATGGAGGATTGCCATTCGTCGCTGCCGCGGGCGTCCGGCTCCAGGATTCCCTGGGTGTGGGAGCGCTTGACGAGATCGTGATCCCGGACGATGTCCTGCTCGCCGGCGATGGTTTCGTTGTCCCGCAGGAGGTAGACGCAGTGCTGGTCGCCGTCGAGCAGGTTCCAGCGGTTGTCGCAGAAGACCTGGGCCACGCAGTGGCCCACGAGCCGCGCCGGGGCCACCTTGAGCCCCGCCTTGCGCCAGAGGCCCGAGAGGCACATCGAGTCGTCGCCGCAGGTATTGTGCCCGTAGACGTTGAAGATCTTCACGGGATCGCCGCTCTCCTGGCCGGCGCCCGCTCCGAAGTGGTAGCGGTGCTGGATCTCCTGGAACCAGATCGCGTAGGCCTTTTCCTTGTCGGTCATCCCCGGGGTGATGGCCGCGGCGACGATCTCCTCCATGGTCCGGAAGGTGTTGCGGCCGTTGGTGAGCCAGGGATTGACGAGATCGGTCTCGCCCACGTTCTCCAGCCGGACTCCGCGGTTCGACTCCCAGGTCTGTTCGCTTCCCGGCCCGTTGCTCATCCCGACCGAGAGCGGGGCGCGGCAGTTCGTGCCGTCCATCGTGCCGCCCTGCACCACCGAGTAGGCCTGGCGCGCGGCGGAGACCTCCTCGACGTGCCGCTTGGGCGCATCACTGGCGTGATGGTTCGACCCCCAGGGCTCCAGCCCCTTTTCCTGGGGCGGGGCCGGAACCAGGAAGGCAAAGACCGCGATCCAAGCTTTCATCGGTCACCTCGTTGTCACTGTTTGGCCGATCCGTCGACGCCGCAGTCATGGAGGGCCAGCATCGCGAATGCCGTCCCCGAATGGCTGAGGAAATGCTTCGAGTCCTTCAGGAGCGACCGCGTGAACCAGCGGCCGCTTTCACGCTGGTGGGTCTTGATCCACTGGATCCCCTTGGCGAGGCGCGCGTCCGACACCTCAATCCCGGAGAGGCGGGCGAGGTGGATGACGAATCCCGTGCCGTATCCGTCGCTCGCCGCCATCTCCTGCTCTTTCCCGTCCGCCCGCTTCCACGGAAGGAAGGTCGCGACGGCCCAGCCCCCGTCGGGTCGCTGGAGGGCGAGGAGTTCGTCGATGGTTTTCTTCTGCTCTTCACCGGTCATGATCCCTTCGAGGTACTTCGATGCCCAGAGGACCATGCCCTTGTGGTGCAAAGAGGGCGGCGCGTTCTTCGCCAGGTACTCGCGGACCTTCTTCACGCCCTCCTGTGCGGCGGGGGTCGCGGCGTACCCCTCCGGGGCGCGGCCGGTCGCGAGGAGCGCGAGGGTCGCGCCGTAGTAGTCGTCCGATTCCATGGGCGGCCAGCCGCACTTGAGCCAGTTCCATCCGCCGTCGGGCTTCTGGACGGTCCACATGCGGTCGAGCGCCTTGCGGGTCAGCGGGTGGAGCTTCCCGCTGCCTTCGGCATCGCTGATGGCGAGCCCCGCCGCCGCGACGACGACCTCGGCGTCCCACCGGGGCCCCTTGGCGACCCAGCGGTCGCTCACGAGCTCCTCGGTGAACTTGCGGACGTCCGCGTAGGCGGGCCGGCTCGCGGCGTGGGTCGCCCCGGTCACCAGGTAGGAGAAGTTCGTGTGACAGGTGACGCACTTGCGCTCGCGCTGCCACTGGAGGGAGACGTCGTCCAGGAACTTCCGGCCGCGCTCGAGGGAGAATTCCTTCGCGATCGGCTCGTCGGACTCGTTGGGACCGACGTCCGGCCCCTCCCGGGGGGCGGCGGCACCGAGCAGGACGACGACGAGCAGCGGGATCAGGCGCATCCTCGGTCCTCCTACTTTTTCATCTCGGCGGGCCGCGGCTTCAGCGCGCGCGTGCGGACGATCTGAAGGTTGTCGATGTAGAATTTCCGCGGGGCCGGGCCCGTCGACTGCATGTAGAGACCCGCGACCCAGTCCCCCTCCTTCAGGCGAGTGCCCGGATCGCCCAGGTCGGCCAGCTTGAACGTGACGTGAGTCCATTTCCCGACGACCACCTTGGCCACCTGGCCCTCGTGGCTCCGCCCCTGCGTCCGGTCCCAGAAGTTGAAGTTGACCTGGCTCGCCTGCGGATCCGTCCAGTAGTCGAAGCTCAGGACCTCGTCCCCCATGAAGGTGAGGAGACCGTTGGTCCCGTCGCCGAAGAACAGCTTGCAGCTCCCGCTCGGATCGGGTTCGCCCGCGAGGCAGAGGCGGTTCCCCGGCCCCCGCTCCACGGTCCCATTGTCGACGACCAGCGGTCTCTTGCCGTCCTCGAAGTCGAGCGCGAAGAGGACCTCCTCCCTCGGATAGAGCTTCGCCGCCAGCGGAACCCCCGTCGCCGCGACCGCACCGTGTCCGGCCGCGACCTCGACCGTCCGGCCCACCGCGTTGACCAGCTCGACCTTCCCCTCCTCCACCTCCAGGCTCGTCCCCTTCTTCGGATCGGGTTCGACGACGAGTCTCAGGACCGTGCCCACGACTTTCGCTTCCCCGTGCGGGGTGTCGAAGATCATCGGCTGGTCTTTGGGCTGCTTCGCAATCTCCGCCTTGACCGTCCCCTTCTCGATGAAGACCCGCTTCCCCTTCGCATTGAGCATCTCGCGGACGAGCGTATCGCCTCCAAGTTCGATGCGGGTCTTGTCCGCGAAGCTCACGAGCGCGAAGCTCCGCGCGCCCACGCACTCCAGGCCTTCGCCCGGCTTGATCTCGACGCCCGCCCTGGCCCGCAGCTTCTCGCGACCCAAGTCGCGGCCCGCCAGCACGAAGACCTCGCCGTCCACGCGATCCAGGATCGCCACGACCGAGATCGTCACGGGTTTGAGAGGAGCCGGTCTTGCCGGCTCCGGCCTGACGGGCGGAGCGACGGGATTCACGGGCGCCCGCTCGATCTCGTTCCGCGGCGGGTCCTCGACGCGCTTCGGAGTGGGGCGGTTCTCCTTCCCGGGTTCCTCCGTGTTTCGAGGCTCGAACGGGGGAGGGTCACGCGGCGGAGGAGGGGCCGGGGGGGACTCGCGCTTGACGGGAATCTCCGCGATCGGGGCACTCCCCGGTTCCGGCGGGTCGGCCCGACGGTTCAAGCGCCCGGCGAGAACGACGAGCCCCGCGACCGAGAGAAGCAGCAGGGCCGCCACCGCCCAGGGGAACGGGGAGCGGGTCGCGACCCGGGTGCGGACCGTGTAACGGGGGCGCGCCGGCGCGTGCGCCTCGGCGGGCGCGGGACTCCCGGTCTGCAGCACCAGGAGCGCGTGGCGGCAATCGTCGCAGTCCGCGGCGTGATCGAGAACCGAGTCCCCGTCAGGCCGGTCCAGGCCTTCCGCCGTCGCGGCGAGAAGTTCGGGGTCCGGGCATTTCATACCCGTACGTCACCGGTCGCGCTCCATTAGTGCACGCAATCGGTCGCGCGCGCGAATCAGGGCGGGGGAGACGGCATTCATCGAAACCCCGAGGAGGGAGGCGATCTCCCGGTAGCCGGCCCCATCCAGGTGAAAGAGCTTGAGAATCAGGCGGTCCCTCGGCGCGAGCTTCTCCATCGCGCGGCGGAGGGACGCCAGGAGCTCCGGGTCCCCCTCCGGCGGCTCCCCGGCGGGAGCGTCGGACGCGGCGTCCAGCGGACGGAACCGGAGCCAGCCCTTCCGGCGCTCGCTCCGGAGGTGGTTGAGCGCGACCTTGGCGGTGATGGCCTGCAGGTAGCCGGCCAGCGAACTGCGCCCGGAGAACGATCGGAGTGACGCGTGGTCGTCCTTCACCAGCCCCAGGAGGGTCGACTCGACGACCGCCTCGAGGTCGTCCTCCGGCACCGAGCCGATCACGCGCTGGAGCGTCGCGCGCGCCGCGTGCTCCATCACGCCGCGGTAGCGCGCAAGGAATTCCTCCCACGCCCCGGAGGCGCGGCCGGCGCAGCGCGCGAGGAGGTCGACGTCCGGGGACGGGGCGGATCGGACGATGGACGGCCCTCCGCTCATTCGAGCTCGACACGGACCCGGGGTGATAAGTTCACGGGGGACCTCCGGAAACTCTACGCCCGGCTGCGCGGGGGAGATTGGAGAAGGCCCGACGGCGTAAGTATAGAGGAAGACGCAATGGGGAGAATACCATGAGAATGATCCGCTGGACGGCCACTTTCGTAATCGCCCTGGCGCTCGCGGCGCTACTCGAAGCGCGGCAGGACGCCGGTGTGCCGCGGCGGGCGGAGATCCGTGTCGGCATCGACGAGGGCGACCTCCGCGGCAGCGACAACCGGGTGCTCCAGGCCGCGGTCGAACAGATCGCGCGACTCGGGGGCGGGACCGTGCGAATCGGGCCGGGCCGGTTCACGATGAGGAACGCGCTGACGCTGCGCAGCCACGTCTCGATCGCGGGCACGCCGGGGAAGACCGTCCTCGTCGCCTGCGATGGGGCGAAATCCCTCCTCGTGCTTGACGGCGACTGCTACGAGCGCCAAGTCACGCTCGCCGAGCCCGCCGGATTCCGCGTAGGCGACGGCGTGATGATCCGGGACGATCATTCGGGGGGCGGATTCGAAGTGACCACGGCCACGCTCACGGCGCAGGTGGACGACCGGACGTTCAAGATCTCTGCGCCCCTCTACCTGGACTACATGGTGGCCCAGAAGGCGTCCGCGGCGGTCGCGTTCCCGATCGTGGGCGGATGGAACGTGAAGGACGTCACCGTCGAAGGCCTGGCGATCGAGGGGAACCGGGAGAAGCGGGAAAGGCTGGATGGATGCAGGGGCGGCGGGATCTATCTCTTTGAATCCGCGAACGTGACGATCCGCGACTGCGCCATCCGCAACTATCACGGCGACGGCATCAGCTTCCAGGTCTGCGACGACGTGACGGTGGAAGGCTGCCAGGTCGAGCAGAACTCCGGCCTCGGCATCCACCCGGGGAGCGGATCGCAGCGGCCGGTGGTGCGGGGCAACCGGTCGACGGGAAACGGGGGCGACGGGATCTACGTCTGCTGGCGCGTCAAGCACGGCGTCTTCGAGAAGAACGAAAGCCGCGACAACCGCGGCGCGGGCATCTCGATCGGCCACAAGGACACGGACAACCTGTTCCGCGAGAACACGGTGACGGGGAACGCGCGGACCGGCGTGCTCTTCCGGAACGAGACGGAGCCGATGGGGGCGCACCGGAACATCTTCGAGAAGAACCTGATCCTGGACAACGGTCGGGCGGCGTGCGTGATCTTGCAAGGACATCACGACGGCGTGGTCTTCCGCGGGAACACGATCGGGAACAGCCGCGAGGGGGGTCCAGGGACGATCGGGATCTCGCTCGGAAAGAACGTGCGCGACTTCGGCGACGAGTCGAACACATTCCAGAACGTGGAGAGCAAGATCGACCGGCAGAAGTGAGGGTGATGAATCACACGGTGTGATTCGTCACCCGCAGGCTACTTCGAGGGCTCGAAGGTCGCCTTGTGCTTGGTCCACCACAGCTCCCACTCCTGTGCGGTGGTCCACTTCTCCTTCGTGATCGCCTGGAAGGCCTTGATGATCTCCTTCTGGATGTCCTCCACCCGGGTCTTGATGGCGTTGTCGTCCCCGTTCTGACCCTTGTCATCCTTGTAGGGGCCGCCCTGCTTGTTCTTGAGCCACTTCTGGACGTCCGTCAGGAGCGCGATCAGCACGTCCATCGATTCCTTCTGCCTCATCGCCCCCGCACAGGCGATGGCCGCCTTCGCCGGCTTGATCTGCTCGCTCCGGAACCCCTTGTGCACCGTGTCGAGCGACAGGGGGTCGGCCAGTTTCCCAAGCCCCTCGTAGATGGCGGCCAGGACGTCGAACTCTTTCGCGTTCGCGGGCGCCGAGAGGGCGCTCATGAGGGTCGGCGTGGCCATCTTCTTGTAATCGGTGAAGTTGCCCAGCCCCTTGGCCGCCGCAATCCGCGTCTCCTTGGCCCCGTCCATCACGAACGGGGCGATCTTGGGAAACGTCTTCTCGTGCGGCGTCCTGGCAAGCTCCGTGATCGCCGCCGCCTGCCCCACCGCGCTCGTCGCCTTCATGCCCGTCTTGAAGCGATCGAGCGCCTCCTTGACCGCCGCATCGTCCTGCCCCAGGAGCGCCAGCATCAGCACCGCGTTCAACATTCGTTAACCCCGTCTTTTTCGTAGATACCCTGATATACGACGCCGGAGGGCGCATGGTTGATGCGTTCCCCACCCGTCCCATAATACCCTATTCCCAAACGAACACGAGTGTGACGGAAAAAAGGTTTCGCCTTGCTTTCGCGCCGGGCGTGCGGGAGAATCGGCACCGCACCCCATGAACTCCGAGCGTTACGACGTCGTCGTCCTGGGTGGCGCCCTGGCCGGCGCGTCGGCCGCGCTCCTCCTCCGGCGGCGCCACCCGGGCCTCCGCGTCCTCGTCGTCGAGCGCGCCCCGGCCTTCGACTGGAAGGTCGGCGAGTCGACCGTCGAGATCTCGGCGTACTTCCTCACGCGGGTCCTCCGGATCTTCGACCACCTCTCGCGCGAGCAGCTGCCCAAGCACGGCCTGCGCTTCTGGTTCCACAACGGGAAGGTTTCGCGCCTGCAGGAAGCCAGCGAGTCGGGCCCCGGCCAGCTCCCGCGGCTCCCCACGTTCCAGCTCGACCGGCAGAAGCTCGACGAGCACGTCCTCTCGCTCGCCGTCGGCGAAGGCGCCGAGCTCTGGCGCCCGGCGAAGGTCGTCGACGTCCGGCTCCCCGGGGAGGCCGGCGGATCCGAGGGCGCGGTCACGATCGAGCGCGACGGGACGACGGTCGAAGTCCGCGCGGGCTGGATCGTCGACGCCTCCGGCCGCGCCGCGCTCATCGCGCGAAAGCGCGGGTGGCTCCACCCGATCGAGGAGCACCCGACCACCGCGATCTGGGCGCGCTACCACGGGGTCAAGGACATGGACGGCGAGGAGATCGCCGGGAACGACCCGGCCGATCCCTTCGTCCGCTCGGTCCTGGCCTCGCGGCGGCTGGCCACGAACCACTTCACGGGCTACGGGTACTGGATGTGGTTCATCCCCCTGAGCGGCGGGGAGATGAGCATCGGCGCCGTGTGGGACCGGCGCATGGTCACGCCGCAGGGGAAGACCCCCGAGGAGCGCCTCCGGTGGTTCGTTGACGGCAATCCGCTCTCGCGCCAGCTGGCGCGCGACGCCGTCCCGGTGGAGGGCGACCTCCGCATGTACGCGAACCTCCCCTACCTCGTCGACCGCGTGGCGGGGCCGGGCTGGTCGATGGTGGGCGACTCGGCCGGGTTCCTCGACCCGTTCTACAGCCCGGGGATCGACCAGCTTTCGTTCTCGGTGAGCTGGACGCTCGAGCTGATCCGGAGGAGCCGGATGAATCCGGATCCGGCGGAGTTCGCGTCCCTGCTGGAGAGCCACAACGAAGGGTACACGCGGTACCTCCAGTACTTCTTCGAGGCAATCTACCGCGACAAGTATGCCGTGATGGGCGACTTCGACCTGATGACGGCGTCGATGCTGATCGACACGTCCCTTTATTACTTCTTCAACGTGATCCCGACCTACCGCTGGTCGCACCGCTTCCTCCTGGTCCCGCCCTTCTACCACCGGGGCGCGAAGCGCGCGCTGCCGTTCATCGGGCTCCACCGGAGGCGGCTCGTCTCGATCGCCCGGCGAAAGATGAAGCTCGGGATCTACGGGGATCGGAACGACGGGCGGCGCCCCCGCCTCCTCGGCTTCACGCTGGGCTGGACGACCGTGAGGATGTTCCTGAAGGGCCTCTGGTTCTGGGCGCGCGCGGAGGCGATGAACGCGTGGACGTACATCGCGAGGCCGCGGCCCATGAAGGCCTCGATGCCCGGCCCGATCTCGGTCCCCTGCGAGCCGGAGGGATCCGGGGTGCCCACGAACGTCGCGGCCCCGGAGGGATGAAACCTTTGAGAGCACGGAAGTCCCTGGTGTATGCTCTCCCTCACTCCCGCGACGGATCATCAGGAGGGGCGGAGCTTGAAATACCTGGCCAACCTCTCGGCGGGGAGATTCGTCCTTTGGTGCTACTTCATATGGTGGAGCGTGGTGCTCGTCCGATACTTCGACCGCAGCCCGGGCGTGTGGTTGACCTCGTTGGGGCTGAGCGCCATCATCGGCGCCGCGCTCTACATCAATGCGACCGCGTCCGGGAAGAGCCGGGTCCGGCTGGGGCCCTGGCCGACCTTCCGGTTCTTCCTGATCCCCTTCTGCGTCTCAAGTTTTGCGGCCCTGGTGAAAGGGCGGGGATTCATCCTGATCTTCTCCCCGCGATGGGAGGAGTCGGCGGTCGCGGGCGGGGCCTGCGCGGCCCTGGGCGCAATCGTGGCGCTCGCAAAGCGGTTCACGATCCGCTCCGCGCCCACGGAAAGTGACGGTTAGGACATGACCCTGCGAAAATCGCTGCTCCTGTCGGTGATCCCCTGGGTGGCGGGAATCAGCCTGCTCCACGCGTGGCTGAACCTCGACCTCTTCCGCCGGGCCCAGTCCGCGGAACACCCGTTCAAGGTCGGCTTCCTGCCGGTGACCTGACACCTCACCTGCCCCGTCAACCACTTCATCCAGAAGAACCTGAATGGAGTGGGCGGGTTCGAACCGGTGCGGTTCAACGGGTGGCCGGAGCTGAAGGAGGCGTTCATCTCCAAGCACACGGACGCGACCTTCATCCTCGCTCCCCTGGCGATGAAGCTGAGGGAGGATGGTGTCCCCATCAAGATCGTCTACCTGGGCCATCGCGACGGCTCGGCCGTCATGGTCCACAAGGACTCGGGAATCTTCAGGACCGAGGACCTCCGCGGGAAGAGGGTCGCGGTCCCCAACCGCTTCTCGAACCAGCGCCTCCTGGTGTTCCGCTCGCTCAAGGAGCGGGGCATGAGCTTCAAGGATATCGAGCTCCTGGAGCTTGCCCCGCCCGACATGCCGACGGCGCTCTACGCCCGGGCGACCGACGCGATCAGCTCCGGCGAACCCTTCATGGGCCAGACGGAATTGGACGGATACGGAAGAATCCTCTGGCTGACCAAGGATGTGTGGCCGGGATTCATCTCGTGCGTCCTGGCCGTCCGGGAGGACGTGATCCGGGACCACCGGGCCCAGGTCCAGGCCCTCGTCGACGGCATCGCCAAGAGCGGCGTGTGGCTCGACCGGGCGATGGACAACCGCATGCAGGCGGCGCAGTTCGTGAGCAAGTACTACTACAACCAGGATCCCCGGCTCCTGGAATTCGTCCTGAGCAAGCCTCCCGATCGCGTCAAGTACACGAACCTGAAGGTCCGCCGTCCCGACTTCGAGGAGATCGAGCTCTTGGCCCGTGAAGCGGGGATCCTGGAAGGCAAAGCGCACTTCGAGGACTACTGCGACGCGTCATTTGTCCCGGAGAGCGCGACGGTGGAGGGATTCCAGTACGAGGACCCGGCCTCGAAATCCGAGGCCCAGCGGAAAGGACTCATCCGGTGATCGAGACAGGCGCGCGACACCGCACCCTCCTCGCGAGGGTCGGGCTGCCGCTCGGGGTGGCCGCGGTCCTGCTCGTCGCCTGGGACGTGTCGGTGCGGATCTCCGGCAGCGAACTCTTCCCCAAACCGTTCGCCGTGCTGATGGGGATCGTCGAGCTGGCGCGCAAGGGGCTCCTCATCAAGTACATCGTGGCCTCGCTTTTCCGCGTGACGGTCGGGTTCTCCCTGGCCGTTCTCGTGGGCGTCCCCATGGGGCTCCTCCTGGGCTGGTTCCAGCGCCTCTTCTCGGCATTCAATCCGATCATCCAGATCCTCCGCCCGATCTCGCCCATCGCATGGATCCCGGTCGCCATCCTCTGGTTCGGCGTCGACGACCGCGCCCCCATCTTCCTCATCTTCCTGGCCAGCGTCTTCCCCATCACCGTTTCCGCCATGGCGGCCGTCCAGAACATCCAGCAGGTCTACATCCGCGCCGCGCGCAACTTCGGACTGGGGCGTCTCGAGCTCTTCCGCCGCGTCATCTTCCCCGCCACGCTGCCGCAGGTCCTGACGGGCATCCGCATCGCGCTCGGAGTCGCGTGGCTCGTCGTCGTCGCGGCGGAGATGATCGCCGTCACCTCCGGCCTGGGATTCCTCATCATCGACGCGCGGAACGCCGGGAGGCGGTACGACCTCGTGGTCGCGGGCATGGTCATGATCGGCCTCATCGGCCTGGGTCTCGACCAGCTCGTCCGCCGCCTCGAGAAGTTCGACGAAGTCCGATGGGGGTACAGCCGGTGAGCGAGCCCCGGCCCGCCGTCCAGGTCCGCGACCTGTGGATGAGCTTCCCCGGCAAGAAGGCCGACGAGCAGATCCCGGTCCTCGAACGCGTCACCCTGGAGGTGCGTCACGGAGAATTCGTCTGCATCGTGGGCCCGTCCGGCTGCGGGAAATCGACCGTCCTCAACCTGATCGCCGGTTTTCTCACGCCCACGCGGGGCGAGATCCAGGTCGAGGGCCAGCCCGTCCACGGCCCCGACCCGCGGAGGATCTTCGTCTTCCAGGAGAACGGCGTCTTCCCGTGGCTCACCGTCCGCGAGAACATCGCCTTCGGGCTTTCCCGCAGGAGCGCCGCCGAGCGCGAGAAGATCGTCGCCCACTACGTGGAAATGGTCGGGCTCAAGGGGTTCGAGAACGCCTACCCCCGCGAGCTCTCCGGCGGCATGAAGCAGCGGGTCGAGATCGCCCGCGCGCTGGCCGCCAATCCCGACCTGATCTACATGGACGAGCCGTTCGGCGCGCTCGACTTCCTCACTCGCCTGAAAATGCGTTCCGACCTGATCCGCCTCTGGCAGGAGGAGCGGAAGACGGTGCTCTTCGTGACCCACGACATCGAAGAGGCCGTCCAGCTCGCCGACCGGGTGATCGTGATGAGCCCCCGGCCGGGCACCGTCCAGGAGGTTGTCCCCATCGGGCTGCCCCGGCCTCGCGATCTTGATTCGCACGAGTACCTGGCCCTCCGAGACCGGATCTTCGCAGCGATGGGGATGAGCGTCAAAGTGGGCGGCAGCGAGCCGGGGGGAGGCCCGGCGCCGGACCCTACGAGGGCCGCGACGCGTCGCGGCCGGCCTGACGCGGAGGTCATCATCATCGGCGGCGGCCCGGCCGGCGCGATCCTCGGCTCCTACCTCGGGCAGGCGGGAGTGGATCACGTCATCCTGGACAAGGCCGTCCACCCGCGGTCCCACGTGGGGGAATCGCTCATCTGTTCGACCACGCGCGTCTTCCAGGAGATCGGCTTCCTTCCCGTCCTGGAGCGCGAAGGATTCGTGCGGAAGCACGGCGCCGTCTGGACCCGCGGGTCCGACCCGGCCACCCGGGTGCTGAAGTTCCAGCCCATCCCGCACCTGGGCGTTCGGCAGGACTACACCTATCACGTCGACCGCGGCCGCTTCGACAGGCTGCTCCTCGACCACGCCCGCAGCCTCGGCTCCCGGGTGATCGAAGACTCCCAAGTCACGGCCGTGGAGTTCCTCCCCGACGGCTCCGCCGCCGGCGTGCGCGTCCGGCCGGGCGGCGGGGGCGCCGAACGGGTGATGCGGAGCCGGATCGTGGTCGACGCCTCGGGCCGCAGCTCCATCGTGGGATCGCAGCTGGACCTGAAGCGGAGCGATCCGCTGTTCGACCAGTTCGCCGTCCACTCCTGGTTCGAGAACGTGGACCGCGGGCCGTCGGAAACCGCCGACTACATCCACCTCCACATCCTCCCGATGCCGCGGGCCTGGCTGTGGCAGATCCCCATCAGTCCGACCGTGACGTCGGTCGGCATCGTCACGCGCCGCGACGACTTCGTGAAGGGCGACGAGGAGCCCGGACAGTTCTTCGCGCGACACCTCGCCACCCATCCCGGCTTCGCGGGCCGGATGGCCGGCGCCCGGGCAGTCCACGAGTTCGTCCGTGAGGGGAACTACAGTTACGCCATGGACCGGTTCGCGGGCGACGGGTGGCTGCTGGTCGGCGACGCGGCGCGATTCATCGACCCGATCTTCTCCTCCGGCGTCAGCGTGGCCGCCGAATCCGCCCAGCGCGCGGCGGCCGCCATCGTCCCGGCGCTCAAGTCGGGAAACGTGTGCACGCCGTCTTTTGCCGGTTACGAAAAGACGGTTCGCGACGGCGTGAGGCTCTGGCGCGAATTCATCCTCCTGTACTACCAGCTGCCGCCGCTCTTCCTGGACCTCCTCGGCCGGGAGGAGGGACGCGCCGGGCTGAGGCAGGTGCTCCAGGGCGAGGTCTACGACGTCCCCTCGGCTCCGATCCTCGAACGGATGCGCCGGGAGATCGAGGCGGTGAAGGCGGACCCCACCCACCCGTGGCACGCGGAGCTCGTGGCCGGACTCCGGCTCACACCCGGATCGGGATGACGATGAGGGGCAGACCCCGCGCGCGGATCCGCCGCTGGAGCTCCTCCGCCGTCCCCTGGTGGAGGAGCCGCGTGAGCGCCGACGGCATGTGGAAGATGAGGTCCCCGCAGAAGAACACCGACCGCGGATAGTCCGCGGCGATCCGGCCGCAGAGCTCGTCCAGCTCCTCGATCGCATCCACGCCGAACGAGGAGCGCGACTCCCCGGCGTAGCCCCAGCGCTGCACGAGCGCCACGTATTTCTGGAGCGCGTCGGTCACCGAGGCCTTGAGATTCTCTACTTCGCCCTGTCCCTTGAACCGGTCGAAGTCGAACGTCCCCACCGAGGCGAAGACCATCTGGTGGAAGTAGCCCGGCAGGATCCTCTGGAGCCCGAGGACCGTGTGCATGCCGGGCCCGTTGTACCCGCTCACCAGGAACACCGCGGTCGGCGCGTTCTTGTCCCAGACGCGCGGCGGCTCGTGGTGCGGATCGACCTCGGCGGCCTGGACCAGGGTATCGAGCCGCGCAAGGCTCCGGCCCACCGAACCATAGTGCCGCCGGACAAGGAAGCAGAAGAGGCCCATGACCAGGATCGCCGCCAGCGTGCCGCCCGCCCAGACGAGACTGTGCGTCCAGAGGAGGGCCACCAGCACCGTCGCCGAGACGGCCGCCGCCAGGATCGAGACCAGCAGGCGCAGGTACCAGATCCCCTCGCGGTGCTGGGCCCAGTAGCGAATCATGCCCGACTGCGACAAGAGGAACGTCACGAAAACGCTGAAGCTGTAGATCACGACCAGCTTCTCGTCCTCGCAGTTGGTCAGGAGGATGGACGCGACACCCCCGAGGCCCACGAGCAGGATTCCGTTCGAGACCGTAAGCCGGTCGCTCAGCCGGCTGAACCAGCGCGGGACCCAGGAGTCGACCGCCATGGAGGCGAGCACGCGCGGGCCGTCAATGAACCCCGCCTGCGCCGCGACGAAGAGGAGGACCGCCTCGGAGGCCAGCGTGAGCGGGACCATCACCTTGCCCCAGGCGCCCCCACCGAAGACCTTCACCGAGAGCAGTGCGTTGAACGATCGGTCGCCCTCCGGCATCACGTCCATGCGGAGGTACCCGATCAGGAGGCCGCCGGCCACGAGCGAGAGCGACGCCGCCATGTAGATCATCGCCGTGCGCGCCGTGCGCACCCGCGGCTCGCGGAGGATCGTAAGCGAGTTCGAGATCGCCTCGATGCCCGTGTACGTCCCGGCCCCTTTGGAAAAAGCCTTGATGATGATCGTCATCGCGGCGAACGCGGCCAGGGGCGTGGCGTTCGCCGCCGCCACGTGCGCGGGCGCCGTCGCCGACGGCATGAAGATCGCCATCGCGATCAGGACGGCGTGGGTCACAAGGAAGAGAATGAAGACCGGCATCAGGACGGTCACCGAGTCCTTCACGCCGCGGAAGTTCATCACCATCAGGAGGCCAGTTCCCGCGAGCGCCACGTAGATCTTGTAATGCGACCAATGGGGCGGCAGCAGGCTGAAGATCGCCTTCGCCCCCGCGGAGACGGAGATCCCGACCGTCAGGATGTAGTCGAGCACGAGCGCACAGCCGCAGATCATGCCCGCGTGGCGCCCCAGCGTCCGCGTCGCGACCGAGTAGCCGCCGCCCCCCGACGGGAAGGCCATGATCGTGTTGGAGTAGGCGGCCGAGAGGACCGAGACCGTGATCACGGTCGCCACCGCCAGCCAGGGGGCGAGATGACGGTAGGTCTCGAGCGCCTTGAACGTCTCCTCAGGGCCGTAGCACGCGGAGCTCAGCCCGTCGGCGCCGAGGCCGACCCACGCGAGGAAGGCGACGAGCGAGAGATGCTGATGGACGGTCGGGTCGTTCGGGTCCTTGCGCTTGCCGAAGACAAGCTCGTTCCAGCGGATTTTCGTCACCGTGCGCCTCGCGCGGGCCTCCGCAGACGCGGAAACCCGCGAGGGGCCTGATGGTGGACGTCAACCGGCCCGATGGACGCTTGCGAGGTTAGCTGTCGGGTTCGGGCCCATCAGTCTGCCCTAGCCTTCCTTTCGAAGGCCTTCACCCCAGAGGTGGTTCCCCCGCTTCCGGGCTGGCACCCGGAATTCAGCGACAAGGCGAGATTATCCCAAAAATGACCGGTTCTGTCAACCCCCCCACCTCCAGACCCCACCGGTAAACCGTTGCCCCCTAATTGGTTATAGAAGAAACCTCAAAATGGGAACTTTTCCGCCCGTGGAGCGGGCAAGTTTATCGGACGCTTGACGATCCTTCATCGGGAATCCATAATGCGCCTCCATGACCAGCGCCGGCGGCGATCGGCCGCTCTCGAAGTGCGAGCCCCGCTACCGCGAGACCGTCGTCCAGATGATGCGCTCCCAGGCGTGGCGCGAACTCTCGGCGGTCCAATTGTTCGGTCACGGCCTCCAATTCGTGGAAGACATCCCCGCGCTCCGCTTCATCTCGCGTCACGTGCAGGAGGAGACCGACCACTACCTCGCGGTCGCCGGGCTGTACGAAAAGCATGTGGGCGAGTCGGTGGAACCATGGGTCAACGCGCGGCTCCGCAAGAAGCCCATCCCGATGGCCGGGAGCTTCCTCGAGCTCGGCATCGCGCAATGGCTCTACGATCGTGGCGGCTTCTGGCAGCTCCGCGAATACGACCGCTCGAGCTGGACGCCGTACCGGGAGATCGTGGCCAAGATCGTCGCCCAGGAGGAGGGTCACCAGGACCACGGCGAGCGGATCGCGATCCCGCTCTGCCGACAGGAGCGCGACCGCGAGCGGGTCCAGGGCCTCTTCGAGCGCTGGCTCAAGCTCGGCCTCGTCTGCATGGGCCGGCCCCGAAGCGAGGGCAACCAGTACGCCATCGCGGCCGGCCTCAAGAAGCGCGACTCCGCCGAGTGCATGAAGGACTACGTCCGCGACATCCTCCCCGCCGTCCGCGAGGCGGGCCTTCATCTCCCCCCCAAGGAATCCCTGGGCGTCGAGCTCCCCGCCGACATCGACTGGCCCAACTGTTGAGTGACAGATCCGATCTGTC
>JBGPCZ010000006.1:0-72655 GCA_041482015.1 Planctomycetota bacterium | reverse complement strand
GCGATCGCCGCGATGATGGCGATGATCGCGATCACGATCATCAGTTCGATCAGCGTAAAGCCCTGGTTCTTCTTCCCACGTCGCATGTCTATTCTCCAAAAAAAACGTTTCCGAAAATTTTCAAACTTAACCCTGCCGGCGACCCTACCCATGAAGCTCCCGGCCCACCTCCTTTCGCCCCTGGAGAGTCTTCATTTGAGCCATCTTAGAGCAAGGCTCGTGCCACTTCCGGATCTTCATGGAATATAACCCCTTGGGAATTAAGGGCATAATCAATGCATGAATCTCAGGGGAGTACGCCCCCCTGAAAGTGACAGTATTTGTCGCCCACTCGTGCTCCCTTGACAGGAATTGTCACTCTTGGGGCCCAACCCATACTCCGGTTGACGTGCCCATCTCAAGCCTATACATTCACCCCAAATGCCTCCGGCTTTCATCCTTTCGGCGGTCCGAACGCCCATCGCGAAGTTCCTCGGCTCGTTCAAAGATATTCCTGCCGCTGAACTGGGCGGAGGGGCCGGTCGGGCCGCGCTCGAACGGTCGGGACTGCCGGGGGCCGACATCGACGAAGTGATCTTCGGCTGCGCCCGGCAGGCTGGGAACGGTCCCAACCTCGCCCGGCAGGTCGCCCGACGCGCCGGGCTGCCCGACCGGGTCCCCGCGTTCACCGTCAACAAGGCCTGCGCGTCCAGCCTGAAGGCCCTCGCCCTCGGGGCGCAGTCGATCGCGGCAGGGGACGCGGATCTCGTCCTGGTGGGCGGCGTCGAGTCGATGTCGCGGGTTCCGTACCTCCTCGACCGTGCGCGGGGCGGCTACCGACTGGGAAGCACGGAGGCGATCGACGCCATGTACCGCGACGGCTTCCTCTGTCCGCTTTGCGGCGAGGTGATGGGCGCGACTGCCGAACGGCTGGCCGAGCGGTACGCGATCTCGCGGGCCGAGCAGGACGCGTATGCCGTGGAAAGCCAGCAGCGGTGCGAGCGCGCGCGGCGGGAGGGCCGGTTCACGGACGAGATCGTCGCCGTCGGCCCCGTCTCCCGGGACGAGGCGCCCCGCGACGGCGTGACGGCCGAGTCGCTCGCCGGGTTGCCGCCGGTTTTCAAGCCCGGCGGGACGGTGCATCCCGGGAACTCCAGCGGGATCACCGACGGCGCGGCGGCGCTCGTGATCGCGTCGGAGGCCCGCGCCCGCGGAGCCCGGCCGCTCGCGCGAATCGCGGGCTGGGCCTCCGTCGGCCTCGATCCGGCAGAAATGGGACTCGGCCCGGTCCCGGCGCTCCGGGCGCTGGAGCGGAAGATCGGATGGAGCCTCAAGGACTACGATCTCATCGTGCTGAACGAGGCCTTCGCCGCGCAGGTTCTCGCCTGCGATCGCGAGCTCGGGCTGGACCGGTCGCGTCTCAACGTGAACGGCGGCGCGATCGCGCTGGGCCACCCGGTCGGGGCGACGGGCGCGAGGATCGTCACGACGCTGGTCCACGAGATGAAGCGCCGGAAGGCGCGCCGGGGCGTCGCCACGCTCTGCGTCTCGGGAGGTCTCGGGATGGCCGTGGCGCTCGAGAATTGCTAGGAGCGGTTGCGCGGACCCGCTATGATCGTGCCCCTATGATCGACTTCGAAAAGTTCCAGAAGGACGTCACCGAACTCGAAAAGCAGG
The DNA here is from genome assembly GCA_041482015.1 of Planctomycetota bacterium. Lineage (GTDB taxonomy): Bacteria > Planctomycetota > MHYJ01 > MHYJ01 > JACPRB01 > JACQFK01. Next base: position 70,999 of record JBGPCZ010000006.1, on the reverse strand, counting down.
CGGCAGAGGTCAAAAAGGCGGACCCCGTGGCGATGAAGAGCTTTGCCGTCGGCTTGCGCGACATCCTGGCGGCCTTTCTCAAGGACCGGAGGGAGCCGATCCGTTCCGGCCAGATCTTCAAGGATGCGGCGGCCAAGAACATCGTGCCGGGCGACATCGCCGCCCGCGCCGACGCTCTCCTGGTCCGCTGGGCCGGTAACGTCACCCCCCAGGACCCCCAGGCCATCAAGGACGACGCGGCCAAGTTCGCCTCGGTCGCGGACAAGACCCTTCCCGTCCTCAAGGCCTACCGCAAGGAGAAGTAGGGGCAAGGGAAAAAAACTGCCACGCAGTTTTATGCCAGCGGGGGCTTCTCGCCGACCGCCAGGATCGACAGGGCGAATCGAGACTCCACCCGGTCCTGGAGCTTCGCGAGCGGAAGAAGCAGGTCGAAGCCGCCCACGTCGCGGGCGGCGATCGTCTTCCTGCCGAACACCTTGCCGTTGATCCACCAGCCGACCGCGCCCAGCACGTTGTGGTGGCGCTGGTGGGCGACCCGGAATCCCGTCGCCCGCATCTTCCCGACCAGGTCGTCCATCTCGTACCGCCGGTGATGTCCCACGCCGCGGTCGATTTCACAGTACAGCCGCGGGTTGGCCGGGACGTAGAGCAGCAGCCTTCCTCCGGGGCGCAGCAGCCGGTGCATGTTGTGCAACGCCTCGCGGTCGTCCCCGATGTGCTCCAGGACGTTCAGGCAGACGATCGTGTCGTAGAGCTCCACTTCCGGGTACGAATTGCGGCTGATGTCGAGGTGGCGGACCGCGACCGCGTCGCTCCCGCCGAAGCTCCGCCGCAACTCGCCGAGACAGTAGGGCGAGATGTCCGACGCGGTGACCCGGCCGTGCCCCAGGAAGTGGCGCGTCATCGTGCCGATGCCCGAGCCGACCTCGAGGATCTCACGGCCGATCCACGGCCGCAGCATCTCGTAGACCCAGCGGTTGTAGCCCGTCGCCTTCTGGAGCAGCTTGAGCGTCATCTCGCCCGTCGGAATCCCCAGGTCGTCGACGAGCCAGTACTTCAGGATCGTCCCGACCGCGCGGAGCCCGTCCCGCCACGTGATCTTCTTGCCCTCCGCGTAGTTGCGCCCGCGATACGAGATCGGCACCTCGTAGACGCGGCAGCCGAGTTTCGCGACTTTCGCGGTGATTTCCGGCTCGAAGCCGAACCGGTCGGAGCGGATCGGGATCGACTTGAGAATCTCCGACTTGAAGACCTTGTAGCAGGTCTCCATGTCGGTGAGGTTCAGGTTGGTCGTCATGTTGGAGAGCGTGGTCAGGCAGCGGTTGCCCAGCGAGTGCCAGAAGTAGAGCACGCGGCGCGGGAACCCCGCGAACCGCGAGCCGTAGACCACGTCGGCGTCGCCGTCGAGGATCGGCTGGACGAGCTTCGGGTACTCGCGCGGGTCGTACTCGAGATCCGCGTCCTGGACGATCGTGATCGGCCCGCTGACGCAGCGGAACCCGGCCCGGAGCGCCGCCCCCTTGCCGCGATTCGCCGGCTGGCGGAGCACCTGGAGCGTCGGGCCGCCGGCGGGCCAGGAGGAGACGGCCTCCGCGAGGGCGCCGGCCGTCCCGTCCGTCGAGGCGTCGTCGATCACGATGATCTCGCGGACGATCGGGATGGCGGCGACGCGCGCGAGGAGCGGCCGGATCGTGGCGCGCTCGTTGTAGCACGGCACGACCACGCTCAGGACGCGGTCCCCGTCGTGTCTCATCTCGAGGCCATTATAGCGAAAGGACGTCCGACTCTGGACTCACGCCTCTTCCTTTGGGTAATATCGGGGCCCCAATGGCAATCCTGAACGTCGGCATCGTCGGTTGCGGGCTCATGGGCTCGGGCATCGCCCAGGTCTGCGCCCAGAAGGGCTACAAGACCGTCGTCCGCGAGATCAACGAAGAGGCGCTCACGAGGGGAATGGAGCGCATCCGGACCTTCCTGGGGGAGGGCGTCAGGAAGGGCAAGGTCTCCCAGGCCGACATGGACAAGACCCTGGGCAATCTTTCGGGTACGACCGCTCTCGCCGACCTGAAGGGTTGCGACCTCGTCATCGAGGCCGTCGTCGAGAACCTCGACGAGAAGCGCAAGGTGTGGGCGGAGCTCGACCGGACCTGCAAGCCGTCGGCGATCTTCGCCTCGAACACCTCGAGCATCTCGATCACGTCGCAGGCGGCGGCAACGAAGCGGCACGACCGGTTCATCGGGCTCCATTTCATGAACCCGGTGCCGCTCATGAAGCTCCTCGAGATCGTCCGGCCGGAGATCACGAGCGAGGAGACGTACGCGGCGGCGAGGGCGTTCGGCGAGTCGCTCGGGAAGACGGTCGTCACCGCCAAGGACACGCCCGGCTTCATCGTGAACCTGCTCCTCGTGCCCTACCTCTGCGAGGCGGTGCGCGCGGTCGAGCACGGGCTCGCGACCAAGGAGGACATCGACGCCTCCATGATGCTCGGCTGCGGCATGCCGATGGGCCCGATCACGCTCCTGGATTTCGTCGGCCTCGACACGACGCTCTCCATCATGGATATCCTGTTCGACCAGTTCCACGACTCCCGGTTCGCCGCGCCGACGCTGCTGCGCCGCATGGTGGCCGCCGGGCACGTGGGCAAGAAGGCGGGCCGCGGCTTCTACGACTACTCGAAGAAATGAGCGCCATCGGCATCGTCCTGGGCATCCTTCTGAGTTCACCCGGCGGCGTGAAGCTCACGATCGAGTCGCCCGACAAGGTCTACCGCCCCGGCCAGAAGATGCCGCTCAAGTTCACGATCGAGAACGGCAGCGACGCCGAGGCGAAGCTGGAGGAGCCCGACACGTACCTCGAGGGGCTCGAGATCCGCGACCCCGACGACCGCGTGGTCAAGACCACGGGGAAGACCCAGGGGATCACGCGACGGGCGGTGGCGGTCGAGGCCGGCGGCTTTATCGGACGGACGACGGACATTTCGAGCGTCCTGCCGGTGGTCGAGGAGAAGGAAGGCTTCTACAAGATCCGGTGGACGTTCGGCGACCAGACGTCGAACGAGGTGCGCGTCTTTGTCATGAGGGACTGGATCGCCGAGATCGAGACCAACTTCGGGAAGATCTCCATGGAGTTGCGGCCCGACCTGGCGCCCAACCACGTGCTGAGTTTCCTGCGCCTGGCGCGGAGCAATTACTACGAGGCGTCGACCTTCCACCGCATCATCCCGGGATTCATGATGCAGGGCGGGGGGCCGACGCCGGGCAAGCCCGAGGTCAAACCGCTCAAGTCGGAATTCTCGGCGGCGAAACACGGGTTCGGAACCGTCTCGGCCGCCCGGACGCAGGACCCCGACAGCGCCACATCGCAGTTCTTCATCTGTTTCGGTTCCGTGCCTCACCTCGACAACACTTACACGATCTTCGGGCAGGTGATCGGCGGCGAGAACTTCGTGAAGGAGATCGAGCGGGTGAAGACGGACCACGTCTTCCCGTGCAAGACCTGCGGGCAGAAGGCTCCGCCCAGCGGCGCGACGCGCTGCTGCGGCGTGCACCACCAGGACAAGCCCGAGATGGACGTCGTCATCAAGAAAGTGACCGTCGTCGAACGAAACAAAAAGTAGCCCGTATAGAATTCAAATAAAAGGAGCACCCCATGCGGACCCTTGCAGTCGCCCTCCTCCTGGCGGGCGCCGCGCTGGCCCAGGACGCCGCCAAATCCGACATCGCCCTGGCCCTCGCGGCGGACAAGGCCGACGTCGTGCTGGGCGAGGACATCCTCGCCGAGGTCACGCTCACCAACAACGGCGAGAAGGCCGCGGATCTCTCGGAGTTGACGTTCGACGAGCGGTCGCTCAGCTTCGACGTCGCGTTCGACGCGGGCGCCGGGAAGACGAAGCAGTTCCTCTTCTCGATCGTGCGTCCCGACCCGCACCTCATGGAGCGGATCGCGCCGGCCCGGATCACCCTCAAGTCCAAGAAGTCGCTCGTGGGCGTCTTCCGGATCCCCTCGCTGCACGCCGGGACGATGACCGTGACGGCGGTGTACCGCGGAGGCGACAAGGAGATCAAGTCGGCGGTCACCACGATCAAGGTCGGCGCCCAGAAGAACGAGAAGGGCGAGGACCAGGCGCGCCTGGCGGCGGTCGTCGAAACGTCGATGGGCTCGTTCCAGTTCGACCTGCTGCCCGAGGAGGCGCCGAACAACGTGGCGAACTTCGTGTCGCTCTCGAAGCGCGGCTTCTACAACGGGCTCATCTTCCACCGCGTCGTGAAGAACAGCTGGATCCAGTCGGGCTGCCCTTACGACAACGGCTACGGAGGGCCGGGCTACGCGCTCAAGTCCGAGGCGGAGACGGAAGCGGCGCTTCACGAGTCCGGCGCCGTCTCGATGTCGGGGAACCTGAAAAACGGCTACACCGGGTCGCAGTTCTTCATCTGCCTGACGAGCCTGCCCGCCTTCGACAAGAAGTTCACCGTGATCGGCAAGCTCAACGCGGCCGGGCTCGACACGGCCAAGAAGATCGGCCTCGTCGAGGTGGACAAGAACACCGACCGGCCGAGCAAGGAAGACGTGCGGCTGAAGGAAGTGAAGATCGTCGCGGTGAAATGATGGCGTACGGGACCATCCTCGTCGAATCACAGGATGGGATCGCGACCGTCACGATCAACCGGCCGGAGAAGCTCAACGCGCTGAATGTCACCGTCATAGCCGAGCTGACCTCCGCGTTCCAGGGGCTGCGCGACGACGCGTCCATCCGGGCCGTCATCCTCACGGGGGCCGGCGAGAAGGCCTTCGTCGCAGGGGCCGACATCGCGGGGCTGTCGAAGCTCGACCCGCAGGCGGCCCGTGAGAACGCGTCGCTCGGTCAGCGGCTGACGCTCGTCATGGAAAACCTCGGGAAGCCCATCCTCGCGGCGATCGACGGCTTCGCGCTCGGCGGAGGGTGCGAACTCGCGCTCGCCTGCACGATGCGGATCGCGGCGGAGGGGGCGAAGCTGGGGCAGCCCGAGGTGAAGCTCGGGATCATGTGCGGCTACGGCGGGACGCAACGTCTTCCCAGGCTCGTCGGGCGCGGGAGGGCTCTCGAACTCCTTTTGACCGGCGAGCCGGTCGATGCCGTCGAGGCGTTCCGCATCGGCCTCGTCAATCGAGTGGTTCCCCGCGAGAAGCTGCTCGAGGAGACCCGCTCGATCGCCCGGAAGATCCTCGCGGTCGGGCCGATCGCGGTGAGAAGGACGCTGGAGGCGGTGGGTCGCGGGCTGGACGCGTCCCTGGAAGAGGGGATGGCGCTCGAGGCCGACCTGTTCGGCGGCTGTTTCGGGACGCAGGATATGAAGGAGGGGACCTCCGCGTTTCTGGAGAAGAGACCTCCGAGATTCACGGGCCAATGACCGACATCGTCATCGTCGCGGGCGCTCGCACTCCCTGGGCGGAGTACTCCGGCACCTCCGGCTTCGGCGCGTTCAAGGACCTCACGGCCGTCGACCTGGCGGCGATCGCCGGTCGCGAGGCGGTCCGTCGCGCCGGGGTCAAGCCGGAGCTCTTCGATCACTGCGTCATCGGGAACGCCCTTCAAACGGGTCCGGACGCGATCTACGGGGCCCGCCACGTCGGCCTGAAGGCGGGACTTCCCGTCGCCTGCTCCGCCCTCACGGTCAACCGGCTGTGCGGCTCGGGCATCGAGGCGGTGGCGCAGGCCGCCCGGCTCATCCGGTGCGGCGACGCCTCGTGGGTGCTGGCCGGCGGCATGGAGAACATGAGCCAGGCCCCGCACGTCGCGCGCGGGCTCCGCGGCGACACGATCCGCTTCGGACGGGACTTCAGCCTGGTCGACTCGCTGCGCGAATCGCTCCGCGATCCCTTCTGCGACCTCTACATGGCGCAGACCTCGGACAACGTCGCCCGCAAGTACGGCATCTCGCGGCAGGCCCAGGACGAGTACGCGATGCGGAGCCACCGGGAAGGGGTCCGGGCCGCACTCGCGGGGCTCTTTCGCGAGGAGATCGTCGCCGTCCCTTTGAAGAAGAAGGAGGGCGGGGTCCTGTTCGACAGCGACGACCATCTGAAACCCCACACGTCGGTTGAGAAACTCGGTCAACTATCCCCGGCGTTCGGGAAAGACGGGACGGTCACCGCCGGGAACGCGAGCGGGATCGTCGACGGCGCCGCGTGCCTCGTCGTCACGTCCCAGGATCGCGCGAAGGAGGCGAACGTCAAGCCCATCGGCCGCGTCGTCTCGTACGCGACCGTGGGCGTTCCGCCCGATCACATGGGGATCGGGCCCGCGCCGGCCATCCGGGAGGCGCTCAAGAAGGGCGGCCTGAAACTCGGCGAGATCGACCTGTTCGAGATCAACGAGGCGTTCGCGGGGCAGTACCTGGGGGTCGAGAAGGAGCTGGGGCTGGACCGTGCCCGCGCCAACGTGAACGGCGGATCGATCGCGCTCGGCCACCCGCTCGGCGCCACGGGTGCACGCCTGATCCTCACGCTCCTGCTGGAACTCCGCCGCCGGAAGAAGCTCCACGGCGTCGCCTCCGCCTGCATCGGGGGCGGGCAGGGGATCGCGATGGTCGTCGAGTCCCTGTGATCGACCTTCATCGCCACCTCGAAGGAAGCATCCGGTTCGGGACGTTCGCGGAGCTGGCGCGCGAGACGGGGATCGAGCTGCCTCGCCGCGAGCTGCGCCGGCGGACGACGATGAGCGGGGAGAAGCCGGGCTTCCGGCGATTCCTTTCCAAGTTCGCGCTCTACCGCGGGCTGTACCCTTCGCGCGACTGGATCGAACGCGTCGCATTCGAGGCCGTGGAGGATGCGAAGAAAGACGGCGTGGTCTACCTCGAGCTCCGCTTCAGCCCGACCCATTTCGGACGGCGGATGAAGGCCAAGGGCGAGGACGTCGCCGACTGGGTGGCCCGGGGTGCGCGGCGCGCGGGGATCGACGTGACGTTCATCGCGACGTTCGGCCGCGACTTCAGCCCGAAGGATAACGGCCCGACCACGAGGGCGGTCGAGGGGACGGACGTCTTCTCGGGGCTCGACCTGGCGGGCGACGAGTCGAAGAGCGCGATGCCCTTCCTGCGCCTGTTCAAAGGGCTCGATCTGCCCGTCACGATCCACGCCGGAGAGGCGGGCGGAGCCGGGAATGTACGCGAAGCGGTCGAGCGGTTCGGCGCCCGCCGAATTGGCCACGGCCTCCGCGTACTCGAGGACCCCGAGCTGCTCAAAAGGTGCCGGCACGTCACGTTCGAGGTCTGTCCGACGAGCGAGATCCAGACGGGAGCGGCGCCGTCCTGGAAGCGGCACCCCGTGAAGCGGATGCTGGAGGAGGGCCTGAGGGTCACCCTGAATACCGACGATCCGTCCGTGTGCGGGACCCGGCTGACCGACGAGGTGGCCCGGTGCCGCAGGATCGGCATACCGGACCGGGCGATCCGACAGTCGTGGAAGCACGCCGCCCAGGCGGCCTGGGCCTCCCGCAATATTTCAAAGAGGTTGAAATCTTGCGTGGGTCGAGTAGAATCCGCCCCCCTATGACCGTTCGCGTCCGCTTCGCGCCCAGCCCGACGGGAGATCTCCACATCGGCGGCGTACGAACGGCCCTCTACAACTACCTGCACGCGAAGCACGAGAAGGGCGTCTTCGTCCTCCGGATCGAGGACACCGACCAGGCGCGGAACCGCGAGGACTCCCTCAAGACCATCAAGGAAGGCCTGGCGTGGTGCGGGCTGAGTTGGGATGAAGGGCCGCACTACCAGAGCCTGCGGCTCGACCGCTACCGCGAGTGCGCCAGGCAGCTCGAGGAGACGGGCCGCGCCTATTGGAAAGAGGACCCCGAAAAGGGGAAGGCCCTCTATTTCAAGATCGATCGCGAGCGGATCGGCTGGAAGGACCTGGTCCACGGGGAGATGGCGTTCGACACGTCGCCCGATCCCGATCTCGTCATCATCCGGTCCAACGGTTTCCCGACGTACAACTTCGCGGTCGTCATCGACGACCACGACATGGGGATCACGCGCGTGCTCCGCGGCGACGAGCACACCGCGAACACCCCCAAACAGATCTCCCTCTACCGCGCGTTCGGCTGGACTCCGCCCGAGTTCGGCCACATGCCCCTCATCTTCGATCCGAACGGCGCCAAGCTCTCGAAGCGCGAGATCGACAAGTACCGCGAGATGGGCCTCCCGGTCACGGTCGACGAATGCCGCCGGCTGGGCTACCTGCCCGAGGCGATCGTCAACTTCCTGGCGCTTTTGGGCTGGTCGCCGGGGAACAACGTCGAGCTCATGACGCTCGAGGACATGGTCAAGTCGTTCACGGTCGAACGCATCGGGACCACGCCCGCGCGGTTTCTGGTCGACAAGCTCCAGTGGATGAACGGGCACTACATCCGGCAGTGCCCTCTCGACCGGCTGGTCGAGCTGTGCCGTCCGTACCTGGCGGAGAAGTACGACCTCTCGAAGGCCGATGCCGCGACCCTCCGGGAGGCGGTCCGCCAGCAGCAGGAGCGGCTCAAACGGCTCGACGGGATTGTCCCGCTCACGAAATTCGTCTTCCAGGAGAAGGTCGACTACGACGACAAGGCCGTCGCCAAGTGCGTCCGGATCGAGGGCGGCCGGGAGATCCTCCAGGAGCTGCGCGCCGGGCTGGCACCGATGGAGCGGTTCGAGAAGGAGCCGGTAGAGGCTCTGCTCAAACGGGCCGCGGAGAAGCGCGGCATGAAGCTGGGGAAACTGGCCCAGGTGCTCCGCGTCGCCGTCACGGGATCGGACCAGAGCCCCGCCATGCACGAGACGCTCGGCGTGCTCGGCAAGGCGCGTGTCCTCGCGCGGATCGATGTTACACTGGGAATGATATGACGAGCGTCCTGGTGGTGGGGAGCGTCGCGCTCGACACGATCGAGACGCCGCACGGGAAACACGCCGATATCCTCGGCGGCTCGGCCACGCATTTCTCGCTGGCCGCCAGCCGCTTCGCGCCGACGCGGATGGTCGGGGTAGTGGGTACGGATTTCCCGGCCGAGCACGTCGAGATGCTCCGCTCCCGCGAGATCGACACCGCGGGCCTCGAGTTCGCCGAGGGCGAGACGTTCCGCTGGCACGGCCGGTTCGTGGGGGACATGAGCCGCGCCGAGACGATCTCGGTCCACCTGAACGTCTTCGCCAAGTTCGAGCCGAAGATCCCGGCGGCCTTCTCGTCGACCCCGTACGTGCTCCTGGGCAACTCCAGTCCGCAGACGCAACGGTCGGTCCTCGGGCAGCTCAAGGACTCGAAGTTCGTCATGCTGGACACGATGAACTTCTGGATCGATTCCCAGCGCAAGCCGCTGGAGGAGCTGCTTCCGCGCGTGAACGCGCTCTGCGTGAACCACGAGGAGGCGCAGCAGCTGGCAGGCTCCGCGAATTGCGCCTCGGCGATCCGCAAGCTCCTGGGGATGGGCGTGCCCACGGTGATCATCAAGCGCGGCGAGCACGGGGCGACGCTCGCGACCAAGGACTTCCAGTTCTCGATCCCCGCCTACCCGACCGAGAAGGTCGTCGACCCGACCGGCGCGGGCGACTCCTTCGCGGGCGGCATCGTCGGCTACCTCGCGCGGAGCGGCGGCGACGCGACGTCGCTCCGGAAGGCGCTGGTCTACGGAACGGTGATGGGATCGCTCGCGGTCGAGGAGTTCGGCACGCGCCGGCTTCAAAAGGTCACGAAGGACGAGATCGAGACGCGCGCGAAGATCCTCCTGGACATGATCCGGGTATAAGAAAGCGGCCGCAGAGGCGCGGGGACGCGGAGCGTGGTATCCTTCCCTTCGTCTCCGCGCGCTGGGGTAGTCTCTGGGGGTTAGGGAATCGACGATGGCTCCGCCGACCGCATCGCCCAAGCAGTGGATGCTCGGGCTTCCCGGGCACAACGAGGTCATGCGCTTCGAGGAGGTGCTGGTCCTCGTGAAGGGCGGGCAGCTCCGGCCCACGGACCTGGTCAAGAAGCTGGGCGAGCCGTGGCGCGCCGCCAACGAGATGCCCGAGCTCCTCGAGTACTTCACCGAGCCGCGGCGCTTCGCGCCGATGCGCGAAGCGGCAAAAAAGGAAGAGGATCCGACGCCGCCTCCGCCGCCCGCACCCGCGAAAGCCCCGCCGCCGGCCCCGACCGCCCGGACGCTCCGCCCGATGACGGCGCGCATGCCGGTCACGGCGCCTCCGCCCGCCGAGAAGAAGCCCGCGCCCGCAACGACGAAGCCGGCCGTGACTTCGCGCGTTGAGGCGGCCAAGTCCGAAACCAAGCCGCCCGAGGCGCTCAAGACCGAGACGAAGGAAGAGACCAAGCCGCCCGACGTTTCGAAGGAGGAGACGAAGCCGCCGCCGGTCGAGGAGAAGCCGAAGCTGCGCGACCGCCGGACGCGCCCGGTCCCGAAGCCCGCCGCGCCTCCGGAGCCGGTCCTGGAGCCGATGGTGGGGAAGTACCTCGGCCCGGTGGACATGCTCCGCTGCGCCTCCTTTGCGTTCGATCCGAAGAAGCTGCTGCTCTCGGCCGCAGGCGTTGCGCCCCTCGGGGTCCTGTCGGGACTTCTTTGGGCCCTGAGCGGGGAGCGCGAGAACCCGCGCGAGTGGGCCATGGCGATCGTGTCGGCCGTCCTCTGGATCTTCGGGTTCGCGTTCATCTGGACCGCGCTCGCCTACGTCACCCGCCGGCAGCTGGAGGGCCAGGAGTACAGCCTGCCCGAGGTCTTCCATTTCGCCAAATCGAATATCGTGCTCTCGGCGGTCTATCCCGCGATCGCGATCGCGCCGACGCTGTTCTCGGTGGCGGTCCTGTACGGGTTCAAGTGGGTGCGGAACAACGGCTCGGGCGGGGCTTCCTTCCTCCGGATCGCCTATTTCCTCCCGATGGCCTTCGCCTTCCTCGCCATGGCGGGGGCGCTCCTCTACCAGCTCGCCTCGTTGTACGTGCCCGCGGCGGCCGCGATCGAGGGGCAGCGCGTGACCCGCTCGGTCAACGGCGCGTGGAACCTGGTGCGCCGGCAGTGGGGACGGGTCGTGCTCCACTGGCTGATCATCACCGTCGCCGTCGGGGTGATTTCGTTCGTCACCCTGGGCCTGGCCGCCTGTGCCATCGCCCTTCCGGAGTGGATCTTCGGCCGGCCGGAATCCGGGTCCAAAATTGCCGATGCGTGGAACAATTTCCGTCGGCTCGTCACCATCTACGAGGGGATCGCGTTCGGACTCGGGTTGACGCTCCCGGTTTCGCTCTTCTCGACGCTCGGCACGCTCTCGTACGTCTCGCTCCGCCACCCCGACTCCGCGCAGCTTTCGCCGTCGCCCCTCGAGGAGACGAGCGGGATCGCGATCTCGCCGTCGGGGACGCGGGCCGAGTCGACCAACCCCGCGGAGGCCACCCAGCCCGGTGAGACGCGCCCCGCGCCGCCCGACGCGACCCCCGTCTCCGGCATCACCGACGACAGCGACGAGCAGCCGCTGGTCAAGGACTGATCCATGCCCGCGTTGCTCCTCCTCGCGGCCCTGCTCGTGCAGGATGCGCCCGTGGCGCGGTGGAAGTTCGACGGCGACGCGGAGCCCGGCGGCAAGGCCAGCGGGCGCGTCTCCTTTGTGGATTCCCCGGTCGGCACATCGGGCCAGATGCTGGTCCTCAACGGCATCGATGCCTTCGTCCAGGTCGACCCGCCGGCGGCGCTGGGAGCGGGGGGTGCGGACTTCACGGTCTGCCTTTGGATCTGCCCGATTGAGATGCGCGACGCGGTCCTCGTCGCGCGCGGGAACGCCTGGTCACTCGTCATGAACCGCGACGGATCGCTGCGGTTCCAGGCCTCCACCGGGGACTCGCTCCAGACGGAGCCCAAGCGGCTGTCCGCCCACCACTGGTTCCACGTGGCCGTGGGCGTTCATCGGGCCATCCAGGGAAAGCAGAGCGTGATCATCGTGAACGGCGAGACCTCGGCGACGGGCGACGTCCGCCCCGGCGATCTCGATCCCAAGGGGGCGGCGCTCCTCATCGGCCGGGGACCGGACGAGAAGTCGTTCGCCTGCACTCTCGTCGACGACCTCCGCCTCTATGGACACAACCTCGATTCGCGGGCTCTCGAAGGCGTGAGCGACGATGGAATGCCCTGGATCCGCCCCTGGGCGAAGGGTCGGACCGCGTTCCAGGGCGGCTTCAGCCTGGATCCGTACGATGTCGTGGTCTTCACGGGGGGCGAGGACGTGCTCGCCCAGCAGGCGACGGGTCATTTCGAATCGATCCTCTCGGCGTCGCAGGGACCGAAACGCATCCTCTTTCGAAGCATGGCGTGGGAAGGGGACACGGTCTACGAGCAGCCGCGGCCGCTCAACTTCGGACCTTGGCGCGACCAGCTGGCGCGCGTCGGGGCGGGCGTGGTCTTCGCCCAGTTCGGCGCCCTGGAGGCACTGGAGGGGAAGCCCGGCCTTGACCGTTTCCAAACGGCCTACGACCGGCTGCTCGGCGAATTCTCCGAGTCGACGAAGAGGATCGTCATCGTCTCCCCGGTCGCCTACGAGAAGCCGACCCCGCCTCTGCCGGACCTCTCCCGGCGGAACGACGATCTCCGGCTCTACGTGGCCGCGATGAAACAGCTCGCGGCGAAGCGGAATCTCCTCTTTGTGGATCTCTTTTCGGCGACGTGGAAGGACCGGGTGACACGCGACGGGATGCACCTTTCCGAGGCCGGGCAGGCCGAAGTTGCCAAGGAGGTCGCCCGCCATCTTGGGATCGCCCCGAGAGAGCCGTCCGGCGAGCTGCTCGCGGCGGTCCGGAAGAAGAACCGGGAGTGGCTCGACAGCTGGAGGCCCTCGAACTGGGCCTTTCTGAACGGCGACCGGATCGAACAGCCCAGCAGCCGCGATCACGTCGACCGTCGCGTGCGCTGGTTTCCGGTCGAGATGCAGCAGCGGCTGGCCGAAGTGCGCCGCGACGACGAGGACATCCACAAACTCCTGTTGCGGGGGGCCAAGTGACGGCGCTTCTCGCGTTGACCGCGTTGATGGCAATGCAGGATCGCGACGATCCGGAGACGGAGCTCCGGTCGTTCAAGGTCGCCGACGGCTTCGAGGTCAACCTCTTCGCGTCGGAGAAGGACGGCATCGTGAAGCCGCTCCAGATCCGCTGGGACCCGCTGGGCCGGCTGTGGGTGACCTGCGGGCCCTCCTATCCGCAGCTCCGGCCGGGCGAAGAGGCGGAGGACAGCATCGTCGTCCTCGAGGGAAACGGCCGAGCGGAGAAGTCTCGGGTCTTCGTCAAGGGCCTGAGCACCCCGATGGGCCTCGAGATCGGCCGCGGCGGCGTCCTCGTCGGGAGCGGCGGCGAGCTGCTGCACTTCAAGGACAGCGGGAGCGAAGGCCGCGCGCCGGAGAAGAGCGTCCTGCTCAAAGGATTCTTCACGGGGGACTCGCACCAGAACATCAACTCGTTCGTCTGGGGCCCGCGCGGGGAGATGATGTTCTGCCAGGGGCTGCACGCAACGGCGCGCGTCGAGACGCCGTGGGGCGTCGAGAAACTCGAGAAGGCCGGAATCTGGCGCCTCCGCGATCGCGATCTCCGCCTCGACCCGTTCCTCGGCTACGACATGGGCCCGCAGAACCCCTATGGGATCGCGTTCGACGACTGGGGCCAGCCGATCGTGGTCGCGGGGAACGGGCAGGGCATCTACTACGCGCTGCCCACGATGATCCGGACGACGCACTTCCTCCAGTACGCCCAGATCTGGGACAAGACGATCAAGATCGCGGGCGTCGACGTGCTGGGCGGCGCCGCGTGGCCCGAGGACCTCCAGGGCGTGATGGTGGGCGGCGCGTTCCTGAACAACGCGGTCACGTGGTTCCGGGTGCTCGAAGACGGCGCGGGGTTCCGGGCGAAAGATCTTCCCGCGCTCATCGTCTCAAGCCACTCCAGCTTCCGGCCCGTCGACGTCCGCATCGGACCCGACGGCGCGATCTACGTCGCGGACTGGTACAACCCGATCATCGGCCACTACCAGGCCTCCTTCCGCCACCCCGACCGGGACAAGTCCCACGGGCGGATCTGGCGCATCACGGCGAAGGGTCGCGCGCCGGTGAAGCCGCCGAACCTCTCGGCGATGTCGGTGCCCGAGCTGCTGGAACAGCTGCGCTCGCCGGAGCGGTGGACCCGATACCAGGCGCGCCGGCTGCTCGCGGATTCAAAGGACGTCGTCGGGGCGCTCGGGCCGTGGGCCGCCGGGATCGGTGCGGAGGACCGTCTGATCATCGACGCGCTCGGCGTCTACGAATCGCTCGACGTGGTGGAGCCCGCCCTTTTGAAGAGGATGCTGCGTTCGAAGGAACCGCGGATCCGGGCCTACGCGACGGGTGCCATCACGCGGTGGCACGACCGGCTGCCGGACGCGCTCGACCTGCTCGCCGCGAGCGCGGCGGACGAGCATCCCCGCGTGCGGCTCGAGGCGGTGGTCGCGGCCTCGTACGTCCCCGATGCGAGGGCGGTCGAGGTTGCGGCGATCGCCGCCGACCGGCCGATGGACCGCTTTATCGTCTACGCGCTGACGCAGGCGGTCCACGCGCTCAAGCCGCATTGGAAGCCGGCCTTCGACGCGGGGAAGCTCGCGTTCGGCAACAAGGCGGAGCGGGTGCAGTTCGTGCTCAAGGCCGACGGCACCGGCGATGTCGTACAGAGCCTGCTGGCGCTCCTCCGGCGAAGCGACCTGACCCCCGAGGTCCAGGCCAACGCGCGCATCCTCCTCGCCGCGACGGGAGGTCCGGACGACCTGGCGCGGGTGCTGAAAGAGATCGATCCCGCCCGTCCCGAGTCGCCGCAGATCCTCGACGAGGCCGCCGGGAGTTTCCGGCTGAGACGGGTGGTTCCGTCCGGGGATTGGACCGAGTCGCTCCGGCTGTGGTTCCAAGGACCGCTGAAGCCGAAGGCCGCCGTGCTGGCGGGACTCTGGAAGGTCGAGGCGATGCGCGGGGCGCTCGAGGAGGCGGATGCCTTCGAGGCGCTCGCGGATCTCGGTGGCCGCTCTTCGGTCGCGTTCCTGGGCGGGAAAGCGCGCGCGGGATCTCCCGGCGCGATCATCGCTCTCCTGCGCCTGGACGCGGAGGGCAGCTCCTCGGCGGCCGCAGCCTCCCTCGCCGAAGGGAAAGAGGATCCTGAACCGCTGATCACGGCGTTCCTCTCGCGGCAGGGCGGGGCGGAGGCGCTGGCCGCGGCGCTCGGAAGCGCAAAGGTTGCGGCAGACACCGCGAAGCTCGGCCTCCGCGCGATGAGCTCGGCAGGACGGCAGGATGAGCCGCTCCGCGCGGTGCTGAGCAAGGCGGCGGGGATCACGAGCGCGGCGCCGGCGTACAGCGTCGAATTCGTCAAGGCGCTCGGCGAGGAGGCGCTGAAGGAGGGCGACCCGGCGCGCGGCGAGAAGGTCTTCCGTGGCACCGTGACCAACTGCCTCTCGTGCCACGCGATCGGCGGGGCGGGCGGGAAGGTCGGACCGGATGTGAGCGCGGTGGGGACCGGGCTCCCTGTCGATCTGATCGTCGAGTCCGTACTCTGGCCGAACCGGCAGGTGAAAGAGGGCTACAGCTCGACGGCGGTGATCACGAAGGGCGATCTGATCGTCCAGGGCTTCAAGGTGAACGAGGACAAGCAGACGCTGATCCTTCGCGATCCCAACCAGGAGCAGCCGATCCGGATCGCGATCGCCGACATCAAGGCGCGGAAGGAGATCGGGTCGGTGATGCCGGAAGGGCTGGCGAACGGCCTGACGCGCGCGGAGTTGCGCGACCTGATCCGCTTCCTAGGTGACCTCGGGAAGCCCGGCCCGTTCCGGCTCCCGGACCGCCCGCTCGTGCGGCGCTGGCTCGTGGCGGACGCCGCCGGGCGCAAGGCCCCGAAGTTCGGGACCGTTGCAGGCGACCTGCCGAGGGAGGATTTCGGGACGTCGGCCGAGGTTTCGTTCGAGGTCGACGTGCTGAACGAGGGCCGATTCAAGCTCGGGATCACCGGGGCCGCGGGTCCCGCGACCGTGGACCTCCCGAAGGGCCGCCACCTCATCACGCTGAAGGCCGACCCGGCGATCGCCTCGTTGCGCTGCGAGGTCACGCCCGAGCCCGGATCCCAGGGCGAGCTGCGCCTCATCCACTGATAAGCGGAGTGCGCCGCACTCGGCTTATCAGTGGCTAAAGCCCTTCCAGAACGTTGTAGGATCGTTCCGGAGGCTGAGATGCTCCGGAGCGACCTAAAAACTGATAAGCGGGCTGCGGCGCACTCCGCTTATCAGTGATTTAAAACACAAAAGGGCCCTCCACGCGGGAGGACCCTTTATAAGCCTGGCAACAACCTACTTTCCCGCCGATGTAATTCCCAGCAGTATCATTGGCCCCAAGGGCTTAACGACCGTGGTCGGAATGGGAACGGGTGTTGCCCCTTGGGTATCGGGTCACCAGGCAGGGAGATTTATAGGAAACCGGGCGGCTTTTGTCAAGAGTTGGATAAATCCACCAGTTGGATTTATCGCGCCTCTTTGCTATAGTCCCTCGCGACCATGCCGCTGAAAATCGCCGTTCCCAACAAGGGCCGCCTCATGGAGGAGACCCTCGATCTCCTCCGCGCCATCGGCATCCGCGTCCCCCGCTCGACCGACCGGACCCTGATCGCCACGACCAACGGCGGGAAGTACCAGATCCTCTTCACGCGGGCGGACGACATCCCCGAATTCGTCGAAATCGGGGCCGCCGACGTGGGGATCACCGGGCTCGACCTCGTCCACGAGACGGGCTGCAAGGTTGAAAAGATCCTCGACCTCAAGTACGGGCAGTGCCGGCTCGTGGTCGCGGCGCCCGACCACTCGGGCATCACCTCGATCGAGAAGATCCCGCCGAACGCGCGGGTGGCGACCGCGTTCCCCAACCTGACGCGCCAGTACTTCGAGAAAAAGAAGAAGAAGGTGACGATCGTGCCGGTCTCCGGCGCGACCGAGATCACTCCGTCGATCGGGGTGGCCGATCTCATCACCGACCTGACGCAGACCGGATCGACGCTCAAGCAGAACCACCTGGCCCTCCTGGACACGGTCCTCGAATCGTGGGCGATCTTCATCGCCGGATCGGCGCTCTCGAAGGAGGTCCGGCAGGATGCCGATGACCTGGCGCACGCGATCGACAGCGTCGAGAACGCCGTCGGCAAACGCTACCTCATGGCCAACATCGAGCGCTCCAAGGTGGCCGGCATCGTCAAGCTGATCCCCGGCCTCAAGAGCCCGACCGTCCTGGACACGGCCGACAAGGAGTTCCTCGCGGTCCACGCCGTCGTCGACGAGGACGCGATCAACGCGCTCGTGCCGAAGTTGAAGAAGGCCGGCGCCACCGGGATCCTCGTCCTGCCCATCGAGAGGATGGTCCCGTGATTCCGGTCGCGCGCCTCACCCCGGAGGCCCGCGCCCGCTACGCGAACCGCCGCGCCAGCCTCGCCGGGAATGTCACCGACACCGTGGAGAAGATCCTCGCCGACTTCCGCAAGGACGGCGACGGGACCATCCGCAAGCTCACGAAGAAGTTCGACAAGGCCGACCTCGCCCAGCTCGAGGTCTCGGGCGAAGAGATCGCCGCCGCCGAGAAGAACACGCCGCAGACCGTGCAAGCCGCGATCCGGTCGATGTACGACAGCGTCGTGCGCTACCACAAGATGGACGTGCAGAAATCGTTCGAGTTCTCGCCGCTCAAAGGGGTGAGCCTCGGGAAGATGATCATCCCCTTCGACCGGGCCGGACTCTACGTGCCGGGCGGGCTGGCCGTCTATCCGTCGAGCGTCGTCATGGCCGCGGCCCCGGCGGCGGTCGCCGGGGTGAAGCAGATGATCCTCTGCACCCCGCCGACCGAGAAGGGCGCCGTGCCCGACGCCGTCCTCTTCGCGGCGCTCGTCTGCGGGGTCGAGCGCGTCTTCAAGGTCGGGGGCGCGCAGGCGATCTTTGCGATGGCCTACGGAACCAGGACGATCCCGCGCTGCGAGATCATCGCGGGGCCGGGGAACGCCTACGTGACGGCGGCGAAGAAGCGCATCCAGGACGAGGTCGCGATCGACTTCCTGGCGGGACCGACGGAGCTGCTCGTGATCTCCGACGGCACGACGTCCGCGAGGTTCATCGCCGCGGAGCTGATCGGCCAGGCCGAGCACTCGCCGGACACCTGCTGCGTGCTGGTCACGACGAGCGAGGCGCAGGCGCGCGAGGTCGCGTCGGAACTCGAGGCGCAGACGAAGACCGCCGAGCGGGCGGAGATCATCCGGAAGTCGATGACGACCACGGGGGCGCTGCTCGTGGCGGACTCCTTTGAAGACGCCGTGGCGTTCGCCAACGAGTTCGGCGCGGAGCACCTGGCCGTTTCGACGCGCCAGCCGGTCGAAGTTCTCAAGAAGATCAGGAGCGCCGGATCGGTCTTCCTCGGAGAATACTCGCCCGTGGCGATCGGCGACTACGGGGTCGGCCCCAACGCAATCCTCCCAACGTACGCGGAGGCGTGCCGTCGGGGCGGCTTGACCGCCAACACCTTCGTCCGCCAGGTCTTCTACCAGAACCTGTCGAAGGAAGGGCTCGAGAAAATCGCCCCGACCGCGATGACGCTGGCGAAGATCGAGAACCTGCCGGGCCACCTCCGGTCGATCGAAATGCGGCTGGGGAAGTGACGTCGTGAAGCTGCCCCTGACCCTCCTGGATTACGGCGTGGGGAACATCCACTCGCTCAAGAAGTCGTTCGAGCGGGCGGGCGCCGAGGTTTCCGTGGAGACGGAGCCCGCGAAGATCGTGGCCGCAAGGGTGCTCGCCCTGCCGGGGGTCGGCGCCTTCGGGAAGGTCGCGAGGCAGATCGCGCCGTACCGGAACGAGCTCAAAGGGCGGTTCGAATCCGGACTGCCGGCTCTCGCCGTCTGCATCGGGATGCAGGTGCTTTACGAGTCGAGCGAGGAGGGGTCGGGCGAGGGCTTCGGGCTCTTCCCGGGCCGCGTTCGGCGGCTCCGCCACGCGCGGCTTCCGCACATCGGGTGGAACTCGGTCACGCACCGGGGGCAGGGGCCGTTCGCCGGGGTCGCCCCGTCCGCCTATTTCTACTTCGTCCACTCATATGCGCCGTCCGAGTGCACCGAGCCGTGCATCGCAACGACGGACTACGGCGGGAACTTCGCGGCGAGCTCGATCGCGAAGAACGTGTGGGGCGTGCAGTTCCACCCCGAGAAGTCGAGCGAGGTCGGCTACCGGCTCATCGAGAACTTTGTCGCGTTCGCGAGGGAGCGGGCATGATCGTCTTCCCGGCGATCGACCTCTGGAACGGGGAGGTCGTCAAGCTGGAGGCGAAGCGGCATCGCTCGGTCGAGACGGTCTATGGGAAGCCCGCGGAGATCGCGAAGCGGTGGATCGACGAGGGGGCGGAATGGCTCCACGTGGTCGACCTCAACGCCGCCCTCGGAGAGGGGAGCTCGAACCTGCCCGTCCTGGGACTCCTCAAGCCCGCGCGGGTGCAGTGGGGCGGCGGCGTGCGGAATGACGCGGCGCTGGGGGCGGTGCTCGATGGGGGGGCGGAGCGGGCCATCGTCGGCACGAAGGCGATCGCGGACTGGGCGTGGCTCGAGTCGGCGGCGGCCCGCCACCCGGGGCGCATCGTCGTCTCGATCGACGGGAAGGGCCGCGAGATCATGGTCAAAGGCTGGCAGGAGACGGCGGGCGTCGACGCGGTCGAGTTCATCCGGCGGGCCGATGCGCTGGCCATCGCGGGCTACCTCTACACGAACGTGGCGGTGGAGGGGAGGGGTGAGGGCGTCGACTGGGCTCCGGTGAAGGAGATCGTGGCCGCGGCGAAGCGGCCCGTGGTCTTTTCCGGCGGAGTGACGTCGTTGGACGATGTGGCCCGCTTCAAAGAGCTGGGTGCCTTTGGTATCATCGCCGGCTCCGCGCTCTACCGGAACCGGTTCGGATTGAAGGAAGCGATGGCGATGGCGCGATGAGCCGCACGAAGAAGCTGTCCCGCAAGACGAAGGAGACCGACGTTCGGGTCCGCCTCGGCCTGGACGGGACGGGCAAGTACGCCATCGACCTCCCGGACAAGTGGCTCAAGCACATGCTCGAGTCGGTCGCCCGGTTCGGCCGCTTCGACCTCGACGTGAAGGCTTCCGGCGATTTCGGGCACCACATCATCGAGGACGTGGGGATCGCGCTGGGGAAGGCGCTCAAGGAGGCGCTGGGCGGCCGGCCGGTCCAGAGGGTCGGCTCGGCGACGCTCCCGATGGACGAGGCACTCGTCACGGTCGCCGTCGATCTCGTCGACCGCCCGTACTGCCACGTCGACCTGCCTGACGAGATGCTGGAGCACTTCCTCCGCAGTTTCGCCATGGAGGCGCGGATCACGCTGCACAGCATCGTCTTGCGGGGCAAGAACTTCCACCACATCAACGAGGCGACCTTCAAGGCGCTGGGCCTGGCCCTGCACCAGGCGACGCGTCCGGCGGCCGGGTCGCAATCCACCAAGGGGAAGGTCCGGTGGAAGTGATGAAAGTGTTACCGAAAGTGCGCCGCACTTTCGGTAACAGTCGGGAATGCTGACCAAGCGCATCATCCCCTGCCTGGATGTGAAAAACGGGCGCGTGGTCAAAGGGGTCCAGTTCCAGAACCTGGCCGACGTGGGCGATCCGCCCTCGCTCGCCGAGCGGTACGAGCAGGAGGGGGCGGACGAGGTCGTTTTCCTCGACATCACGGCGACGCTCGAGGCGCGCAAGACGATGCACGACATCGCCCGCCGCACGGCGGAGCGGCTCTTCATCCCGCTCACGATCGGCGGCGGCATCCGCGCCTACGAGGACGTCAAGGCGACGCTTCGGGCCGGGGCGGACAAGGTCTCGATCAACACGGCGGCGGTGCAGACGCCGTCGATCATCACCGAGGCGGCCCGCGATTTCGGCTCGCAATGCGTCGTGGTCGCGATCGACACGAAGCGCGAGGGCGGGGCGAACCGCGTCTTCACGCACGCGGGGTCGAAGCCGACGGGGCTAGACACGGTCGAGTGGGCGAGGAAGGTCGCGGAGCTTGGCGCGGGGGAGATCCTCCTGACCAGCATCGACGCGGACGGGACGACGAGCGGTTACGACCTCGAGGTGACGGCGGCCGTGGCCGAGGCGGTGTCGATCCCGGTGATCGCCTCCGGCGGCTGCGGGTCGGCCGAGCACATCCACGACGTCCTGACACGCGGCCGTGCCGACGCGGCGCTCGCCGCATCGATCTTCCACTACGGAACGACGACGGTGAAGGCGGTGAAGGAGCTGCTCCGCCAGAAGGGAGTGCTCGTCCGATGAAACTCATCCCGGTGATCGCCCAGGACGTGCGCACCAACGACGTCCTCATGATGGCCTGGACGGATGCCGAGGCGCTCCGGCGGACACGGAAGACCGGCTACATGCACTACTGGAGCCGGTCCCGCGGGAAGTACTGGAAGAAGGGCGGGGAGTCGGGCCACGTCCAGAAGCTCGTGAGCCTGCACTGGGACTGCGACCGGGACACCCTGCTGGCGCGCGTCGAGCAGACCGGCCCCGCGTGCCACACCGGGAAGGCGACCTGCTGGACCGCGAAGCCGTGGTGCGTTCGGGGCGTGATCGACGAGCTGCTCGGGATCTTCGCGGAGCGGAAGCGGAAGCCGAAGAAGGGCTCGTACACCAACGCGCTGCTCGACGACGCGCCGCGCCTGCGGCGCAAGCTTGTCGAGGAGGTCTGCGAACTGGAGATGGCGGTGCGGTCCGGGAAGCGGTCGGAGATCGCCGAGGAGGCGGCCGACGTGCTCTACCACTACCTGCTGGTGCTCTTCGAGGCGGGGCTCCCCTTCGAAGCGGTGGAGAAAGTGCTCGAAGGCCGGCGGCGGTAGGCGCGCCTGGGATCAGTGGCCTCGCTTGTAGAGGTAGTAGGAGAGGACGAAGGGGGCGGCGACCAGGGCGAGGGAGATCGCGGTCGCCAGGACCGAGCCCACGCTCTGGCTGAGCGCGCCGAACATCTGGCAGCCGCCCAGGCTAAGGGGCAGCAGGAGCAGGAGGGTCCGCCTCAACCCCTTCACGCGTCGATCGCCATCTCCCCGTCGCCGAGGAAATGGCGCCACACGCGGTAGCGCCCCAGCTGGATCTTGTCGGCGAGCGCGGGGTTCTTGCGCGGGATGGCGGGGATCTTGCGGAGCTTCATCGACGCCTCCCACGGCATCCGTCCGCCCTTGCGCGTGTTGCACGGGTTGCAGGACGCGACGACGTTCGTCCACGTCGACTTGCCGCCGCGCGACTTCGGCGTCACGTGGTCGAGCGAGAGCTGCGAGGCCGAAAGCTTCTTGGCGCAATACTGGCAGCGGTTCTCGTCGCGGGCGAGGATGTTGCGGCGGCTGAACTTGACCTCCCGCTTGGGCACCTTGTCGTACGTCATCAGGCGGATCACGCGGGGCACGACGATCGCGAAGCGGGGGGTCATGACGAACTGGTCGTGGCTCACGGGCCTCTGCCGGTGCTCCTGCGAGTGGTCGATCCACGCGGCGAAGTCGAACGTGGCGAAGTCGGTGTCGTGGTTGTCGATGACCTCGGCGAAGTTCTTGCAGAGCAGGGCGAAGGCGCGGCGGGCCGAGACGATGCGGACGGCCGTGTAGTTCCGGTTCAGGACCAGCACGCTCGAGGATAGCGGATGTTCACGGGGGAGGTGGGTTACTGGACCGCTGTCGTCCATGGTTCTACGGTCATTATCCGCGGGAGGCCGCCTCTTTGCAAGCGCCGTCCGGCTCATACGACGGGGTTCTCCAGGGTGCCGATCCCTTCGATCGTCGCCTCGACGCGGTCCCCCTTCTTCAGCCAGCGGGGCGGCGTCATGAACATCCCGACTCCCGACGGGGTCCCCGTGGAGATCACGTCGCCCACCTCCAGCGGGAATGCGGCGCTGATGAACTCCACGAGATACGGGACGTTGAAAATGAGGTCGTTCGTGTTCGATTTCTGGCGGATGTCGCCGTTCACCTTGAGCGAGACGGCCGCATTTGCGGCGTCCATCTCGTCGGGGCTGACGATCCACGGGCCCATCGGGGCGAACGTATCCATGCTCTTCCCGCGGAACCACTGCTTGTCGCCGCGCTGGATGTCCCGCGCGGTCACGTCGTTCACGACCGTGTATCCGAAGATGTGATGGAGCGCGTCGGACCTCGGGATCCGGTATCCCGGCGTCCCGATCACCACGCCGAGCTCGCACTCGTAGTCGACCTGCTCGGAAATCGGGTAGGGGATGCGGATCTCGTCGCCCGGGCCGATCACGATGTTCGACGCCTTGGCGAAGAGCATGGGCGTCGCGGGCGGCTCCAGCTTCTGCTCGGCCGCGTGGCCCTTGTAGTTGAGCCCGACGCAGATGATCTTCGGGGGACGGAGGATGGGCGCCTTCAACTTCGCCTCGCGGATCGGCAGGCAGGCCTCCCGGTCGTTCGCGAGCGCCTTGAGATCGAGCTGGGGAAGCTTTTCGAGCCCGTCCGCCTCCAGGAACGCCAGGAGGTCGCGGAACTTGAAGGGCCGCTTGAACGACTTGAAGAAGCAGGCCTGGAGATCGTAGACCAGCCCCCCGCTGATCAACCCGGCGGCCGTGCGGTTGCCGTGCTGGAAGGTGCAGTATCTCATGAGGAGATAGGGAGATAACAGGAGATAGAGAGATGAGAGGGGATAAAGAGATCGGTCACAGAGGAATCACCCCATCTCGCATCATCTCGTGATCTCCAAAAGAAAAGGCCCCCGGGATACGGGGGCCCTTCCATGATAATCGCCGGTTCTACTGGGTGTCGGGAAGCTTTTCCGGGTCGGCGAACGCCTTCCATTTATTGATCGCCTCGGCGCGGATCGCGGCCGGGTCGCCGTAGTTGAACTTCTTGTCCTTGACGTCGGGAGCGGCCCCCTCGGCCTCGGGGTCGATGTCGTAGATCCCCTTCAACCCCTTGTAGGCGGCTACGCGCACGGCCTCGGTCTCCTCGCCATCGCTAAGCGCCGCCAGCAGGGGGCCTACCACGCCCTTCGTCTTCCCCTTGGCGCCCATGTTGCCCATCGCTTCGCAAAGCTTGATCCGGACGCCGGGGTCCTGGTCCCTGAGCTTGCGGGGAGGGGCGGGGTCGCGCAGCCGGAGGCCGAGCTCCTTGCCCAGGCCGGGGTCGCCCATGTAGCCGATCGCGAGCGCCGCGCCGCTACGGTCGTCCACCTTCCGATGCTCGTCCCGGAGGACGGCGAGGCAGGCTTCGCCGGCGGCCTTCTTGTCCGATTCCGAGACCTTCTGGACCGCGATCCGGGCGGCCTCGCGGACGTTCTTCATCTCGTCGCGGCAGGCGCGGAGGAGGGACGGCATGGCCGCCGCGTCGCCGATCGCACCCAGCGCATCGGTGGCGTATTCGCGAACGTACTTGTCGCGCGACTTCTTGCCGGCGGCGCCGCCGTCGGGCTCGTCGGCCACGAGTTCGCCGAGCGCCTTCACCGTGTCGGAATTCTTGGGATGGAGGAGGGCGAGGGCGCGGAGCGCCGCCAGCTGGACCTCCACGCGGGTCCCGTCCGAGGCCGCGGTGGTGAGCGGGGAGGCGCTGGCGTCGTTCCCGACCTTGCCGAGCGACTTGGCGGCCGCTTCCTTGATCTCGGGTTCGGGGGCGCCCAGGGCGCGGGTGAGCGCGTCGCGGCACGATTCGTCCACCTTGTCCTTGGCGAGGAACCCGATCGCGGTCACGGCGCCGGCCTTCTTGGCGGCGGTCTCGCCGCCCGTGGCCTTCGCGACGATCTTCTCCACGCCGCCCAGCCTGGCGCAGGCCTCCGCCACGAAGTACCGCGTGGCGGGATTGGCGTTCTTCTCCTTCTCGACCTCGCCGCCGATGAACACGAGCAGGTTGTCGAGGGCATCCGGGCCAAGATCGACCGCGTCCTGGACGAAGACGTCCTTGATCTTCTGGAACTCCTCGATGATGCGCTTGGCGCGGTCCTCGTCGGCCTTCGGATCGCTCGAGGTCCACTTGCGCGACTCGACTTCCTTGAGGAACCCCGCGGGGTCGAAGAGCCTAATGGCGCTGGCGTCCGTGGAGCGGGACTGGAAACGCCAGAAGCGCTCGACGAGGACGACCACGCCCTTCGTCTGCGTCCACCACTCGTCCCACTTGGCTTTCGCCTTCTTGCGCTCCTCGAGGGGCTTGTCGGGCTCGTAGGTCTTGTCGCCGCCCTTCTCATCCTTCTCATAGGCGAAGTCGCGCTCGGTGATGTTCTTGAGCGCCTGGAAGGCGGCGTGACGGACGCGGGTGTCGTTGTCATCGAGCGCCTTGATGAGGGCCGGAAGCGTCTTCACGAGCGCGATCTGCTCCAGCGCCTCGCAGGAGGCCTGGCGGACGGCTTCGTCGTTGGGCCAGTCGGCGCTCTCGCGGCTCTCGCCCTTGGCGGGCTCGTCCATGACGGCCTTCATGAGACGGTCGGCGAGCTTGTGCTTGTCGGTGCTGATCGCGGTGTTCACGCCGCCGCCCGCGCGGCAGCACGCCTCGCGGACGTTCCGGTCCTTGCTGTCCATGCCCTTGACGAGCGCGTCGGTCAACCCGCCGGAGATCTGGCCGATCCAGAGGAGCGCGCCGGCGGCTTCGCGCCGGGCCTGGGGCTTGGCGTTTTCGTCGCTGAGGATCTTCTCGAGCGCGCCCTGGATGTCGGCCGTGGCGAGATTGGCGGGGATGTTGTGGCGGATCTCGTTCGCCTTGTCCTTGAGCTTGCCGGCCTCGGCTTTCAGCTTGTCCATGCTGGCCTTCGGCTTGTCGGTGCCGTTGAAGGGGACGTTGGTGTCGCGCTCGATGTTGCTCGCGCGCTGGTCGAGGGCGGCGGCCTCGTTGAACTTCTTGTAGATCTTCTGGAGGGCGAGGGACGCGCCCGCGCGCCCCTCGGCGCTGGCGTCGTTGAGCTTGGCGATGACGGCGGCGATGCCGCCGTCGTCGACCACGTCCGCGAGGTGGGCGGAGGCGAAGTCGCGGATGACCTCGTCGGGATGCTGAAGGCCCCAGAGGAGGCCGGGGATCGCCTCCTTGTCGGCCGCGACGGCCTTGATCTTCTCGAGCGTGGCGGTCTTCTTCTCGGCCAGCTCCGAGGGGACCCGGCTGTTCAGCACCCGCCACGAATCGAGCTGGGCGTGCAGTTTCTCGAGGTAGAGGTCGACGCCTTTCCAGGTGGTCTTGTTCTTGGCCTTCGGGCCCCAGTAGGCGTCGTCGCCGAACTTCTCGGAGGCGTCCTTCCACTTGGCGAGCGCCTCGGTGATGTTCTCGGGATCGAGCTTCTCGTTGCAGATCGCGGCGTGGGCGGTGGCGGCGGCGCCGACCTCCTTGTTGCCCTCCTTGTCGGCCACGGTGATGGCCTTGGCGTACTTGGTGATGGCCACCGCGAGGTTGATCGGCGGCTGGGTCTCCGCGCGGAGGCCGTCGTTGTAGAGGGCCGCCGCGTTCTTCCGACGGTCGGGGTCCTCCTGCGCGAGGGCGGCCGTCGCGAACGCCGCCAGGGCCAACAGCGAGAGAGTCCTCTTCATGGTGTGCTCCGACAATAAGCCCCCAGTGCCCGCCAGACCAGTCCGAAATTATAGGCCCCGCCCCGGAGCGTGTCCACTAATCGCTGGCCTTCTATATAGGGACGGACGGATCCGCCGGAATTACGACGTGAGGCGTCGAACAATCTCCTCCGGCAGCCGGACCGGGCTCTTCGCCCGGTCGACCGCGGCCAGCTCGGTGTGACCCTCGGTCAGGAGGTTGCCGTCCGGGCCGTGCACCTCGTACTCGAAGCGGACCCTCGCCTTGCCGACCCCCGCCACGCGCGTGGTGACGCGGAGGAGATCGTCGTACCGCGCGGCGGCGCGGTACCGGCAGGAGGCCTCCGTCACGACCAGGAACAGCCCCTTCTTCTCGAGTTCGCTGTACGCGACCCCCGCGGCCCGCAGCAGTTCCGTCCGGCCCGTCTCGAAGTAGAGCAGGTAGTTGGCGTGGTAGACGACGCCCATCTGGTCGGTCTCGCCGTAGCGGACCCGGACGGTGAGGGTGTGCTCTACCATGGGAAATCCCAAAGCCCAAATCCCAATGAAAATCCAAACCCCAACCCCCAACGCGCTTCGGAAAAGCGGTGCTCCATCCGTCGGACGGAGGCTACTTGAGGCCCGAGAGGGCGGTCTTGGAGATCTGGCACCAGACGTCGAGCTCCGGGACGGAGCTGTCGCCGAGAGAACTCACCAGGGACTCGTAGATCCGGGCCGCCTGGTCCTTGTTGCCGGCGGCAACCAGGTCCTTCGCCTCCGCGTGGCGGCCCTTGAAGTGTTCCTTGGCCTGGTCGACGATGTCGTCGTGCAGCTTGACGAGCTTCGCGTTGATCTCGACGTCCTTGTGCTTGGCGATGAGGGCGTTTACGGACTTGATCGCGCCGGCGAAGTCGTTCTTCTTCGCCTGCTCCTGTGCCGTGGTCGTCCCCTCGTCCACTTCCTTGCCACGGACGCCCTGCCGGGACGCGGTCACCGTCTTCACGAAATCCTCCACCTTCGGGAGGGAGATGCTCCCGGGGTACTTCTCGCGGAACTTGGTGCAGAGTTCGAGGATGCGGTCAAATGCCGTGGCGTTGGTCCGGTTCTTGTCGCAGAACTCGAAGAGCGCGTCGAAGTCGCGCTGCTCCGCCTCGGCGAGCGCCGCGGCCTTCTTGAGGTCGAGCTCGCTGGGCTTTCCCGGAATCGGCGATTTCCCGGTGCCGCCGCCCGGCCCGGCCGGCGTGCCCGGAAGGAAGATCAGGAGGACGAGGACGGCGATGAAGAGCCCCGCGCCTACTCCGACCCATCGGATCATCTGCTGCTCTTTGACCTGCTCCATGCGGGCCGTCCGCTGGACGAGGATCGCGGTCGTGTGGCCGCTGGTGGTCCGCCGGCGGGTGCGCGGTTCGGGCTCCGGCGTCGAGGCCGACGGGGTCGCCGACGGCGGGGGCGGGGGCACGGGCTTGACGGCGTCGGCCGGCGGCGGGGCAAAGCGCGCGGCCACGTCGGCCGAGGGTTCCTTGAAATGGGAATCCTCGAACGTCAACGTGTGCTTCCCGATCTGGATCCGGTCCCCGGGCCTCAGCAGCGCCTGGTTCACCACCCGGTCGTTCACCCGGCTGCCGTTCCGGCTCTCGAGGTCGACGAGCTTGAACCCGAACTCCGTCTTCTCGATCTGGAAGTGGCGGCGGGAGGACTGCTTGTCGTCGATGTGAATCTTGTTGTCGGAGGAGCGGCCCGCGACCGTGATGGCGTCCACGAGCTCGACCTCTCGCTTCGAGGTGCCGTCGTTGATGATGAGTCGTGCCATCGAGGTCTCCGCATTCTAGGCCCGGTCCCCGCCATTTGCAATGTTCGGGGACCGCGTTTTTGTCAAATGCGCGGCCAGGTGGCGACGTCCAATGATATAGTCCCGATGATGAAACTCCTGGCCGCGCTCGCCGCTCTCCTCCTGGCCGCACCCCAGGATGCCGCGACCCCCAAGCCCGCCGCGGCCCGCGGCGACGGCCTCGACCACATCATCCTCACCGACCGGAGCGAGGTCCGGGGCGCGATCCTGTCCATCGACGCGTCGGGCGCGCTCGAGGTGCGGGTCAAGGACGGTGACCGGGTGATCCGGCTCGGCGTGGAGGAGACCGCGCGCATCCAGTTCGGCTCGGAAGACCCGGTGCAGATCGATCCCCAGGGGCAGCAGCTCCGCCTCTACCACGGCGGCTCGGTGAGCGGCAAGCTCAAGTCGTTCGACGGCTCGACGGCGGTCCTGGAGACGACCTCGGGACCGTTCCGCCTCCGGCGGCAGGACGTCAAGCTCATCGTGCTGGCCCCGCTGGGGGGCCCGCTCCCGGAGATCAAGGAGGAGAAGCGGGACATCCTGATCCGCGTCGTCGAGAAGAAGGAGGAGGGGCGCGAGAAGCCCGTCCAGACGCTCGTGGCCGATTACGGTCGGCTGCTGTCGATCGGGGACCAGGTCCAGTTCCACGTCGTGCCGGTCAAGAAGGAGGGCGAGGAAGCGCCCGCGGGCAAGGAGGAGGACGTCGAATACCCGAGGGCCGCGGTGCGGCAGGTGTACCTCCAGCGCGACGAGGCCGCGCCCGACCTGCCTCCCGGCTGGTTTTCGAAGGTGCTCCTGAAGAACGGCGACAAGCTCGTCGGCGTCCTCCAGGGATTCTCCTCCGACAAGGTCCGCATCTTCTCGCACCTGTTCGGCGCGGCGGAGATCGAGAAGAAGAACATCCACTCGATCAGCTTCGTCCAGCACGCGCGGATGTCGGTCGGAAACATCCTGATCTGCGACCAGAACGGGATCCGCGAGTTCGACCGGGCGGGGCGCGAGCTGTGGACCTACGCGAACAACACGCAGTACTCGTGGAGCGCGCGGAAGCTCGAGAACGGCAACGTCCTCATCGCCAACACGAACTTCAACCAGGTGATCGAGGTGAAGCCCTCGGGCAAGACGGGCGGGGAGATCGTCTGGCGCATGGAGCAGTCGAACTACCCGTACGACGCGATCCGCCTGGACAACGGGAACACGCTGGTCGCGGAGTACTACTCGAACCGCGTCGTCGAGTACGAGTCGAAAACGAAGAACGCGGTCTGGCAGGCCGCGATCAACTATCCCATCTCGGTGCAGCGTCTCGAGAACGGGAACACGCTGGTCTGCTCGAACTACCAGGTGGTCGAGCTGGACCGCGAGGGAAAGCAGAAGTGGCAGGCGAGCCTGCAGGGCGTGCGCCCCTGGCGCGCGCAGCGCCTCGAGAGCGGCAACACGCTGATCACCGACTACCAGCGCGGCCAGGTGGTGGAGATCGACGCCGACTCCAAGGTGGTCTGGAAGAAGGCCTCGCTGTCGCGGCCGGTGCAGGCGATCCGGCTGGAGGACGGCAACATCCTGATCCTCGAGCAGGGCGCGAACCGCCTGATCGAGATCGACCCGTCGAACCCCAACAAATCAGTGACCATCGTCCCTGGACTCAATTACCCGCAAGGCATGTCCACTTATTAGGTCCGAAGTCCCCTGTTCCCGGTGACGACCACAAAAACGCCCGGCCATTTCATGGACACGGCGTGTCCACGAAATGGCCGGCCGCGTCTGTTTCGCATGGCTGGGTGGACTGAGAACTCTTCCTTAGGCTCCTCAGGCCATGGAGCCGAACTGGCTCCCGAAGTCGTGGGGGATCTCCTTGCGGAGCGGGATGAGGATGAAGAAGGTGGTGCCCTTGCCGGCTTCGCTTTCGAGCCAGATGCGGCCGCCGTGGTGCTCGACAATCGCCTTGCAGATGACGAGGCCGAGGCCGGTCCCGGCGATCTCCGCGGTGTGGGAGGAGTCCACGCGGTAGAAGGCCTGGAAGAGCCTCGCCTGGTTGTCCTTGGAGATGCCCATCCCCTCGTCCTGCACCTCGATCATGAGGTTGGACGCATCGTAGCCCATGCGGAGCCAGACGTTCCCGCCCTTGGGCGAGTACTTGATCGCGTTGGAGATGAGGTTGATCATGACCTCCTTCATCTTCTCGCGGTCGATGAGTGTTTTCGGCAGGTCGTCGGCCAGTTGCAGGACGAGCTTGTGCTTCTCGGAATGGACCTTCGAGATGCTGAGGATCTCGTCCACGATCACCCGCGGCGGCAGGAGCTCGAAGTGCATCTTCATCTTGCCGGACTGGATGCGGGAGACGTTCAGGAGGTCGTTGATCAGGAAGAGCAGCCGGTCGGACTCCTCGTCGATCACCTTGAGGAAGTTCTTCATCTGCTCGTCCTGGGCCATGTCGAGCAGGGCCTCCGTGTAGGCCTTGATCGAGGTGAGCGGCGTCTTGAGCTCGTGCGAGACGTTCGCCACGAACTCGCTCTTCATGGTGTCCAGCTTTCGGAGGCGGTCGAGCTCGCGCGATGCGGTCATGTCGCGGAAAATGATGATGGTCCCGAGCGGCGCGTACGATTCGTCGCGTAGGATCGACGTCGATACCGCGATGTTGAGCTCGAGGCCCTGCGCGAGCGTGGCCGTCACCATCTTCTCCATCGCGAAACCCACCTGCTGGACCTCGCCCAGGAGGGCATCGAGGGCCTGGGTGACCTCCGGAAGGAAGAGCTCGCGGAAGGAGCGGCCCACGGCGTCGGCGCCCAGCTCCAGCATCGCCATCGCATTCCGGTTGAGGCGGGTGATGATCCCCAGGTTGTCGATCGTGACGATGGCGTTCGTGATCGAGTCCAGGATGTTCGACAGGAGGGTCGACTCGCCGATCGACCGCGAGACGAGCTGGACGCTGTTGAGGATGACCGCGGCCTGGTCGGCCAGGACGGCGACGGCCTCCAGGTTCATCTTGCCGGCGTCCTCCACCAGGCCGGTCAGGTCGAGGACGACGACCCCCACGCGGTTCTGGGGGACCCTCATGGGGAAGACCGTGATGAAGCCTCCCTCGATGTTCTGGACGGTCGCAGGCTTGGCGGTTTCGAAGACGTAGTCGATCACGGCCGGTTCGGGCAGGAGCCCGGCATCGGCGCCCTGGAGGGTCTGGCGGTCGGGGCCGTAGAGGAGGACCGCCACCCGGGGGGCCCCGGTGATCCGTTGCGCCGTGTCCGCGAGGAGCTTGACGATGTCCTGCGGATCCTGGGTGAGGAACATCCGCTGAACGACGTCCTGGAGCGCGATGGCCTCCGGCGAGGGCGCCACCGCCCGGAACATGCCGGAGTCGGGCTTCAGGGGAGGTTCGACGGGCACGACGGTTCCCCGCGGTTACTTGATAAAGTCGAGGAAAATCATGGCCTTCTCGATTTCCTGGCCCGTCTGGACCAGGAGGTCGTCCAACTCGGTATCCTGGAGCCCCAGCGACTTCCACGCGCCTTCCTGGATGGCGGGGATCTTGTTGTCGCCGCCGTTCCCGAAGCGGATGGCCCGGACCAGCACGTCGGCGACGTGGATGATCTCCGCAAATTTCTGGCTGTCCGAGGCCAGCGCGGGATTGTGGTGGCAGCGGGTCGTCTCCACGAGCCCCTTCGACAGGTTCCATTTCTCGAAGAGCCATGCGGCCACGTCCGCGTGGGTGGCGCCCAGCACCTGCGCCTCCGCCTCCACGATGAGGATGTCTTTCGTCCGGACCAAGGCGAGGATTTCAGCGAACTTGTCGGGGATGAACTGGTCGAGGACGATCTTGCCCACATCGTGGAGGAGGCCCGCGATGAAGAGCTCCTCGAGCATGGGGTAACTGAGGCGGCGCCCGATGACCTTCGCCGCCGCGCCGCACCCGATCGAATGCTTCCAGAATTCCGTCCGGTCGAAGTCGCCCGGCTTCACCGTCCGACGGAACACGTCGAAAATCGTGGAGGAGAGGACGATCGACTTGATGGTGTTGAAGCCCAGGATGACGATCGCGTGCGTGATCGTGGTGATCCGGTTGGGGAAACCATAGAAGGACGAATTGACCACGCGCAGAACCTTGGAGGTCAGGGCGGGGTCGCTCGAAATCACCTGCGCCACCTCCTTGGCGGAGGTGCGTGGATTGAGGATCATCTGGTTGATGTTGTTGAGCATGGACGGAAGCGTGGGGAGACCCTGGACGCGTTCGACCAGCTTGCGGACGCGTTCCTGGACCGGCGCCGCGCTGATCTCCGCCATCACTTGCCGCCGAGCTTGGCGATCAGGAAGCGCTTGGAGGCCTCGCGCAGGGCGCCCATGATGTGCGTCGCGTCCGCCCCCGAGAACATGCGGTCGACGTCCTTGATGACCGCCTCCTTCTTCATCTCCAGGTCCCCGGCCGAAATCGCGCCGCCCCCCGCCTCCTCGTCGACGAACAGGTGCGAGATGTTGCGCTCGCGGCAGGAGGCGATGAGGGTCGCCGTGAGCGGGGTCCCGGCCTTGAAGAGGAGGTTGCCCCTCAGGTCGACGACGTCGCGAGAGACCTTCTGTCCCGCCCTGGCCTCGTCGGTCTTCACGAGTCTCATGAGATCGAAGGGACTATAGCACGGAAACCGTGAATCCGAAAATCGAAAACAGCCGCGGGAGGCGGCGGCCTTCCTACACCCGGCGGTCGAGGACGAAGTCGGCCAGGTTCAGGAGGCTCTCGACGTGGACGGTGTCGCGGAGCGGGCGCAATCCCGAGCGGGCGTCCTCCATGAAGTCGGCCGCGCGGCGCATCGAGTACGAAAGGATGTCGCGCTCGCGGATCAGCCGGTGGACGACGGCCTTCTTCTCCGCGGCGCGATCGCGCGAGGAGAGCAGGTCCTGGAGGTCGCGACGCTCCCGGGCCGGGAGGTCGCGGAGCAGCCGGATGACGGGGAGCGTGAGCTTGCCCTTCTCGAGGTCGGTGCCGAGCGACTTGCCCATCTCCTTCTCGTCACCGGTGATGTCGAGGCAATCGTCGATGATCTGGAAGGCGGTGCCGAAGCAGGCGCCGTAGTTCGCGAGGGCGTCGACGTGGGCCCCGGGGGCGCCGCTCCCGACGCTGCCCAGGCGGCACGCGGTCGCGAAGAGCGACCCCGTCTTGCAGAAGATGACCTTGAGGTACTGCTCCTCGTCCATGTCGAAGTTGAACTTGGTGGAGATCTGCCAGAGTTCGCCGACGCACATCTCCTCGACGGTCCGGGCGAGGATCAGGTTCGCCTCGCGGTGGTGCAGCTTGGCCGCGAGCGTGTAGGCCTTCGCGAAGAGGTAGTCGCCGAAGAGGATCGAGGCCTCGTTACCCCAGACGTTGTTGAGGGTCTTCACCTGCCGGCGGAGGAGGGCCTCGTCGAGGACGTCGTCGTGGACCAGCGTCGCCGTGTGGAGCATCTCGACGACCGCGGCGAGCGACACGTGGACGTCGGTCACTTCGCCCCCCAGGATGTGGGCACAATGGAGGAGGAGGGCCGGGCGGACGCGCTTGCCGTGGAACTTCGTCGAGTGCTGGAGGAGCATCGAGACGAACGGGTTCTCGTGGGCGAGCTCGAGCCGGAGGGTCTCCTCGACGCGGTCGATTTCGCCCTGGATGGGTTCGTAGATGCTTTTGAGCGCGGCGGCGGCCTGGCTCAAGAAAACCTCCTTTGATGCTGCGTGTGGATCGTGAGTCTAGCACGTCCACCAAGGTCCTTCAACTCAATTCCCGGGGCGCAATCCCCGTGCCATCGCGACACCGCCGGAACGCGCGGCCCGTGGGACACTTTTGACCCTAGGGTGCCGCGGAGTCCCACTCGGCGGGCGTGTTCGCGTTGAAGAAGGGCGAGCGTCCCTCCACGAGCCAGTCTTCGACGCGCACGGGGACGAGGCACGCGCGGACCGCCGGGAAAAAGCGATCGACTTTCCACTCGCCCCGGCGGGCGGAATCCTCGATGACGCGGAGGCACGCGCGGGAGTAGACGGCGTGCAGCGGCTCGATCTGATCCCCTGACCGGGGAACGACGACGTCGTTACCTTTTCGCTGCGCGAGGAGGGACTCGACCAGCCGCGGGTTGAGGAAGGGGAGGTCGCAGGCGACGACGAACGCATGCTCGGTGCGCGTGGCCATGAGGACAGCGTGGATGGCCGTCAGCGAGCAGCGCTCGGAAAGGATATCCGGGACGATATCGACACCGAAAGAGCCGAACGCGTCCGCGTCGTTGGACGCGACCAGGACCCGGTCGAAGAGCGGCCGGAGGATCTCAAGCTGGCGCGCGAGCAACGGGCGGCCGCGGAAGGGGAGGAGGGCCTTGGCGCGACCCATCCGGGAGCTTGCGCCGCCTGCTACAATGCCGCAGGTCACGGGGTTGCCCATGACGTCATCGTACAGGGACCGGAGGCGTTGATGAATCGAAGAATGATGCCGGCCGTCGCGCTCGTGCTGCTGGGCGGTTGCTACTTCGGAAAGAAAGTCGATGACCGTCCGTGGAACGCGGAGATGGTGGCGCGCATCGAGGTGGGCAAGACGACGAAGGCCCAGGTGCTCCAGCTGCTCGGGCCGCCCAAGGAGATCATCCGGCTCCTCGAATCCGAGGCGTACATGTACACGCACTCGATCGAGAAAAACACGGGGGCCTTCCTGCTCCTGGTGAACCTCTCCCGGAACGACCGGCAGTACGACTCGATCTCCGTGATCATCAACCGGCAGGACGTCGTCACGGCGGTCGGCTCCCGGTTCGCAGCGGACGGCGCGGAATACGGCTTCCCCTGGGATTAGGCCGCCTCATGCGTCGATGGCTCCCTCTCCTGTTCGCCGTGCTCCTCGCGATGCCGGGATGCCTCTCGGTGGATTGGGAGAGCGACAAGATCGGCACGCCCAGGCCGGTGCTGGATGCGCATCGACTCGAGCCGGGCCGGAGCACGCTTCGGGACACGCTGGCGCTGCTGGGCCCGCCCGATCTCATCCTGCGGGTGGGCGAGGTGGACCGGGCCTATTACGTCTGCTGGGACAGCGATTACATCAAGGTGGTGCTTTCGGCACCGTTGCCGTTGGCCGGACGCCGGTCGCTCGACGCGTTCATCCTGGGCTTCGGCTCCGAGGAACTCCGGATGGCGCGCCTGGAATTTGATCGGGCGGGCATCCTCCGCGAGCTCCAGCGACTCGACACGCTTGTGTCCCGGGACGGCGAGTACGTCGCGATCGACAACCGGATCGTGGAGAACTTCCTCGAGGATCGCGCCCGCGCGCTCAAGATCGTCGAGAACGATGACGACGACGCTGATCTCCACCCACAGCGGCCCCCGGTGAAGAAGCCATAGGCTCGTGCGTGGTTGTGGGGCGCCGGGGCATCTTATATAGTGTCCGCCGTGTCGAAGAAAAAGAAGGGAACCGTGTACCTGGTCGGCGCGGGGCCCGGCGACCTGGATCTCATCACCGTGCGCGGGTTCACGCTTCTCGGGAAGGCCGACGTCGTCGTTTACGACCAGCTGGTGAACGCCAAGCTCCTCGATTTCGCGCCGCGCGCGCGGCATGTCTTCGCGGGCAAGCGTTCCGACAGCCACACCCTGGAGCAGCCCGAGATCAACCGGCTCCTCGTCAGGGAGGCGAAGGCCGGCCATTCCGTCGTCCGCCTGAAGGGCGGCGACCCCTACATCTTCGGGCGCGGGGCCGAGGAGGCGGAGGCGCTGCAGCGCGCCGGCGTCCCCTTTGAGGTCGTGCCCGGCGTCACCGCCGCGATCGGGGCCTCGACGTACGCGGGGATCCCGCTCACCCATCGCGATCGCGCGTCGCAGGTCACGTTCGTCACGGGGAACACGAAGGACGGAGCCTTCGAGGCCGCCGACCTCCCGCGGCGCGGAACCCTCGTCGTCTACATGGGCCAGGAGTCGCTGGCACGCATCGCCACGAAGCTGATCGAGGTCGGCTGGAGCCCCTCGACCCCCGCGGCGACCGTGCGATGGGCGACGACGCCGCGGCAGCGGACGGTGCGGGCAACGCTCGCCACGATCGCGGAGAAGGCCACCTTCCAGGCCCCCGCGGTCACGATCATCGGCCGCGTCGTTGACCTCGAACGCCGGCTCCGGTGGTTCGAGAAGAAGCCGCTCTTCGGTCAGAAGGTCGTCGTCACCCGCTCCCGGGAACAGTCGAGCGAGTTGGGGCGCCGGTTCGAGGCGCTGGGCGCCGAAGTCGCCGTCTTCTCCACCATCCGGATCCGCCCCGTGAAGGTGAAGCCGATCCGCATCAAGGGGTTCACGCACGTCGCCTTCACGAGCCGCACGGCGGTCGAGTACTTCTTTCCCAACCTCGCGGGCGACGCCCGGTCGCTCGCGGGGACGGTCGTCTGCGCGGTGGGGGACCAGACGGCTCGAGCCCTCGCGGAGCGGGGGGTGAAGCCCGATCTCGTGGCGGCCGAGTTCACGAGCCGTTCGCTGGCACGCGAGCTGGCGGGGAAGGGCGTGAAGGGCGCGCACGTGTTCCACCCCGGCGCCGACAAGATGAATCCCGACTTCGAGAAGCTGCTGTCGCGGTGCGGCGCCCGGGTGACCAACCTCGTCCTCTACCGCATCGACAAGGTGGCACCGGAGAACGTGGAGGCGATCGAGGACGCCGACTGGATCACTTTTGCGAGCGCCCAGACCGTAAGGAATTTCATGGAAGCCGTGGGGAGCCGGAGGATCCGCGCGAAGATCGCCTGCATCGGGCCGATCACGGCGAAGGCGGCCCGCCGGTGCGGCCTGAGGGTCGCCGTCGTACCGCGCACGTTCACGTTCGACGCGCTCATCCAGGCCATTGTGAAAAGCGTATGAAAACCCGGCTCCGCAACCTGAGAAGCAAGCCCGCCCTGCGGAATCTCGTCCGCGAAGCCGCGCTGGCGCCGACCGATTTCGTCATGCCGTACTTCGTGCGTCCCGGCAAGGGGATCCGGATGCCGATCGCCTCCATGCCGGGCCAGTTCCAATTTTCGATCGACCAGCTGGTCAGGGAGTGCCGCGCGCTGAAGAAGTCGGGCGTGGAATCCGTGATCCTCTTCGGGATCCCGGCGAAGAAGGACGCCAGGGCCACCGGCGCCTGGGCGAAGAACGGGATCGTCCAGCAGGCGACCCGCGCGATCAAGGATGCGGTGCCCGACCTCCTGGTCATCACCGACGTCTGCACGTGCGAGTACACCGATCACGGCCATTGCGGGATCGTCAAGGGGAGAGAAGTCGACAACGACGCGACGCTGCCGCTGCTTCAGAAGATCGCGGTGTCGCAGGTCGAGGCGGGAGCGGACGTGGTGGCGCCGAGCGGGATGATGGACGGCGTCGTCGGCGCGCTGCGGGAGGCGCTGCCGAAGACGACCATCCTGGCCTACGCGGCCAAGTACGCCAGCGCCTTCTACGGGCCGTTCCGGCAGGCTGCGGAGTCGGCCCCGCGCTTCGGGGACCGGGCCACCTACCAGATGGACGTGGCGAACGCGGAGGAAGCACTTCGCGAGATCGACCTTGATATTCGCGAAGGGGCGGATATAATCATGGTTAAACCGGCACTCGCCTACCTCGACGTGCTGAGGCGGGCGAAGGAGAAGTTCGGCTGGCCGATGGCCGCGTACAACGTGTCGGGCGAGTACGCGATGATCAAGGCCGCCGGGGAGAGAGGGTGGATCGATGAGAAGCGCATCATCCTCGAAGTCCTCACTTCCATCAAGCGAGCCGGCGCCGATTTCATCCTGACGTACTTTGCGAGAGGGGCGGCCGAGTGGATAACTTGAAGCAGACGCTGGAGGCGGTCCTCTTCACCTGCGATGAGCCCATGACCCTCGCGCGCCTCAAGGACATCTGCGTCGACGCGAAGCCCGAGGAGATCAAGGAAGCGCTCAACCAGTTGAAAAGCGACTACGATCAGGACGGCCGTGCCATCAGCCTCGACGAGATCGCGGGGGGGTGGCAGTTGTTGACCCGTCCCCAGTACGCGGATATACTTTCCCACCTCAAGAAGGTGAAGGCCGAGCGGAAACTTTCGGCGGCGGCGCTCGAAACCCTGGCGATTATCGCGTATAAACAACCGATCAAGAGAGTCGACGTGGAGGCGATCCGGGGCGCGCAGTCGGGCGAACTGATCCGGGCGCTGATGGAGCGGAACCTGGTCAAGATCGCGGGGCGCGACGAGGTTCCCGGATCCCCCCTGATGTACGCGACCACGAAGGATTTCCTGGACACGTTCGGACTGAAGTCGACCGAGGATCTGCCGCGGCCCGAAGAAGTGAAATGAACTTGGACTAAAGTGAACTTCCAAAAATTCGTCCACCGGTCCACGAAGGGCATCATGCTCTCCATCGCCCTCATCATGATCATTCCCCTCGTCCTCTGGAACGTCGGGGGGAAGAGCGGTTCGGGGCAGGATGTCGACGACACGGTGGGCACCATCTTCGAGACGGTGAAGATCTCGAAGCGCGAGTTCAACGACCAGAAGCTCCGCGCCCACCCTGCTTACTACTGGCGGATGGTCAAGATCTACCCGCGCATGGCGGGAAGGATCCCGGAGCCCAAGAACGAGGACGTCCTGCAGATCGCGAAGAGGAACCTCGTCCTGCTCCAGGAGGCGAAGAACAACGGCATCCCCAAGGCGACCAAGTCGGAGATGCAGCGGAAACTCCAGGACATCTGGTTCATGTTCACCGGCGGACGCGTGCCGATGACGGAACAGAACGAGGAGATGCTCGCCAAGACCGTCTTCCGCGCCACGCTGTCGACCTTCGAAGCCTGGATCGAGGACTTGGTGGTCATCGAGAAGCTCCTCGGGCTCATGTCGGGCGCGGAGTTCGCGGACTACGACAAGATCTACGACCGCCTCATGGGCGAACAGCAGTCCGTCCGGGTCACCTTCGCGGGCTTCGATCCCGCGGAGTTTGTGCGCGAGCTCAAGCCGCCGCGGACGGAGGAGATCGCGAAACAGTACGAGGCGAACAAGTCGAGGTACCGGACCCCCGAGAAGGCGCGCATCGAGTACCTGATGGCGGACGTCGACGAGATCAAGAAGAAGGCGCCCGAGCCCACGGAGGCGCAGCTGAAGCAGTACTACGAGGAGCACAAGATCGAATTCCAGAAGACCATCGAGCACAAACACGGCCCCGGCGAGGAGCACAAGGACGAGGAGAAGCCGGCCCCGCCCGAGTACAAGTCGCTCTCCGAGGTCCAGGCCGAGATCCCCGAGAAGTGGAAGCGGAAGTGGGCGGAGGAGAACGCGTTTCCGGTCATCGATGGCGCGAGCAAGGAACTCGGCGACATCTTCGTCGCGAACCAGAGCAAGTACCCGGACAACATATTCGGCGAGCTGAAGAACAAGTATTCCGGCCAGAAGGGGATCGAGCTGACGCACGACGTGACGCCGCTGTTCGACAGCCGGCGGCTCGAGGAGATCGAGAAGATCGTCGGAAGCAACAGCGGACTGGGGTCCTGGGCCTTCGACCCGAAGAACAAGGCCGGCGACATCAGCATGAGCGTCCAGACGTCCAAGGGAAAGGTGCTGTTCAAGCTGCTCGACAAGAAAGCCGGCGAGGAGAACCCGGGCGTGACGCTCCAGAACCGCGAGTTGATCGTCAAGGAACTCCAGAAGGAGCAGCTTCGCAAGCGCGTCCAGCTCCAGGCGTCCACCGTGGTCGACGAGATCAAGGCGCACGGGATGGCGGCCACACGCCTCAAGTACCCCGTGGAGTGGCGCTCGACCCGCTACTTCAAGACGGACTTCAACGGCGACCCGGGGATCGAGGACCGGGCGCTCGGCGGCGCCATCCGCTCCCGCGTCGCCCAGGGCAAGATGAAGGCGGGCGAGGCGATGGTCCTCCAGGGGTCGACGATGGGGCGCGAGAAGCAGGACTGGTCCTACGTCCTCTACGTGGACGACGTGGTCTCGTCGCCTCCCGACGACCTCGAGGCGAAATTCCAGGAGACCCGCCGCGAGATGGACGGCGCGGTGCGGGAGCAGTACCAGGAGAACTACGCGAACCAGATGGTGTTCCGGGCGAACATCCGCGGCTTGGAGAGCAAGGACGGCGGCAAGGCCGAGCCTCCTCCGGTGCCGCACGACGACGACAACTAGACCCAGGGCGCCGTTCCCCGGTGGGAACGGAGATGGTTTGGAGAGGGGCAGTCGGATTGGAGAGAGAGAGAGGGAAACATGCCAAGCCCAAGCATCAACACTTCCTGACCGGCATCCCGGCCATCCCGCGACTCTTGTGAATTGAATTTGATTTCTCTTAGGAGAGGGGGAAACGATGAAAACGTGGTGGATCGTGACGGTCTTGGCGGTGGTCTCCGCCAACGCGTATGCCCAGGACGCGAAGAAGTCCGGGGGCGAAGAGAAGATTGCGGTCAGCCGGTCCCTGCCGTTTGACGGCGAGGTGTCGGCCGAGAACCTGAACGTCCGGATGTTCCCCAAGGGGGACCCGAACAGCAGCATCATCACCTCGGTCCTCCACATGGGGGAGAAGGTGGCGGTGGTGGCCGAGCAGGGCGACTACTTCCAGATCCGTCCGCCGAAGGGCAGCACGGTCTGGGTCTCGGCCAAGAGCATGAAGAAGGACGGCGCGTCCGCGACGGCGCTCGCGAGTGACGTCCCCGTCCGGCTCGACAGCCGCGTGAACGCCGACCAGGTCGCGACCCTCAAGGAGGGCGACGCGGTCAAGGTCGTGGCCGAGCACATGGGCTGGTTCAAGGTCGAGTCGCCCGACGCGGTGAAGTACTTCGTAGGCAAGAAGTACGTCAAGGCGGTCAACGGCGGCGTGGTCGCGGCCGTGGCTCCCCCGAAGGCGGACGAGCCGAAGCGCGCCGCGAAGGTCGATCCGAAGGTCGAGGACGCCGACGTCGAGGCGAAGAAGGAACTGGCGATCGCCGAGGCCCAGCTGGACGAGCAGAAGCAGCTGATCGCGGCCAAGCAGATGCGGCAGGTCGACTTCACCGAGGCGGTGAAGCACTTCGAGACCGCGAAGGCGGTGGCGAAGACCGACGCCGTGCGCTCGGAGGCCGAGCGCGGCCTTAGGCGGTACAAGGACATCTCGGTGATGTGGCAGACGACGAAGGCCCAGATCGAGGCCGCCGAGGAGCGCGCCGCGGCCGATCGTAAAGCGGCCGCCGAGAAACCACTGGATACCCAGAAGGGCTACGTCATGACGGGCTACATCGACACGACGGGTCTCCTGTGGAAGCGGCCCGGGACGCACAAGCTGGTCATGGGCGGCAAGATCGTCTGCTTCCTCCGGGTGAAGGAAGGCGACGAGCGCATGATCGGCCGGCTCAACGACTGCTACCAGAAGTACGTGGGCATCAACGGAACGGTGATCAAGAACCCCGACGGCTGGGACGGCTATTCCGTCGTCGTCGTGGAGGAGATCGCTCCGGTCCAGGAGCCCAAGTAACCCCGAATAGTTAGCCCCGCCGGCCCGGGTCGCGAGACCGGGGCCGGCTTTATTTTTGGAGATATGAGCGAGCGACAGACAAGGACCCGGGGGAATACGCTGGCCCAATCCATTGCCAGGGAGATGGAGATGAGGAGATAGGAATCGGGAGAAGAGGGGAAGGGCCGATTCTTGTAAGCTACGGGGAGGATGGCGATCGATAAGGAATAGAGTGCGCAACCAGGGCCGTGCTGCGTCCCGGCAGTTTTCGCTCTTCCGCCTCCTCGACCGGAGCGCGGCGGGGCTGGCGTGCGCCGCGCTCAACCCGATCGTCGCCCTGATGCACGCCCTTTCGAAAGGCGGTCGCGCGAAGCCACGCCGCATCCTGATCATCAAGTTCTTCGGGCTCGGGAGCATCCTCCGCGGCTGGCCCCTCTTCACCGCCCTCCGCCGGAGCCACCCGCAGGCCGAGCTGCACGTCCTGACGTTCGCGTCGAATGCCGGGCTCGCGCGAAGGCTGGACGTCTTCCACCGGATCCTGGACGTCGACTCCTCGAGCGGTTCAGCGCTGGTCGCGAGCATGTTCCGGCGCATCGGGCAGATCTGCGCGGAACGCTACGACATCGTGATCGACATGGAGTTCTTCTCCAACTTTGCAGCCCTGCTCGCCGCGCTGACGCGCGCTCCACTCCGCGTGGGATATTTCCTCCGGATGAGCTTCCGCGAGAGCATCCTGAACCGGATCGTCCCGTACAACCCGGCGCGCCACATCACGGACGTCTACGCCGCGCTCGGCCGGTCGATCGGGGTCACCGCCTCGAAGGAAGACGGCCGGTCCCTCCGCGCGCTCCCCGGGGACCGCGAGCGCCTCGACGCACTCCTCTCCCGGCGGGGAATCTCGCCGGGCGAACGGCTGGTCGTGCTCAACACCGCCTCGAGCGGACTCTGCGACGAGCGTCGCTGGCCGCCCGGACGGTTCGCATGGCTGAGCGACCGGCTCATCTCGCGCGGCCGGGAGCGCGTCCTCTTCATCGGCGCGTCCGGCGAGCGGTCGATGGTCGAGGAGGAGCGGGGTTTCTGCCGCGTCGGAGGAAGCTTGAGCGTGGCGGGGGAGACGGACCTCGGGATGCTGATCGCACTCCTCGAACGGGCGGCGCTGGTCGTGACCAACGACAGCGGCCCAGGGCACCTGGCCGACGCGATCGGCACGCCGGTCATCGTCCTTTTCGGCCCGGAATCCCCGGCTCACTACGGCCCGCTCGGGCCGCGCTCGGCGGCCTTCCACGCGGGCCTGTACTGCAGCCCCTGTCTCAATGCGGCGAACACGAAGATCGCCCCCTGTGCCGGGAGGAACGCCTGCATGAGCCTGGTTCCCAAGGAGGACGTCTTCGAGGCCATGGAGACGATCCTTGAGGGACGGGAGATCCCCAAGTCAAGGCTCGACACGTGGCGGGGCTACGAGGGCCGCTGGTCCCACGACGACTGGAAGTCGGTGGAATGGACGGGCGCATGAGCCTGTCGCTCGACGATCCCGCGCGGGGCGATCTCCTGAAGCGAAGAATCCAGGGCAAACAGTTCCTCCGGCGCTTCTACGGCGAGGTGTACTCGCGCTACGCGGAGAGCCTCGCGCGCTGCCCGGAGGGCGGCCTCGCGCTGGAACTGGGTTCGGGCATGGGCTTCGTGAAGGAGCGGCTGCCCGCGCTGTTCAAGACCGATGTGCTGCTGTACCCGGGCCTCGACGGCGTCGTCGACGCCACGCACCTTCCCTTTGAGGACGCGAGCCTCCGCTTCATCGCGATGCTCGATGTCTTCCACCACATCCCCGACGTGGGGGCGTTTCTCGCCGAGGCGGAACGGTGCCTTCGGCCCGGCGGCCGGATCTTCATCGTCGACCAGTACCCGGGATGGCTGAGCGAGCCCCTGTACCGGTACGTCCACACCGAGCCATACCGTCCGGAGGCCGCCGACTGGCGATTCGCCACGACGGGCCCGCTTTCCGGGGCGAACGGCGCGCTCGCGTGGATCGTCTTTCGCCGCGATCTCCGCGTTTTCCAGAAGCGGTATCCGCGGCTCCGCCTCGGGATGTACCGGCCTCACTCCCCGATCCGCTACTGGATCTCGGGCGGGCTGAAGGCCTGGACGCTCGTCCCCGGCTCCGCCTTCCCGCTGGCGACCTGCGTCGACCGCATGATCGCGCGCATCTGGCAGCGGATGTCGAGCTTCGTGGACATCGAAGTGGTGAAGGTGTAGCTACACCGTCGCTTCAAGCGAGGTCGCCGCCCCGGAGCCCGGGGGCGCGAACGCCTCCGTCAGGGGGTGGGAGCGGAGGGCGATTTCCGTGGCCAGCTCGCCCGCGCGGATCACCGCCGCGTGGTGCTCGAAGTCGAAGATCCCGAACTCCTGCACCTGCGGCTGGACCAGCACGATCGGC
Organism: Planctomycetota bacterium; assembly: GCA_041482015.1. Lineage (GTDB taxonomy): Bacteria > Planctomycetota > MHYJ01 > MHYJ01 > JACPRB01 > JACQFK01. The sequence goes on along the minus strand of JBGPCZ010000006.1, from coordinate 26,848 downwards.
GCCTTGTCGAAGAAGTTCAGGTTGTGCCGGACCAGCGTGCGGGAGATGATCGACTGCGCCTGCTGAAGGATCGCCGCGACGCCGCGGCGCGGCACGCCGCGCACCGACGCCTCCTTCGGCTCGAGATAGACCGCGATGATCAGGTCCGCCTTCCGATAGACCGCGACCTTGACCGGCAGCGAATCGACGAGGCTTCCGTCGACGAAGTAAAAGCGGTTGATCTTCTTCGGCGGGTAGATGCCCGGAATGGAGCACGACGCGACGACGCAGTCGTGGATCGGCACCTCGGTGTAGCCGGGCATGCCCCACACGACCTCGCGGGAGCTCTCCAGGTCGACCGACGTGATGAACAGCGGTTTCACCAGCTGGTCGAAGCGGTCGGCAGGGAGCGTGCGGCGGAAGAAGTCGTGGACCGCCTTGCCGCGGTAGAGGCTCCGGGAGCGGCCGCGCCGGGTGACGAGGCTCCAGAGGTTGAAGTCGAGGATGTCCTCCTGCCGGATCGAGAGGCCGACCTGCTCCATCTCGGAAACCGGCATGCCCCCCGCGCCCATGGCGGCGATGTACGCGCCGACGCTCGTGCCCACGTACTCGTCGGGGACGAGCCCCCAGCGGTGGAGCACCTTGAGGGCGCCGATGTGGGCGAGGCCCTTCATGCCTCCGCCGCCGAGGACGACTGCGAGCTTCCGGCCGTCTTTCATACTGCACGAATTAGACGTTCGCGCTGACCGTAGTATAACGCCATCACGGGCCTTCCGGACGAGGGTACGCCTGCTCCAGGTCCTTCTCGAACGCCTCCCGTTGCCGGAGGACTTCCCGCCGATCCCAGCCCATCCTCGGGGCCATGCGCTCCGCCACGCGTTCGGCCACGGACCGGCCCCGGTCCTCCGCGTAGAGGACGATTCGCATGCGGCGGGCGAGGACGTCGCCCAGGGTCTGCGCCATCTCCCGCTCGACGGCGAAGTCGACTTCACCCCACGCGTGGGGAAGGCCGTCGATGAGCGGGGAGCGGTCGCGAATCTGGTCGGCCTCCGAACCGTAAAAGCGGGCGAGGGGATCGGTGGAGCGCGTTGCGAAGAGGTCTATGCGCTGGGTCCGGCATCGCTTCCGCGTCAGGCGGTCCACGACCTGCCTGGCCATCAACCGGTACGTCGTGAGCTTCCCCCCGGTGATCGTGAGAAGTCCCGAGGGATCCTCGAAGAGGTGGTGCTCGCGGGAGGCTTTCGAAGGGGAGCCGGGACCTCCCAACAGGAGGGGGCGGAGACCGGCGTAGGTGCTCGTCACGTCGGCGCGCGTCAGCCGGACGGTGGGGAGGTTGGCGTTGACGCGGTCCAGGAGGTAGTCGACGTCGGCCGACTCGGCGCGCGGGTGATCGAGAGGCCCGGAATAGTCCGTGTCGGTCGTGCCGACGATGGCGTGCGCGCCGTTGGGGATCAGGAAGACGATGCGGCCATCCGCGGGGGAGGGCAGCATGACCGCACACGTTAGCCCGAGCCGGCGGCTGGGGACGATCAGGTGGACGCCCTTGGAGGGCCGGACGGTGGCGGCCTCGCCTCGAACCTCGTCGCACCAGACGCCGGTGGCGTTGACGACGCGGTCGGCGGCGATGTCGAAGTCGCGGGTGCGGGCTCCCGTGATTCGGCCGCGCACCTTGACGAAGCCACGAACTTCAACGTAGTTCGCGAGCGTCGCGCCCAGGTCGGAGGCCTTCTTGGCGACGTGGAGGACCAGGCGGCAGTCGTCGGCCCGCGCGTCGTAGTAGACGAATCCGCCTTCCAGCCCGTCGGGTCGGAGCGCGGGGAGCAGGGCGAGGGTCTCCGGAGGTTCCAGGTGCTTGTGGATGAGCCCGCGGGGGAAGCCGGCGGCCGCGTCATAGATCCAGAGGCCCGGGGAGATGATCGCCCGGGTGGCGCGGCTCCAAAGGGGAAGGAGAAAGGGCAGATCCTCGACCAGGTGGGGGGCGAGCTTCTTGAGTCGGGCCTTCTCGCGGGAGGCCTCGAGCGTGACCTTGAACTGGAACTGCCGAAGATAGCGCAGGCCGCCGTGGATCAACTTGCTCGACTTGCTGGACGTCCCGCTGGCGAAGTCCCCCTTGTCCACCAGGGCCGTCTTCAGCCCGCGGCTGGCGGCGTCCAGCGCGATCCCGCACCCGGTGATTCCCCCTCCGATGACCAGGACCTCGAACTTCTCCCTCCTCAATCTCTCCAGGTTCGCCCGGCGGTCCACGAGGGGAGGATACCACGGAGGCGGGCCAAAAACTGCGAGGCAGGTTTGTGCCCCAGATGGTACTATCTCCGCCGTGAAACGGCTCTCCGGGCTGGCGATCGCGCTCCTGGCCTCCTGCGAACTCTACTACCGGCCCGATGCCGGGCCCGGCGCGGGCGTCATGCCCGACGCGAGCGCCGCCGAATCGGCGCGGTTCCAATCGATCGCCGACGCCTATATTGCCTGGACCTACGCCGTAAGCCCCACCCGCGCCACATTCGCCGGAGTCCACGACTTCGACGGCCGCCTCGGCGGGTTCTCCCGGGCCCAGATCGAGGGCGAGATCGATTCCCTCCGCCTCAACCTCCGGCGCGTCTCGCTGATCGACCGTGGGGCCCTCGATGACGAGTCGTACTACGACTGCCTCGTCCTCGAGAGCCATATTCGCGCTTCGCTCCTCGACCGCGAGCGCATCCGCCCGTGGGAGCGCAACCCCAACTTCTACCGCGAGGTCATCTCCGGCGGTCTTTACGCCCTCTCCGCGCTCGCCTTCGCGCCCCTGGACCGGCGCATGGCCCTCGCCGCGGACCGGCTGGCCGACGTCCCCCTCGTGCTCACGCAGGCCCGCGAGAACCTCGCCCAGCCTCCGCGGATCTACGTCGAGATGGCCCTCGAGGAATTCGCCGGCACCCATCGATTCATCAAGACGGCCCTCCCGGCGGCCTTCGCATCGGTGACGAACGAGGCGGTCCGAAAGCGGTTCGCCGATGCGCAGAAACCCGCCCTCGAGGCCGTTGAGCGGTTCATTGACTGGATGCGAAAGGACCTCAGCCCCCGCGCGGTCGAGGCCTTCGCGATCGGCGGCGAGGCATACCGCGGCAAGCTTATCTACGAGGAGATGGTCGAGACGCCCCTCGACGTTCTCCTCGCGCGAGGCTACGAACTCCTGAAGCAGACCCAGGAGGAGCTGAAGCATCTCGCGGGCGACCGGAGCGTGCGCGCGCTGATCAAGGAAGGGGCCCGGGAGCATCCCCCGGCGGGGCGCCTTCTCGACGACACCCGAGCCATGCTGGCGGGGCTCAAGCGGTGGGCGTCGACCCTGGTCGACATCCCCGCCGACGTCGAGTGCACGGTCCAGGAGACGCCCGAGTTCCGGCGCTCGATGTCGTTCGCGTCGATGGAAATCCCCGGCCCGTTCGAGAAGGTGGCCAAGGACGCCCGCTACTCGATCACGCTCCCCGATCCAGCATGGTCGCCCGAGAAGCAAGAACAGCACCTGGCCTTCTTCAACGCGTACAGCCTGCCCCTCATCTCGGTCCATGAGGCGTACCCGGGGCACTACGCCCAGTTCCTCGCCGTCCAGGATTGCCGATCGAAAGTCCGGAAGGCCTTCGGATGCGCCAGCTTCTCCGAGGGCTGGGCCCACTACTGCGAGCAGCTTTACCTGGAGACGATGCAGAACCCCGACCCGCGGCTTCGCGTTCAGCAGCTCCACATGGCCCTCCTGCGCATCTGCCGGTACATCGCCGGAATCGAGATGCACACGAAGGGGATGACGTACGAACAGGCGATAGAGTTGTTCGTGGGGGAGGGCTTCCAGGAGCGGGTGAACGCGGAGCGCGAGGCGCGGCGGGGCACGATGGACCCGACGTATCTCGTCTACACCCTCGGCAAGATGGAGATCCTGAAGCTCCGGGACGAGTACCGACAGGCCACCGGGAGATCCCTGCGCGAGTTCCACAATGACTTCATCCGCCACGGCTACCCGCCCATCAAGGTCGCCCGGATGATCCTGCTGGGGAAGCGCGAGTGAAGGGCAAGCTTTCGCATGTGGGCCCCGATGGGTCGGCGCGCATGGTCGACGTGGGCCCGAAGCCCGCGACCCACCGGATCGCCGTCGCCGGCGCGGAGATCCGCATGAAGCCGGCCACGTTCACGGTCATCCGAAAGGGCGGGATCTCAAAGGGCAACGTCCTCGAAGTGGCCCGCATCGCCGGGATCAACGCGGCAAAGCAGGCTTCGGCGCTCATCCCCCTCTGCCACCCGATTGCGCTCACGAAGGTGGCCGTCGACTTCGAGCTCAAGCCGCCCGGCCGCATCCTCCTCACGGCGCGCGCCGAGGCGGTCGACCGGACGGGCGTGGAGATGGAAGCCCTTGCGGCCGCCGCCGTGGCCGCGCTGACCGTCTACGACATGTGCAAGGCTATTGACAGGGGAATGGAAATCGGTAAAATCCGCCTCCTTGAGAAGTCGGGTGGAAAGAGCGGTCCATTCATGAGAGCCGAGAGACGAAAGCGAAAGTAGTTCACGCCGCGCTTTCTCTCCATTTCTCCAACCTCTGAAGGACGTGCCCCATGAGCAAGACCTACAGGACCGCAATCGTCGGGGCCACCGGTGCCGTCGGACTCAAATTCATCGAGTGCATCGAGAAGCGCAAGTTCCCCGTCGGCGAGGTCGTGCTCTACGCCTCCGAGAAATCAGAGGGGAAGGTCCTCCACGTGAACGGCAAGCCCTGCCGCATCGTGGGGCTCAGGCCCGAGCGCGTCGAGGCGTTCGACTTCGCCTTCTTCAGCGCCGGCTCCGGGATCTCCAAGCAGTACGCCCCGCTCTTCGCCCAGAAGGGCGCGGTGGTCATCGACAATTCCAGCGCCTGGCGCATGGACGCGGGGACGCCGCTGGTGGTTCCCGAGGTCAATCCCCAGGACATCTGGAAGCACAAGGGGATCATCGCCAACCCGAACTGCTCGACCATCCAGATGGTCGTCGCGCTCAAGCCGATCCATGACGCGGCGAAGATCACGCGCGTGGTCGTCTCGACGTACCAGGCCATCAGCGGCGCGGGCGGCCGCGCGCTCGAGGAGTTCGAGAACGAGGTCCACGCGATGGAGATGAGGACGGCGGCGCCCAAGCGCTCGATCTTCCCGCGCCAGATCGCGTTCAACGCGCTCGCGCAGATCCCCCAGAAGGACGCCTTCCTGCCAAACGGCTACTCGACCGAAGAGACCAAGATGATCGAGGAGACCAAGAAGATCATGGGCGATCCCTCGATCCGCGTCTCGCCGACTTGCGTGCGGGTCCCCGTCAAGAACTCCCACAGCGAGAGCGTGAACATCGAGACCCAGAAGAAGCTGACCGCGGCCGAGGCGATCGCGCTGCTGAAGAAGGCGCCCGGTATCAAGGTCTGCGAAAAGCAGGAGGACTTCCCGACGCCCGCCGAGGTGAGCGGGACGGATGACACGTACGTCGGCCGCATCCGCGAGGACTGGACGGTACCCAACGGCCTTCACCTGTGGGTGGTCGCGGACAACATCCTCAAGGGCGCCGCGCTCAACGCGGTCCAGATCGCTGAAGTCATCATCAAGAAGTAGTTGGAAGCAGGCAGATACGGTAGTACAGGACAGGCGGCCGGGGGCGCCTCCAAGCGCCTCCGGCCGCCCCTTAATTCGGAGTTCGATGACCCGCAAGCGGAACCTGAAGATCATCGTCGAGTACGACGGCTCTCCGTTCAGCGGCTGGCAGCTCCAGAAGGACAAGCCGACGGTGCAGGGGGAACTCCAGCGGGCCGTCGAGGAGATTACGAAGCGGAAGACCCTCGTCGTCGGCTCGGGGCGGACGGACGCCGGCGTCCACGCGGAGGGGCAGGTCGCCAACTTCCACACCACCAGCCCGATCCCCGCGAGGAAGTGGCCCGAGGCGCTCAACGCCCACCTCCCCGAGGCGATCTCGGTCCTCTCGGCGGAAGACGCGCCGCTCGACTTCCATGCGCAGTACAAGGCGACGTCGAAGATCTACCGCTACCGCGTTCTCAACCGTCCGGTTCGGAGCGCGCTGGAGCGCGACCGGTCGTACCTCTTCAAGGCCCCGCTCGACGTTCCGAAGATGGCGGAGGCGGCGACGTCCCTCGTCGGCACCCACGACTTCCGCTCGTTCGGTAGCGAGATGTCCAAGAAGGAGAAGACGGTCCGCACGATCCTGTCGCTCGAGGTGACCGCGCGTCCCCCCTGGGTCGAATTCCTCGTCCACGGCAACGGGTTTCTCTACAATCAAGTCCGGTCGATGGTCGGGACGCTGCTGCAGGTCGGGCTCGGGAGCCGTCCGCCCGGGTGGGTCAAGGACGTGCTCGAAGCGCGCGACCGGACGAAGGCGGGGGCCAACGTCCCCGCGAAGGGGCTGACGCTCGTCGAGGTCAAGTACGACGGCACGCCGCGCAGGCTTCCGACCTCCTCCGAAGAGGAATGACGGACAAGCCGCGGATCATCCACGTCATCACGAGGCTCATCGCCGGCGGCGCCCAGGAAAATACGATCCTCTCGTGCGACGCGCTCAAGGACCGCTACGACGTCACGCTGGTCACCGGCCCACCCGAAGGCCTCGAGGGTTCGCTCGTCGAGGATGCGAAGGCGCGGGGAATCCGCACGATCGTGGTGCCGGAACTGGTGCGCTCCATCCGGCCGACGTCCGATGCGGCGGCGCTCTCGCGCCTGCGGTCGATCTTTGAGAGCGACCACCCTGATCTCGTCCACACCCACTCCAGCAAGGCGGGGATCCTTGGGCGCGCCGCCGCCTGGTGCGCCCGCGTGCCGGTCGTCGTTCATACGAATCATGGCCTCCCCTTTTACCCGGGGCAGGCGTTGCCCGTCCGGGTGCTCTACTGGGCCCTCGAGTGGCTGGCGAGCCGCGTGACGGATCGCGTCGTCTGCGTCGGCGAGGAGATGCGGAGGAAATTCCTGGAGGCGCACCTGGGGCCCGCGTCGATGCTCGACGTGATCTACAGCGGCATCGAGATCGAGACGTTCACTGAGGCCCGCGCGGGCCGGTCGTGCCTGGATATCGGAGACGAGGAATTCGTGGTCGGAGTCGTGTCGAGGATGGCGGCCCACAAGGGGCACCGGTTCCTCGTCGAGGCGGCGCGGCCGGAGTGGCGGCTGCTTTTCGTGGGGGACGGAGAGGAACGGGCGGCCCTGGAGCGGCGCGTCGCCGAACGCGGCCTGCGGGCGACCTTCGCCGGTCACGTGCCCCCGCAGGCGGTGCCGGAGCTCATCGCCTCGATGGACGTCCTCGTCCATCCGTCCCTATGGGAGGGCCTTCCGCGCGCGGCGGTGCAGGCGCTCCTGGTGGGCCGCCCGGTCGTTGCCTTTGACTGTGACGGCGCCCGCGAAGTCGTGATCGACGGCGTGACGGGCCGGCTGGTTTCGCCCCTATCCGTGGATGGCCTGCGATCCGCGATCGACGGTCTTCTCGCCCGGCCCGACCGCGGTCGTTCGCTGGGGGAGGCGGGACGCGAGAGGGTCAGGGAGCGTTTCGACTGGCGGGTGTCGGCCGAGGCGCTGGACCGCGTCTACCGCGTCCTGCTGGGACGGGAAGGGCGCTTGCCCGACGGGACCCCGAGGGTCGGGTAGATCGAGTCGCGATAATAGATCGCGGCGGCGCGGATGACCTTGCGTGCCTTGCTCGCGCCCTGGAGCGGGCCCACGTTCGCCCGTTTTCCCTCCAGCGACTTGTAGTCGCGCAGGAACTGCTGGATCTCGCGGAGCCGGTGGGGCGGCAGGTCCTTCACGTCGTCGTAGTGGTTGAACTCGGGGTCATCCTCGGCCACGGCGATGATCTTGTCGTCCTGTCCCTCCTCGTCGGTCATCGTGATGACGCCGATCGGCCGCGCCCGCATGATGCAGAGCGGCACCACGGGCTGCTGGCAGAGGACGAGGACGTCCAGGGGGTCGCCGTCACCGCAGTAGGTGCGCGGGATGAACCCGTAGTTGGCGGGGTAGTGGACGGAGCTGTAAAGGACGCGATCCAGCCGCAGGAGCCCGGTGGTCTTGTCGAGCTCGTACTTGTTCTTCGACCCGCTGGGGACTTCAATCACGCAGTGGAAGTGGCGGTCCGGGTCGTCGCCGAGGGCCACGTCGTGCCAGGGGTTCATCGTCGGGGACAGTATACCGGGGAATCCGGAGATATGCTTCCTTCCCTCGAACGCGCCGTGCTATAGTATCTTTCACCATGGCGGTCGCCCTCATTTCGGATCTCCACTCGAACGAGCCGGCCTTGGCGAAGGTCCTGGAGGACATCAAGAGCCAGGGCATCACCGACATCTACTGCCTGGGCGACCTCGTGGGCTATGGCCCGGACCCGGTCTACGTGGTCGAGAAGGCGATGGACTGGAAGCTCGTCCTGATGGGGAATCACGACGAGGCGGTGCTGAAGGAGGCCTACGGGTTCAACCCGGTCGCCAAGGCGGCGGTCACGTGGACGCGCGACCAGCTGCGGCCCGGGATCTTCTCGGGAAAGGCCAAGAAGGAGCGCTGGCAGTTCCTCCAGAACCTGAAACTCACGCTGCCGGAGGACGGGGCGCTCTTCGTCCACGGATCGCCGCGAGACCCCACGATGGAGTACGTGCTCCGGTCCGACTGCATCGACCTCACGGGCGGCGTCCCCGACAAGATCCGGGACATCTTCACGCGGTTCGACCGGCTCTGCTTTGCCGGCCACACGCACGACCCGGGCGTGATCACGGAGGAGTCCCAGTTCATCCAGCCCAAGGACTGCAACCACGAGTTCACGTTCGAAAAAGGGAAGAAGTACTTCATCAACATCGGCTCGGTGGGCCAGCCCCGCGACGGCGACACACGCGCCTGCTACGCCGTCTACCACGGCGACAAGGTGACGTGGCGGCGCATCGAGTACGACTACCGCAAGACGATGGAGAAGATCTTCAACACGCCGCAACTCGACCCGCGCGCGGGCGAACGGCTCGCGCACGGACGCTGACCCGGATCCCGTCGGAGGATCGGACGATGAGGGTAACGGTGACCGCGCGGCACGCGACGTTCAGCGACCGGATGAAGGAGTACGCCCACGACAAGGCCCGGCGCCTCGAGCACTACTTCGACCACCTCCGGAAGCTCGAGGTCATCCTCGACGCCGACCGCGGCGGGCGCGTCTCGGCCGAGATGATCGCCTCCGCGGTGCGCGGCCACGTCCTGGTCTGCCACTCCACGGACGCCACGGCCATGGCGGCCGTCGATTCGGTGGTCGACAAGATGGAGCGGCAGCTGGTCAAGTTCAAGGAAAAGCTGTACGCCAAGCACTCCCACCACGCCCCGGCGAGGCCGGGCAAGCCCGGCGCCCGGGGGACGCCGCTGGTAGGGAAGGCGGCCTCCGACCTCTGGTGGTAGGGGGGCTTGACGGCCCGGGCGCGAAGCACTAAAATCCGCGCCGTGAAGCTCTCCGACTTCATTCCCCGCAAGGCCATCCTGCCCGGACTGAAGGCCACCGACAAGAAAGGCGCCATCCAGGAACTCGTGCAGGCCGCCCGGAAGGCCAATGAAGGGGAGAAGTTCGTCGTCGCGGACATCGTGGAAGCGATCGTGGCGCGCGAGAAGATCGGGACCACCGGCGTGGGCGGCGGCGTGGGCATCCCCCACGCGAAGCTCGACGGCATCAAGGGCCTGGTCGGAGCCTTCGCCCGCTCCGAGGGGGGCCTCGACTTCAGTGCCGTCGACGGCGCCAAGGTCTACGTCCTCTTCCTCATCCTGTCGCCCCCCGCGAAGGCCGAGGCCTACCAGAAGGCGCTCCAATGCATCATCCACGCCCTCAAGCGCCCTAATTTCGTCCGGTTCCTCCGGGGCGCGAAGACGTCCAAGGCCATCGACGAGATCTTCCGCGAGGCGGAAGAGGTCGCGCCGGTTTAGACCTCCGCGCAGGTCGAACGCATGATCGCCGAGAAGCACGTCACGATCCTGAACATGCTCGGGCTCCACGTCCGCCCCTCCGCCGCGATGGCGGGGGCGGCGGCGAAGTTCAAGAGCTCGGTCAGCGTGTTGAAAGACGGGCAGGCCGTGAACGGCAAGTCGTCGATCGACCTGCTCACGCTGGCGGCCGTGGCGGGCACGCAGCTCACGCTGCGCGCGGAAGGTGACGACGCCCGCGAGGCGGTCGACGCGCTCGCGGCCCTCATCGAGACCCGGTTCGGCGAGGAGTGACCGCGGTTCCGGGCCGAGATTCGTGATTCGCAATACGTGATTCGAATCCTATAATTCACCCATGGAAATCCGCCGCGGCATCGGCGTCTCGAGCGGCTACGCGATCGGGGAGGCGTTCGTCTTCGACCGCGAGGAGTTCCGCATTAACCGCCGGCCGATCGCCCCCAAGGACGTGGATTCGGAGATCCTGCGATTCCGGAAGGCGGTCGAAGCGGCGACGAACGATCTCCGCAGGCAAATCGAGGCTCTCCCGAAGAAGATCCGAGATGTCGCGGGCTCGATCCTCCGGTCGCAGATCGAACACCTCACGAACGAGCCGCTCCACGAGGAGATCGCGACGGAGATCCGGAAGAACCTGAGCACGGCGGAGTATGCCGCGTCGAGGACGATCCGTCGCAAGATCAAGCTCTTCGAGGATTCGGGGAACGAGGCGTTCGTCAAGCGGATCCTCCCGGACCTCGTGGAGCTGGAAAGATCGATCCTCCGAAACCTCATCGGGTCGAAGCGCGAGGAGGTCACGAAGATCCAGGGCCGGGTGGTCATCGTCGCGCACGACCTGTCCCCCGGTGCGGCGCTCCGCCTCGACCGGAAGAAGGTGATCGGCATCCTGACCGAGGTGGGCGGGCTCACGTCCCACACGGCGATCGTCGCCAAGTCGATCGGCATCCCCGCCGTGGTCGGCGTGGAGGGGGTGACGAGCGACGTCTCGGGCGGCGACACGGTCATCCTCGACGGAGCGAGCGGGACGGTCATCATCAGCCCCGACGAGGGGACGCTCAAGCGCTACCAGGCGATGGAGCGCAACTTCGTCCTGGTGGAGAAGCAACGGGCCACGGAACAGCACGACCTGCCCGCGATCACGAAGGACGGCACCCGGATCGAGATCTTCGCGAACATCGAGTCGCCGGAGGAGATCCCGGAGGCGGTCGAGCACGGGGCGGAAGGGATCGGACTCTACCGCACGGAGTTCCTCTACCTCGAGAACCGGTTCAACCCGACGGAGAAGGACCACCTCGAGGCCTATACCCGCGCCACCACGCTTCTCGGCAACAAGAAGATCATCATCCGCACGGTCGACCTCGGGGCCGACAAGATGCCGATCGACGGATTCCCCCGCGAGTCCAACCCCTTCCTGGGCACGCGCGCGATCCGTCTCTGCTTCGAGCGGCCGGAGATTTTCAAGACGCAGCTCCGGGCGATCCTCAAGTCGACGGCCCGGGGAAACGTCAGCATGATGATCCCGATGATCTCATCGCTCTCGGAGGTCCTTCAGGTCAAGGAGGCGGTCGAGGACGTCCGGCGGGAGCTCCGGCGGGAGGAGGAGCCCGCGGGGGAGGGGATCGATTTCGGGATCATGATCGAGATCCCCTCCGCGGCCATCATCGCCGACCTGCTGGCCCCCCACGTGGACTTCTTCAGCGTGGGCACGAACGACCTGATCGCGTACTCGGTCGCGGTGGACCGGGCCAACGAGCGGGTGGCTCCGCTCTACCAGCCGGCCCACCCGGCGGTGCTCCGGCTCCTCCGCCAGGTGATCGAGGCGGGAGCGAAGCACGGGAAGAAAGTCTCCGTCTGCGGCGAGATGTCGAGCGACCTGAATTTCACGCTCTTCCTGCTGGGAATCGGCCTCCGCAACTTCAGCGTGGCCCATTTCGTGATTCCGGACTTGAAGAAGCTCATTCGCGCCGTTTCGATCGACGAAGCCAGGGCGGTGGCCGAGAAGGCGTTCACCTTCAACGAGGCCCGCGATGTCCTGGAGTATCTGAAAGGCGAGACCCGCCGCTTCCTGCCGGACATCGGGTAGTACGGAGTGGAATTCGTGGCGGGGTGCAATAAACCGCCGCGTTCCCGGTTCATACGTAAGTGACCCGAGGGCGCTCAATTTCCGCACCCTGTATTGACTATGGGGTGTTGAATTCTATAGGATTCCAGAAACCCCCAGGAGGTCCTCCATGAGGCGAGCCCTTGCAGCGCTCTCCATGATCTTCGCGCTTTTCACGACGGGCGCGCTGGCCGTGGCGCAGGATGTGGTCCGGCTGAAGAGCGGTCGGTTCGTCGCCGGCACGGTGACGATCGACGAGGGCGACAAGGAGGGCTTCAAGGTCCAACGCTGGGACACGGGCGCCCTGGTCCAGGTCCGCTGGGCGCAGATCACCGACACCGAGCGGCTGCGTCTCCTGAACAAGACCCCGGATGCGGGCCCCTCGATCGAGATGATCGACGGCGTCCAGGCGATCACCACGACCCGAGAGGTCATCGGGATCCTCAAGGGGGAGGACGCCAACCAGTTGCTGATCAAGGCCAAGGACTCGAAGACCCCGATTCCCGTGCCCAAGAGCGGGCTCCTGCGGCCCTACGAGAACCGCAAGATCAAGCTCTCGGACGCCTACAGCGCCGACGAGATGGTCGACCAGAAGGCCGTCAAAGCGGCCGACTACCCGTCGCTCCTCGAGGTCGGCAAGTTCGCGGCGGGCCTCAAGCTCTACGAGCGGGCCAAGGAGTTCTACACGAAGGCGCTCGCGGCCGACGCGTCGAAGAAGGACGAGATCGACCCGATCCTCGCCCAGAACGAGATCCTCATCAAGGAGGGCAAGGCCACCGCGCTGCTCGCCGACGTGAAGGACGCGATCGAGAACACCGAGTACGCGAAGGCGACGGAACTGGCCAAGAAGCTGCTCGCGGAGTTCTCGGAGACGGAGACGGCCAAGCAGAACAAGGACCTTGTTGCTCAGATCGAGCGCGAGGCGAAGGATTTCGAGGTCAAGAAGGCGGAGATCCTGGCGCAGAAGGTGCCCGAGATGTACAAGGCCAAGCGGCAGGCGCTGTTCGGGCAGTATTCCGGGTCCAAGTACAAGATCTCCGAGGCCCGGACCCTCGTGGGGAAGATCGACGACGAGGTCCAGAAGGATCTTGCCAAGATGCTCAAGTCGAGCCCCGAGGAGATCAAGATCGCCTGGGACAAGCGCGACCAGTCGAAAACCCGCACCGCCACCGCGAGCACCGGCTCGTGGATCATGAAGGGCGGCCAGGACGGCGGCATGGACACGGACCAGAAGTACACGCCCGAGGTGAAGCCCCAGAACGGCAACCAGCAGAACGGCGGCAACGGGTTCATGGACCAGTTCGGAAACCGAGGGAAGCAGGGGGGTGGAGGGAAAGGGCAGCAGCAGGGGCCGCCCAAGCCGGTCGACCTCGGGAAGAAGCTGGAGACGAGCGCGGAGTGGTGGAACAGCGCATCCCAGACCGACCGCAAGAATTTCGTCGAGACCGAGTACGCCCGCACCTCGTCCTCCATCAAGAAGGTCGAGGAGAAGACCAAGAAGTGCACCCAGTGCCAGGGGGAGGGAACCCTCAAGGCCACGCGCGGGCCCGGCGTGCCGTGCGAGGTCAAGTGCCCGCGCTGCCACGGGTCGAAGGAAGACGAGATCATCATCTACGGGTAGGCGGCCCGCCGCGACGATAGAGTAGTTGATGATCCGCCTCGCCGCGATCCTGCCACTCGCCCTCTCCTGGGCCGCCCTTTCGGGCTGCTACCTCCTCAAGCAGGGCGCCGGCCAGCTCGACATCCTTCTGAATTCCCACCCCGTCGACGAAATGCTCGCGGACCCGGCGGTGGCCCCCGGGATCAAGGAAAAAATCCTGCTCATCCAGGAGCTTCGCGAGTTCGGCGAGCGCGAGATGGGCCTCCGCCCGTCGGAAAACTACACGACTTTCTACGAGACCTCCGGCCGGCCGATTACGTACATCGTGACCGCCTGCGCGAAGGACTCGTTCCGCCCGCACACGTGGTGGTTCCCGATCGTGGGCGACGTGCCCTACAAGGGGTTCTTCAGCCGCGAGGACGCGCTCGTCGAGGCTCGCGAACTCCAGGCGCTCGGCTACGACGTCAGCCTCGGCTCGGCGGCCGCGTACTCGACCCTCGGCTACTTCCGCGACCCGATTCTCTCGACGATGATGGATTATTCCGCGGAGGAGCTGGCGTCCCTCATCCTGCACGAGCTGACGCACGGCACGATCTACCTGCCGGGTGGCTCCGATTTCAACGAGGGCCTGGCCAGCTTCGTCGGCTGGCAGGGGGCGCTCGAGTTCGCGCGCCGGAAGCACGGCCAGGGATCGCCGGAATATGACCGCACGGTACGGGCCTACGCGCGCGAGCAGGTCCGGGACGAGCGGGCGTTGGCGCTCTTCCGCGAACTGGACGCGCTCTACCGCTCGTCGCTCCCTCACTCGGAGAAGCTTTCGCGGCGGGAGGCGGTCTTTGCGTCCTTCAAGACCGAGCGCCGCCGCGAACTCGAGGGGGCGCGGGCGGAGCTGTACAGCCGCATCCGGAGTGGGCTGGCGGGCGAGGACGAGCGGCTGGCGTCGGCGGAGCGGCTCCGGATGCTGGAAGATGCCATCCCCGAGGGACCCGTCAACAACGCAATCCTCCTCAACCAGCGTCGCTATGGGCGCTACGAGGAGTTCCGTCGCCAGTTCGAGGCGGCAGGCGGCGACTGGCGGAAGTTCTTCACGTCGCTCGAAGCGGCCGCGTCAGGACCGTAACCCTACTTCCTGGTCGTCGGCAGGCTCTTGTCGTCGAAGGCGAGGTCCTGCGCGTCCTTCTTGCCGCCCCACTTGCCGTCTTCGCCATACGAGAGCAGGTCGAACCCCAGGCCGCCCCGGCCGGGCATCGTGTAGATGAAGTCCTTGCCCCAGGCGTCCTTGGGGATTTCCTTCAGGTAGGGGCCCTTCCATTTTTTGGCATCCGGCGTGTTGGCCACCGGCTTTTCCACGAGGGCCGACAGCTTCCCGGTGGGCGGCAGGTGAGCCAGATCCTTCTTGTAGGCCGTGATCGCCGCCACGATGGTGGTCATCGTGTCCTTGGTCTCCTTCACCTCCGGGCCGGGGGTGTACCCGCACGCCGACAGGGCCACCAGCATCGACGTCGCCAGGATCGGTCGCCTCATCTTCCACCTCCTCTCGTGACCGCGAAATCGCCGCGCGTTTTCATGGTCACGTTATCCCTTGTACCGCTCCTTCAACAGGTTGAGCGCCGAGCCGGCCTTGAACCAGCCGATCTGCTCCGCCGTCAGGGAATGCCGCGCCTTCAACGCCTCGGTGCGGCCGTCCGCGTGGTGCAGGACCACCTGCAGCTCCCGGCCGGGCGCGAGGTCCTTGAGACCCGTCACGCTGATCCGGTCGTCCTTCTGGACCCTGTCGTAGTCGTCGGGCTGGACGAACGTGAGCGGCAGCACCCCTTGCTTCTTCAGGTTGGTCTCGTGGATCCGCGCGAAGCTCCGGACGAGGATCGCGGCCGCGCCCAGGAAGCGCGGCGACATCGCCGCGTGTTCGCGGCTGGATCCCTCGCCGTAGTTCACATCTCCTACGACGATCCATTTCCGGCCTTGTCCTTTGAATTCGCGCGCCTTCTTCGGGATCGTATCGCCGACCGCCTGGCCCGTCCACGCGTCGATCGCCCCCGTGAACATGTTGTCGCTGATCTTGTCGAGGTGGCCGCGGAATGCGAGCCACTTGCCCGCGGGCGAGATGTGGTCGGTCGTGCACTTGCCCTTGGCCTTCAGCAGGAGGGCCGCTTCGGTCACGTCCTTCCCGTCCCACGGCGGGAACGGCTGGAGCAGCTGGAGCCGCGGGCTTTGGGGATCGACGATGACGTCGACCTTCGAGCCGTCCTCCGCGGGGGCGACGAAGCCCTCCATCGGCGTCACGAACCCCTTCGGGGGGACCTCGTCCGCCGCCGCGGGCGGCTTGAGCCTGGCGCCGCCGGGCAGCGCGTCGGTGAGCGGGTTGAACGAGAGCCGGCCTGCCAGCCCGAGCGCCATCACGATCTCCGGGCTCGCGATGAACGACAGCGTCTCCGCGTTCCCGTCGTTCCGGCCCGGGAAGTTCCGGTTGAACGAGTTGAGGATCGAATTCCTTTCGCCGACTTTGATGTCGTCGCGCTTCCACTGGCCGATGCACGGGCCACACGCGTTGGCGAGCACCGTCGCGCCGACGCCCTCCAGCTCCCGCACGAAGTCGTCGCGCTTGATCGTCTCGTAGATCTGGTCGGAGCCGGGGGAGACGAGGAAGGGGATCGGTGCCTTCACGCCGGCCGACTTCGCCTGCCGGGCCACGTCGACGACCCGCGCGATGTCCTCGTACGACGAGTTCGTGCAGCTTCCGATCAAGGCGCTCGAGATCCGGTCGGGAAAGCCCTCCTTCTGGACTTCGTCCTTGAGCTTCGAGATCGGCCGCGCGCGGTCGGGGGTGTGGGGTCCCGTGACGTACGGCTCAAGGGATGACAGGTCGAGCTCCAGGACCCGGTCGTACGCGGCGCCCTCGTCGGCGCGCAGGAGGTCCGCATTCTTCTCCGCAAGAGCGGCGAGCCCGGCCCGGCGCGTGGCCTTGAGATACGTCGCCATGCGGCGGTCGAACGGGAAAAGGGACGTCGTGGCGCCGTGCTCGGCGCCCATGTTGCAGATCGTCGCCTTGCCCGTGCAGCTGATCGACTCGCAGCCCGGGCCGAAGTACTCGACGACGTGGTCGGTCCCGCCCTTGACGGTCAGCTGCTGGCAGACCCAGAGGATCACGTCCTTGGGGGCCGTCCAGCCGCCGAGCTTCCCGGTCAGCCTGATCCCGATCAGCTTGGGGTGCTTGACCTCCCAGGGCAGGCCCGCCATCGCGTCGACTGCGTCGGCGCCGCCCACGCCGACGGCGATCATCCCGAGGCCCCCTGCGTTCGGCGTATGGGAGTCGGTCCCGATCATGAGCCCGCCCGGGAAGGCGTAGTTCTCGAGCACGACCTGGTGGATGATGCCCGCGCCGGGCTTCCAGAAGCCGATGCCGTACTTCATCGAGGCGGAGGCAAGGAAGTCGTAGACCTCCTTGTTGACGTTCTTCGCGGCGTCGGTATCCTTCGCGGCCCCCTGGTAGGCCTGGATCAGGTGGTCGCAGTGAACCGTCGACGGGACCGCGGTGCGGGGGATCTGGGCCTGAGCGAACTGGAGAATCGCCATCTGCGCCGTGGCGTCCTGCATGGCGACGCGATCCACCCGGAGCTGCAGGATCGCCTGGCCGGGCACGAGTTCCTGCTTCGCGGGGTCGTCCAGGTGGCCGAAGAGGATCTTCTCGGCGAGGGACAGCGGCCGGTTGAGCCGGCCTCGAACGACGTCGAGGTTCTTCCGGGTTTTATCGTAGGCCCGGGCGACGACGTCCGGCGTGGAATCGATGTTCATGCCCGCATTTTACCGAATTCCCACGGTCGGGCAAACTGTTACCGAAATCGCGCCGCACTTTCGTTACCACCTTGCTACAATTAATGCCATGGCGTATCGCTTCGTCCGGCCCCGCGGCTCGGGCCGCAGCGTCAACAGCGACAGCTACTTCGCCGGCCCGTGGGGCCTCCTGGTGGGAGTCGGCGTCCTCGTGGTGGTCGCGATCGGCGTCATCAAGATCATCCAGAGGGTAGACGAACGGACCGAGGCGGACAAGAACGAGGCCGCGTCCAAGGGCAGCATCACGGGAAGAACGCGGAGCCCGGTGTTCGCCAGCCCCCCCGCTCCCTCCTCCGATCCGAAAAGGGGAAGCGCGTTGCCAGCGGGACCTCCGTCTCTCGCGAACGTGCTGCAGCAGGCACTCAACGATCTGAACGTCGCGGTCGTCTCCTCGGAGGTCGGCCGGCTGCGCCATGAATCGCGGACCCAGAGCCGCTACACCGAGGACGCGATGAACGCGCTCAACCGCGCCACCGCCGCGTCCCCGGGGGGGCTGCCCGACCACCTCGAGCCCGGCGACCAGGTCACCGCCTTCGAGACCTATGACCTCGCGAAAATGAGGGACGAGGATGCGGCCGCGACCCTTCAAAAGGCCCTGGAGCGCAAGCCATCGACCACGTACTACCGGTTCCGCGTGCGCCGCGGCGCGGAACGCGAGCTCTCCGTGATGTTCCCGCCGCAGACCGGGGGGGACGGCGGATTCACGCCCACGGGCCGGATGAAGATCACCAACCAGCTCGCGATCGAAATCCAGAAGCAGGTCCTTTCGCTCCCCGAAACCATGCTGGGCGAAGTGGAGCGCAAGGAGATCGCCCGGATCCTCGGAAAGGGAGAGGCGACGCCCGAGGAGTACGCGTTCCTCACGAAGCGGATGCAGTCCAACGACACCGCGTTCATCGACAAGGAGACGGAATCCTTCAAGAGCCAGCTCGCGGCGCTCGAACGGCTGCTGCCCACGGCCCCCGTCGCGGAAACGCTCGTGACCAAGGACGCCCGGCGCATCTCGGGCTCGATCTACAGCGACACGCCGGCCGCGGTGACCATCGAGGCCCCGTATGGACGGATCACCATTCGCCGCGCGGAGGTGGGGGCGCTCTACGCCGCGACCGACATCCGCGACGAGTTCAAGAGGCGGCTCGAGGGCTCCCGCGACAAGGCGCCCGCGCTCAAGGACCTCATGACCTGGACCAATGAGTGGCAGCTGCCGGTGCACCACGAGTACGTCGCGTTCCTCATCCTGCAGCTCTACCCGCAGGACGGACCGGCCCGGACGGCGACGGGCTACTCCGCCGGCCCCGGCGGGCGGTGGATCCCCGGGACGAACTTCGCGACGGGCGCGAAGCCGGAGCTGCGGCGCCCCGAGAACCGCGGGGAACTTCAGGCGCAGCTCCAGGCCGTCGGTTACATTATCAAGGGCGACCATTGGTATTCAAAGGAGATCTGGACTTCCGGCATCGACACGCTCCACACGGCCGCGGGGCTGCGGATGTCCATGTCGGGCTGCCAGGTCTACTCGTGGCACGAGGGGGACACGCCGCAGGCGCGCCTCTTCAATCCGACGGGCAAGCCGAAGGACGGGTCGGCCCCCCGGCTGCGGTTCATCGCGCCCACGGGAGCCACGGGGACCGTGACGATCTCGGTCGAGGCCCCCGGCGAACTCTTCGAGTGCCACGTCAAGGCGGTCGGCAACGTGGTCGAGCGCCAGAAACAGGGGAAGATCGAGTGCTACCTCACCCCCGACGGCACCTCCACCCAGACGCTCTACACGATCGAGGAGGCGTCCGACGAGACGTTCCATGACATCACCTCGCTCGTCCACGGGAAGAAGAAGTTCGTGATCAGTGCGCGGCTCAACACGACCGTCGACAAGTACTCGACCTACGCGCGCTTCCTCCAGTCGCTGCCGGACGCCAAGGAGGTCTTCTGGGTGAAGGGGACCATCCTCCAGCCGGCGCCCGACATCGACCGCACCTGGGCGAACACCCGCCCATAATCCGCGCTGCCGGACTTTTCCTTCGCCGTTCCGTCACGTCTAAGGTGTGGCCGCTTGCGTATCATAGGGGACTTGCTGCTGAGGGATTGATGCGCCGTAACCTCCTCCGGATTCTCCTCGTTTGCCTCATGGTCTCGCCGGCGTTCGGCGATGCCGTGATCCTCAAGGACGGGCGGAAGGTCATCGGTCGTGTCACCGACAAGAAGGACCACTACGAGGTCCAGGTCGAGGGACAGGCGCTCACCTTCGACAAGGATGAAGTCACGCAATGGATCAAGTCCCCGAGGGAGCTGACCGGCGACGTCGAGAATCTCGTCAACGACGCCAAGAGGCTCTACTCCGAAGCGGTCGACATGAAGGACGAGAAGGCCGCCGACAACAAGTTCCGCGAAGCCCTGCCGAAGGTCCAGAAGGCGCGCGAGGCGCTCACCGAGGCGCGCGACCTGTTCCCCGAGGGCTACGGCGACCTCGACATGCAGCTCGTCAACGTGATGAAGCTCATGCGGCTCGTCCGCGAGCGGATCCACTCGGCCATCGCCTCCGGCGAGCCCGTCAAAGCTCCGCCGGTCAAGTCGCTGCCGAAGGCCGAGACGGCGCCGCCGCCGCCCGAGCCCAAGGTCGAGCCCCCCCCCGCCGCGTACGGGATGATCGACGCGCTCGCCCTCCTCGCCGATCCGGCGAAGAGGGCCGACGAGAAGCTGCGCGCCCAGGCGCGGGCCTACCTGAAAAAGGCCGCGGACGGAAAGTCGGCGCTCAGCGACCTGGCGCTCGCCGCGAACGTCTGCCTGTCGCGCGAAGAAAGGGAATGGAAGCTATCGGCGGAGTCGGCGACCGCCCTCCAGGCCTTCTTCAAGTCGGCTCCTCCCGACAAGCTGGAGGCGCTCTCCGAGAAGGAGGTCGGCGAAGGGGTCAAGGGGCTTGCCGCGAAGATCAAGGACCTGCGCGCCAAGGGGACCGATCCCTCCGTGGATGCATTGACGCTGCTGGCCTCCGGGGCCGCGAGCTCGCTCGTCATGAAGGCCGGCGGGAAGACGACGCCGGAGCTCGACGCCGCGTTCAAGGACCTCGGGTTCGAGAAGTCCGAGTACGGCGCGGTCTGGGGCCGGAAGGACGGACTCGCGATGGACGACTACCGCAAGTGGATCACGACGGGCGAGTACGCGCTCGGCATCGTCCAGTTCCAGAAGGACTACGCGACCCTCCCGGAACTCGGTCCGAAGTACGCGCTGGGGCTGCTCCTCACGTTCAAATCCATCCAGGACGGTCGCGGGTACAACCGCGCCGCCGTGCAGTTCGAGATCCTCGGCCGCTCCGCGCCCACGCCGGCCTCGCATGACCACCTGGTCGCGCTCGGGAAGTCGATCCGGGAGGAGTCTCCCTGCGCGGCCTGCGGCGGGACGCACAAGATCAACTGCACCATCTGCAAGGGGAAGACGAAGTTCAATGCCCAGTGCGGAAAGTGCGGCGGCAGCGGCGCACTCAACACGTTCCGCGGCGTCGCGCAGTGCCCCGTCTGCAAGGGGGCGGGGACCTTCAAAGACGTCAAGTGCGACAAGTGCAAGCAGACCGGGAAGATCGACTGCAAGGCCAAGGGGTGCGAGCACGAGGTGAAGCCGCCCGCGTTCGAGGCCTTTGCCGATGCGACCCAGTGCCCGACGTGCCGCGGGAAGGGCATCCTTACGCGCGCCGTTGCTTTCCCGTGCCCGGAATGCCTGGGCATCGGTCTCATGCTCCAGCCGAAGGCGGATCCATCGAAGCTGCTCCGGTAGCGTCCGCAAACGGTTGACACCCCCTCGACGCTTCCTATAGCCTCGGCTTTCCATGAAGCCCGTCCTCGTGATCGGCGATCTCAACGCCGACCTCATCCTCACCGGCCTATCGGGACATCCGCGCTACGGGCGCGAGGTGCTGGTCCATGGCTGCCAGCTGACGCTGGGCGGCTCCGGGGGGATCCTGGCGTGCGGACTCGCCCGCCTCGGACATCGCGTCCAGTTTCTCGGGAAGATCGGACAGGACTCCACGGGCGACGTTGTTCTCGGGATGATGCGGCGCCGGGGCGTGGATGTTTCCGGCGTCGCCCGTGACCCGAAAGTCGGCACGGGGATCGCCGTGGCGTTCACCCAGACGGACGACCGGGCGCTGGTCTCATACCTCGGCACCGTCGCGACGACGACACTGCGCGACGTGGCGGTCGACTCCTGGAGTCGCTACTCGCATCTCCACATGACCTCGCCGTTTCTCCAGTTCGGACTGCGGAATCAATTCCCCAGGCTGCTTCGACGGGCGAAGCGGGAGGGCCTGAGCACCTCCATCGATCCGGGATGGGACCCGCGCGAGCGCTGGGACCTCGAATCGATCTATCCGTGGGTCGACGTGCTCTTCGTCAACGAAGGCGAGGCCCGGGCGTTGACGGGGAAGCGGAAGCCAAAGGACGCGGCGTTAGACTTGTCGGAGCGCGTGCGGATCGTCGTGGTGAAGACGGGCCCGAAGGGAGCGGTCGCGGCGTCGTCCGGCGTGATTCTGAGCGTCCCGTCCCACCCGGTGGATCCCGTGGACACTACGGGCGCGGGCGACACGTTCGACGCGGGATTCCTCCACGCGTGGCTCCGGTCCCAACCGCTCGAGGAGGCCCTGGCGCTCGGCTGCGCGTGCGGCGCGCTCTCGACGCTCCGTCGCGGAGGTTACGATGGCCAGCCCACGAGCGCCGAAGCGTATCGTTTGATGAAGAGAAAGCGATGAACGAGACACCCCTGAGCCGCCTGGTCGCGGAGCCCGAGGACGTCCGGAGGAAGAAGGGGACGCTCCATACGCCCGCGGAGATCCTCCAGCAGCCCGCGCTCTGGCGCGAGACGGCGGCCAAGGTCACGGCGCTCACGACGCGGGCCGCGGGCCTCTTCAAAGGCGTGCCGACCATCACCATCACGGGGGCCGGGTCGTCCCTCCACGCGGCGCGGCTGATGGAAGCCGCCGCCCGAACGTGGCTTCGCAGTTCCGTCGTGGTTGTCTCGTGCACGGACCTCATGCTCGCCCCCGAGTGGTATCTCCCGAAGAAAGGCCCCGGCGTGCTGCTGTCGCTCTCACGGTCGGGCGAAAGCCCCGAGAGCGTGGAGGCCGCGCGGGTCGTGAAAGAAGGATTCAAGGACGTCGCCCAAGTCGCCATCACCTGCAATCCCACGGGCGCGCTCACCCGGGTCGTCGAAAGCCTTAAGAAGTGCCTCTGCGTTTATCTTCCGGAACGGTCGTACGATCGCGGGATGGGCACGACGTCGTCCGTGACGTCGACCGTGGTCGCGGGCCGGTACCTGGTCGGGCTGGTGGCTCCCGCCGAGCCGCAGGCGTACATCGAACGGACGGAGGTCCTGGCGCAGGTGGCCGAGGGCCTTCTCGCCAAGTACGCGGCCACCGCGGAGGCGATCGCCGCGACCGACC
Source organism: Planctomycetota bacterium (assembly GCA_041482015.1). Classification (GTDB taxonomy): domain Bacteria; phylum Planctomycetota; class MHYJ01; order MHYJ01; family JACPRB01; genus JACQFK01. The sequence continues at coordinate 3,992 of JBGPCZ010000006.1, read as the reverse complement.
CGGGCCGGGTCGTGGTCCTGGGGACGCTGCCTCTCGAGGCGGCGGCGCAGGAGGTCGCGCACAAGATCCTTGAGCTCACGGACGGCCAGGTCCCGACGATGGCCCGCAACTACCTCGAGTTCCGGCACGGCCCGATCGCGTTCATCGACCGCTCGACGACGGTCCTGTGCCTCGTCTCGAACAGCCCGGGGATCCTTCCGTACGAACGGGATTTCATTCAGCAGCTTCGCGAAAGCCGGTCCGCGAAAGAGGTGATCGTGGTCGGAAGCGAGTCTCCTGAGCTCGACGGCGCGGCCGACCGCGTGATCCCGTTCCCGGCGGGGAAGTGCAACCTGGGGGAGCGGGCGATCCTGGACGTGGTGTTCGGGCAGATGCTGGCGCTGTTCATCTCGCTCCGCCGGGGCCTGACCCCGGACCTCCCCGGCACGCGGGGCCTGGTCAATCCAATCGTGAAGGGGGTCACCATTTACCCCAGGAAATCCAAGCCATGAGAAGCGAGACGTTACTACCGGGAAGGATCGTCTCGGTGCGGAGGAAGGCATGAAGAAGGTACGGGTCGGGCTGGTGGGGTCGCAGTTCATCTCGACAATCCACGCCGAGGCGCTCAAAAGGGTGCCGAACGCCGAGCTTACGGCCGTGCTATCGCCGACCGGCACGCACGCGAAGGATTTCGCCGCGAAACACGGGGTCAAACACCCGTTCAAGGACCTCGACAAGTTCCTCGCGTCCGAGATCGACATGGTCGTGCTCGGCTGCCCCAACGATCTCCACGCGGAGATCACCCTGAAGGCGGCCGCGGCGGGGAAGCACATCGTCTGCGAGAAGCCCCTCTGCACCAGCCTCTCCGAGGCCGACCAGATGATCGCCGCGTGCCGCCAGGCCAAGGTCAAGCTCATGTACGCCGAGGAGCTCTGCTTCACGCCGAAGTACGTCCGCCTCAAGCGGCTCGTCGACGAGGGCGCGCTGGGCCGGATCTACATGGTCAAGCAGGCCGAGAAGCACGACGGGCCGCACGCGGCGTGGTTCTGGGACGTGAAACGCTCGGGCGGCGGGGTCACGCTCGACATGGGCTGCCACGCGTTCGAGTTCTTCCGCTGGATGCTCGGGACGCCCGCCGGTGGCCGCGGGAAGGCCAAGGCTCACGACCAGCAGACCCAGAGCCACGAGACGCCGGTGGGCGATTCCATCGCCGTTAAGAAGGCCCGGGCCGTCTCCGTCTACGCCGACATGGACACCTTCGTCCACAAGGAGAAGACGAAGGGCGAGGACCACGCGATCGTGATCGTCCGGTTCGAGACCGACGAGGGCGAGGCGGTGGCCGTGGCCGAGGAGAGCTGGGCCAAGAAGGGCGGCATGGATGATTCCGCCGAGGTCTACGGATCGAACGGAGTGGCGTACGCCGACGTCCTCCAGGGGAACGCGATCCTCGCCTACTCCGAGACCGGCTATGGTTACGCGGTCGAGAAGGCGGGGACAACGCGCGGCTGGAGCTTCTGCACGTTCGAAGAGCTCTGGAACTACGGATTCCCACAGGAGTTTGCCCACTTCGTCGACTGCGTGGCAAACGATCGCGAGCCGCTGGAGACGGGCGAGGACGGCCGCGCGGTGCTCGAGATCATCTTGGGCGCGTACCAGTCGGCGGGCGAGGGGAGACGCGTGGTTCTCCCGCCCCAGGTGGCCACCGGCCGCCCCATCACCCTCTGGAAGCCCGTATAGGAGAAACCGGATGCTCATCCTGATCCTGCTCGCGGCGCTCCAGTCCGAGTCGAAAATCCCCGACCTGGACTTCGAGGTCGCGTACCCGAACGTGAAGTTCAACCGGCCCGTGGTGATCGCCCATCCGCCCGACGGCACCGACCGGCTGTTCGTCGTCGAGCAGCCCGGCCGGGTCCTCTGGTTCGACACGAAGAAGGCCGACGCGACGACCGTCGCGGCCGACCTCACCGGGAAGATCCTGAGCAGCGGCAACGAGGAAGGGCTACTGGGCCTGGCGTTCCACCCGAAGTTCAAGACCAACCGGATGGTGTTCCTGCAGTACTCCTTCCCGAAGCTCGACGAGAAACGGAAGCGCGATCCCAACACGCGAAACGTCATCGCGAGCTTCGTGATGGACAAGGATCGCGGGCAGATCCTGCCGGACACCGAGAAGGTGATCCTCGAGATCAAGCAGCCCTACGAAAACCACAACGGCGGCGTCCTCCAGTTCGGCCCCGACGGCTTTCTCTACATCGGCCTGGGCGACGGCGGCGCGGCCAACGATCCGCACGGCAACGGCCAGAACCTCAAGACGATGCTGGGAAAATTTCTCAGGATCGACGTCGATCATCCGGCCGACGGCAAGGCGTACGGGATCCCGAAGGACAATCCGTTTGTCGGCCGGGAGGACGCGCTGCCGGAGATCTGGTCGTACGGGTGGCGGAATCCGTGGGGGTATCATTTCGACCGCAAGACGGGCCTCCTCTGGTCGGCCGATGTCGGCCAGGACAAGTGGGAAGAGGTCAATGTCGTGACGCGGGGCGGGAACTACGGCTGGAACATCCGCGAGGCCATGCACGACTTCAAAGGAGGCCCGGGCGAGTTCATCGAGCCGCTGGCCGAACACGAGCACCAGAAGCCCAACGGTCCCCCCGGAGGCAATTCGGTCACCGGGGGATGTGTCTACCGGGGCACGCGACTGAAGTCGCTCGACGGCATTTACCTATACGGCGACTTCGTGACGGGCCACATGTGGGGCCTCCGCTGGGACGGCAAGAAGGTGCTCGAGGACAAGCACCTCTTCGAGTTCAAGATGAAGCAGATCGCGACGTTCGGCGAGGATCGCGAAGGCGACGTCACCTGGTCGACCTTCACCGACGGCCGCCTCTACCGCTTCAAGCTCAAGGAGATGAAGTGATATCGGAGATCCGGTGATGACCCATCTCCGGTGAGGAATCTCAATAGAAATGCGCCGATTCTCATAGTGCCGGGCCATGGGATGCGCTATCCCGGACGGACCAACACAGGAGGAATCTCATGAGGATCGGGCTGGGCATACTCATCGTCGCCGCAGCCGCCTCCGCGGGCGCCTTCGGCGAGCCCCAGGACATGGGCATCCCGCCCCTCGAAGCCGTCAAGCGCATGACCGTGCCTCCCGGCTTCAAGGCCCACCTCTTCGCCGGCGAGCCCGATATCCGGCAGCCCAACGCGTTCTGCATCGACGATCGCGGCCGCCTCTGGGTCGCCGAGAACTTCTCCTACACGGGTCCCGGCGGCCCCTGGAAGCCCAGCGGCCGGGATACGATCGTCATCTTCGAAGACACGGACGGCGACGGGACGTTCGACAAGCGGACCGTCTTCCTCGACAACCTGAACTTCATCAGCGGCCTCGAGATCGGATTCGGCGGCGTCTGGGTCGGCTCGCCGCCCAATCTCCTCTTCATCCCCATCAAGGACGACAAGCCCGCCGGGCCTCCGCAGGTCGTCCTCGACGGATGGGCCAACCAGGACCAGCACGAAACCCTCAACAGCTTCACGTGGGGCCCCGACGGCTGGCTTTACGGCTGCCACGGCGTCTTTGTCCATTCCCGGGTCGGCAAGCCGGGCACGCCCGACAGCGAACGCACGCCGGTCAACGCCGCCATCTGGCGTTACCATCCGACCCGCAAGCTCTTCGAGCGGTTCGCCGACGGCACGAGCAACCCGTGGGGCGTCGACTTCGACGATCGCGGCCAGTGCTTCATCGAGGCGTGCGTCATCCCTCACCTCTGGTACATGGTCCAGGGCGGCCGCTACCAGAGGCAGGGGGGCACCCACTTCAACAAGTACACGTACGACGACATCAAGACGATTGCCGACCACAAGCACGAGAACCTGAAGGGGCGCAAGGGCGGGCACGCCCACGGCGGCGCTCGGTTCGTGTTGAACGACGCATGGCCCGCCGAATGGCGCGGCCGGTTCCTCATCGGCACGATCCACCACCACGGCATCTACACCGAGGCGTTCGAGCGCAAGGG
>JBGPCZ010000005.1:0-79161 GCA_041482015.1 Planctomycetota bacterium | reverse complement strand
CCTTGTCGTTGGAGCCCATGGCATCCTTGATGAGCTTGACCCCCTGGTTGCACTTCAAAAGCCCCTCGCGCTCCAGCTGCGACACGTCGGGCTTTTCATTGACCGACCTCTTGACCGCCGCGGGCTCGGAGTGCTTCTTTTCGCCGCCCGACATGGCGACGGCGAGGATGGCGAGCAGCGCCACGCCGCCCACGACGCCCCCGATGATGAGGGGCGTGTTGTTCTTGGGGGCGACCGCCACGCCCCGGGTCGGCGGCCGATCCGCCCGACCCACGCGGCCGGTCGCCTTCTTCGATGGGGCGGAGATCTTCTGGGGAGCGACGCTCGGCACGCGCGAGGTCGCGGGCCTCGGCGCGGGCCCTGGAACGCGCGTGGTGGGTCGCACGGGACGCCGTTCGATGGCCATGAAATCTCCTCGGTTGCTCGGCTCGCTCGCGTCGAATCGGGGCTACTCGGCCTTCACCGTGCCCTTCTTGAAGACGAGGTCGCGGTCGGGCTCCGCCTCGGGGGCGCCGCCTGCCGATTCCTTTGAGGGGTTCGCCGCCTGGTGGCAGCTGGGGCAATTGTAGTCGGGGCTCGTGAAGATCTTGCCGCCCTTGAAGGAGAGATCCCCCTTCGGCAGGCTCGTGCCGCAGCCCGTGCAGAACTCGACCATGAAGCGCCTCCTTCGCGGGAAGGGATCATCGGCTCCATGACCGCCGGTCCCGCACGGTTGTGATACCCCAGCCCAGACTCATGATTGAAGAATACTTCCGCCCGCGAGTCAACTCCAACTGTTAAGTGACAGATCCGATTCGTCACTTAACAGTTGAGGCGAGGCGGCAGACGAGCGATTCGAGGATGGCCATCTCGTTCCCGCCCGAGGTCTTGAGCGCGAGGTCGGCCTTCAGGATCTCGCCGTGCTTGGAGACGAGCTCGAGGATCGAGTGGGCATCGACGAGCCTCAGGAATTCATCCGCGTAGTACGTGATCTGGAGCTGCGAGGTCACCTCGAAGCGGCGGCGGCCCGCGGCGAGGAGCTTCTTCGCCTCGGCGAGCTTGCGGTACTGCCAGGCGAGCTTCCACAGGAGGACCTGGACCGCCTCGCCGGCCGCGAGGAGCGCGCGGAGGATGCGGTAGGCGCGCGGGAGGTCCTTCGAGGCGGCGGCGAGCGAGAGCTCGTAGACCTCGCGCTCCTCCTCGTTCCCCACCATCGCGCGGACGTCCTCGGCCGTGATCGCGGCGCGACCCGCCGCGTGGAGCGCCAGCTTCTCCAGGTGGCCCGCGAGGGCGGCGAGGCTCCCGCCCGCGCGCTGCGCCAGCAGCTCGGCGGCCGCGCGGTCGACCTGCTTCCCCAGCCGCTGCGCCTCGGAGACGATCCAGCGCGGAAGCTCCGGGGGCCGCGGCGTCCGGCACTCGACGACCCGCGCGTCGCCGAGCGCGGGGACCTTCTCGGTCGGGACAAGCGCGACGAGAACCGCGGTGGGCGAGGGCTCCTTCAGGTACGCCTTGAGCGCGTCGGCGTGGTTGTGGACGAAGTTGCCGTCGTCGACCAGGACCACGAGCTTCCGGCCCCCGAAGAACGAGGCGGTGTAGAGCTCGTCGGCCACGCGGGGCCACGCGGTCTCGCTGGCGGAGACGCGGATCGCGTTCTCCGCGAGCGCCGGCTCCGACTCCTTGAGGAGCGCGAGGCCGCGGTCGCGGAGAAGCGCCTCGGCGCCGGCGAAGATGTAGACGGGGGCAAGCGCCTTCTTCGCGCGAAGTTCGGCCGAGAACGCCGCGAAGTCCATGGGGGCTTACTATAGTAAGCGCCCGGGGCGGCTGCTATACTCCCGTGGGAGGAGAATCGGGACCCTGCATTGAAACGAGCTGAAAAGACGGTGTACCGGGAACGCGCGCTCCTGGTCGGCACCGTCGACCCCGGCACCGACCTCCGCGCCGTCGACCCCCTGGACGAACTCACCCGCCTGGCCGAGACCGCGGGCGCCATCGTCGTGGACCGGCTGGTCCAGAAACGCGAGCGCCCCGACCCGCGGACCTACATCGGCTCGGGCAAGGCCGGCGAGCTCTCGCGACAGGTCTCCGAGCACGCGATCGACTGCGTCATCTTCGACAACGACCTCTCGCCCGCGCAGGCGCAGAACCTCGAGAAGGACGTGGGCTGCAAGGTCATCGACCGGAGCGAGCTCATCCTCGACATCTTCGCGACGAACGCCCGGACGCACCAGGCGAAGCTGCAGGTGGAGCTCGCGCAGCTCGAGTACACGCTCCCGCGGATCTCGCGGCTCGGCGCCCACATCACGACCGAGCAGCAGGCCGGCGGCGGCGCGGGCATCGGGATGCGCGGGCCGGGCGAGAAGCAGATCGAATTCGACCGGCGCCTCGCCCGCCGCCGGATCACGCTGCTCCGGCGCGAGATGAAGCAGGTGGAGGAGCGCAAGCGCCGCGAGGTTTCGGCCCGCTCGCTCGAAAACACGACCGTCTCGCTCGTGGGCTACACGAACGCCGGAAAATCGACGCTCATGAACGGGCTCACGAAGGCGGGCGTGCACGTCGAGGACAAGCTCTTCTCGACGCTCGACACGCGGACGCGGATCTGGACGCTGGGGGGCGGGATCAAGGTCCTGCTCTCCGACACGGTCGGCTTCATCAAGAACCTGCCGCACAACCTCGTGGCCAGCTTCCACGCGACGCTCGAGGAGGTCGCACAGGCGGACCTGCTCATCCACGTGGTCGACGCGAGCCACGCGCAGGCCGACGCGCAGATCGCCGCGGTGCAGGCAGTGCTCGCCGAGCTGGAGTGCGCGGGGAAGCCGACGATCCTCGTCTTCAACAAGGTGGACCGGTTCCGCGACCCGGTGGAGCGGGAGATCCTGGTGCGCCGGTTCCCCGAATCGCTCGCGATCTCGGCCCGGACGGGCGCGGGCTTCGAGGAGCTCACCCGCCGCCTCTCGGAGATCCTGACGAGGCAGCTCCGGGACCTCGAGGTCTCGATCCCCCAAAGCGAGGGAAAGCTCCTGGCGGAGCTGACGACGTGGTCGGTGCTCGTGGAGCGGGAGTACGTGGACGGCCACGTGCGGATGAAGCTCCGCGTGCCGGACCGCGCGGTGTACAAGCTGGAGAAGTTCAAGGTCTAGCCCGGGAACCCCCAACTTCACGCTTCTTACTTCTTACTTCCGACGTCCGCCGGGTATAATTCCTCCATGACCGACTCCTCCCGGATCAAGAAGACGCTCAAGGCGTCACACGTCGTCAAGATCTGGTTCTGGGACGGGGAGCGCGAGTACGAGGGCGAGGCGGTGGACCTCTCCCCGGAGCGGGCCACCGCGCTGCTCAAGATGGCGCAGTTCGGGAACGCGACGGTCATCCCCACGAAGAAGGTGATGGACGGGCTGATCAAGCATCTCAGCCAGAAGACGGTGGAGTGGAAGTGCACCTCGGGCATCATGGAGTCGGCGGTCAAGGCGAAGATCACGCTCGTCCAGCCGGACTTCGAGAACCCGCGCCGCCTCCTGCTCGAGGCGGAGTTCCAGCCGCCGTCGGAACAGAACCGGAAGATCCTCTTGCGGATGGCGGAGATCCTCAAGCAGGCCGGCCCCGCGCCGTAACCCCGCGGCCGAGGATGTTATTTGACACTGGTTTCGGGCGTGGGATATAATCGGGGGCTGGAGACTTCTTATGAGCGAATCGCAGCCCTTTGACGTACGGCGCGCGATCGAGCAGAGCTCCTCCAAGAGCACCCTGCAAGAGCTCGCCAAGAAGGGCATCCATCGCGTCAAGGTGCTCGATGAGGGGATGATCAACAAGCTCATCGGGGACGCGGTCGAGCGGATCATCTCCACGAAGACCAACCTCCTCTCCACGGACGACCGCCAGAAGCTGATCCAGGCCTCCCGGGCCGAGCTCGACCGGCTCATGAAGGACCACAAGGACACCAAGGACAAGAACGAGCTGATGGAGAAGGACAAGGGGGCGCTCGCCGCCGACGTGGAGAACCTGCAGGAGCAGCTCAAGACCACCCGCAAGCTGGCCGACGACACCGCCAAGCAGCGCTACGAGGACGGCAAGTCCATCATGAAGGGCGAGGTCGAGGACCTGAAGAAGAAGCTGACCTCGGTGGAGGCCGACGTCGAGAAGCGCGTCCGCCGGGAGATCGAGCTGGAGTTCCAGGCCAAGAGCGCCGCCACGGTGGCCCAGATCGACCAGATGAAGCAGGAGATGGGCCGGCGCGAGCAGGACATCCTGGCCCGCGGCGCCTCGATGAAGGAGGCGGAGCTCCGCACCAAGCTCGACGAAATGCAGGCCAAGAACATGGAGCTCTCGGAGAAGCACTCCGCGCAGCTCGAGGAGCTCAAGAAGTCGGACGACAAGATGGTGGCCACGCTCTCCACCCTGTTCAGCAAGGCGCTCGAGGGCGTGAACAAGAAGCTGAGCGACCTCAAGCTGCGCGCCCTGGCGGGCGGCGGCGGAGGCGGGGGCGGCGGCGGCGGCATGGGCCGCATGGAAGGGGACATCGAGTTCAGGCCGAGCCAGGCGACCCTGGAGAGCCTGGTCTCCAGCGAGCTCGAGAGCAACCTCAAGTCCATGCAGGTCGAGGCGAAGACCGCCGGCAAGGTCGCCAACGCGCTCGACCGCCTCAAGGCCATGCGCGGCGGGGGCGGCGGCGAAACCAAGAAGGAAGACAAGGAAGAGAAGAAGTAGTCCTCGATAGATTAGCTGGGGGAGGGACCTTCACGGGTCCCGACACTTTCAGGAGGGACGCACGGTGACTATCCGGTATGGCAAGGGTCTGGACGTCGGCACGGTCAACCTCGTGGCGGCGGAGGAGAACGAGAAGGGCGAAGTCGAGCTGCGCCCGAAGCGGAACGTCTTCATCGACGTCCCCATCGACGCCTACACGAAGAACATGCTCACGCGCCTGAACGTCCCGTACGTGGTCCAGGGCAAGAAGATGTACGTTCTGGGCGACCACGCGTTCGAGCTGGCGAACGTGCTCAACAAGAACACGCGCCGGCCCATGGCGGACGGCCTGATCTCCCCCAAGGAGCAGGACGCGCTGCCGGTCATGAAGCTCCTCATCGGCTCGATCCTGGGCCAGCCCCGGATCCCCAACGAGGTCTGCTTCTACTCGGTGCCGGGCGATCCGATCGACAGCGACCTGTCGGTCGCGTACCACCGCGACCTGTTCGACGCGGTGCTGCGCTCGCTGGGCTACAAGCCCTCGCACATCATCGAGGGTCACGCGGTGACCTTCGCCGAGCTGGCCGAGGAGGACTTCACCGGGATCGGCATCTCGTGCGGCGGCGGCATGTTCAACATCTGCGTCTCGTACAAATCGATGCCCGCGCTCTTCTTCTCCACCGCCCGCTCGGGCGACTGGGTGGACAAGAACGTTGCCAACGTGCTGGGCATCAAGGCGGCGAAGGCCGCGCTCATCAAGGAGAAGGGCGTGGACCTCATCAAGCCGAAGAACCGCGAGGAGGACGCCATCGCGATCTACTACCGGAACCTGATCCAGTACAACATCACGAACATCGCGGAGCGGTTCAAGTCGGCCGAGAACATGCCGAGCTTCACGGAGCCGATCTCGATCGTCTTCTCGGGCGGGACCTCGATGGCGGGGAACTTCATCTCGCTCGTGAAGGACGTGTTCAAGAACCTGGACTTCCCCATCCCGGTCAAGGATATCCGGATGGCGAAGGACCCGTTCAACGCCACGGCGAAAGGCGCGCTGGTCGCCGCGCAGCTGGAGATGTCGAGCCAGACCGCGTAGAATACGATGGCCGAACAGGACAAGTCGGCGTTCGGGGAGCAACTCTACACGAGGCTCCAGGGCAAGGGCCTGTCGAAGTACCAGGTCGACAAGGTCCTCGCCCTTCAGCGCCTCGACCCGGAGGTCTCCGAACTGGGGACGAAGGGCCTGCTGGGCGACGCCCAGCTGCTCGAGATCTCCAAGATCAACTCTGCCGCCCGCCAGAAGCAGCTGGCGGAGCTGTCGGTGGAGAAGAACCTCCCCCCCAGCTGGGTCAAGGAATTGACCAAGCTCGTCCGCTCGGCCGAGAAGGCCCGGACCGACGCCGAGGCCAACCGCTTCTGGGACTTCTTCTTCGAAGTCAAGGAGATGATCGAGAAGGAGGGCCCCACCCGGGTCATCCTCCAGCTCATCAAGGGCTTCAGTCCCCAGGAACGGGGCCGGGAAAGCCGCACCGAGGTCGCGGAGCAGAACGACCGCACGGTCGTCAGCTTCAACAAGATGGACCTGGAGCTCGGCCGCGGCCTGGACATGGGCACGGTCAACATCTGCGCCTCCGCAAAGAAGGGCGACAGCGGCGAGACCGTCTTCAACATCCAGCGCAACGCCTTCCTCGACGTGCGCTCCGACGCGTTCACCAAGAAGATGCTGATGAAGCTCGGCATCGACTACATCACGCAGGGCGACAAGGGGTACGTGATCGGCGACCCCGCGTTCGAGCTCGCGAACATCTTCGAAAAAAACACCCGCCGCCCCATGAAGGACGGCATGATCTCCCCCGTCGAGCCCGAGGCGCTGCTCATCGTCAGCCTCCTCGTCGCGCAGCTCCTGGGCCACCCCAAGCAGGTCGGCGAGGTCTGCGCCTTCTCGGTCCCGGCCGACCCGATCGACGTCGAGCGAAACGTCATCTACCACCGCGGGGCGATCGAGACAATCCTCCGCAAGCTGGGCTACACGCCCCGCCCGATGCTGGAAGGCCACTCGATCGTCTTCGCCGAGCTCAAGGAGCAGGACTACACCGGCATCGGCATCTCCTGCGGCGGCGGCATGTTCAACGTCTGCGTCGCCTACAAGTCCGTGCCCGCCCTCACCTTCTCCACGTCGCGCGGCGGCGACTGGATCGACAACAACGTCGCGACCGCCATCGGCATGCCCGCGTCGCTCGTCTGCACGGTGAAGGAGAGCGGCGTCGACCTCTTGAACCCGAAGGACCGCGTGCAGGACGCCATCTGCATCTACTACCGCAACCTCATCCAGTACACGCTCGAGACGATGAAGCAGAAGATGGAGTCCACCCAGAACCTGCCGACGTTCAACAAGCCGATCCCCCTCGTCACGGGCGGCGGCACGTCGATGATCACGGGGTTCGTCGAGGTCTTCAAGGAGGAGTTCGAGAAGGTCAACTTCCCGGTCGAGGTCTCGGAAATCCGCATGTGCCGGAACCCGCTGAAGGCGGTGGCGGCCGGATGCCTCCAGGCCGCGATCGAGGAGACGCGCGCGCTCACCGATGTGTCGATCCAGGTGGCGCCCGCCGCCCTCGAGCGGACGGTCGCGCACACGAGCAAGGCGGACGAGGGGACGAAGCGGCGGCTCGGGCCCATGGTGACCCGCCAGCCGGCCGGCGGCGCCGTGCCGCGCGTCGAGCCCAAGGTGGTGGCGGCCCCGCAGGCCCCCGCCGCGCGCCGCGACAACGAGCGGATCGTCCGGTCCGCGCCCGCCCCGCTCCCGACCGTGACGGCCTCCGAGCGCAAGGAGTCGGTCAAGACCGAGACGCGGATCAAGCCCAAGCCCTTCGACTCGAGCCCGCCCAAGATCGAGCCGAAGAAGCCCGAGGTCCGCAAGCCCGAGCCCAAGAAGCCCGAGCCCGAGCCGGTGCTGGAGGAAGTGACGGACCTCGAGGAGCTCGAAATCGAGGAGTTGCAGCCCGAGCGCAAGAACGGCGACGAGTCGAACGACCTTCCCCTGATCAGCTGACCGTCACTTCCCGGCCGCCGCCTTCAACGCCTCCCGGTTCTTCGGCCAGCCGGCGTTCGGGAGCGCCTCCCAGATTCGCAGGTTGCGGACGCTCGTCTCGACGCCCGAGACGAACATGATGCTCTTCTTCGCCGTGCCGATGAGCGGGTGCGTGCCCGACAGGCTCCGACCGTTCAGCGTGCCCACCATCTCCTCGCCCAGGATCTCGAACACCACGGTCTGCCACTCGTCGAGCGGGACGGGCGTCTTCAGCTCGCCCAGCGGCACGGCCACGTCGGGGCCGGCGTGGTCGTTGTCATCCTTTTGAATCCGCATGCCGTTTGGAGTGAGGATGATGGTGCAGACGTAGTCCTTGGCGTCGGTCGTCCGGAGGTTGAAGTACCGGCTCCGGCGCCCGTCCATCGGCACGTCGTGCAGCTTCACGTCGCACTGGATCACGACGTCCTTGAAGTCGAATCCATAGGACGCCGTCGCGGGATGCTTGTGGTCGGCCTTCTCCGCGCCGCGAAACGCGCCGTCCCCGGCGTCCCAGTGCCCGCCGCGCGCCTCGACGTTGAACCGCCAGCCGGCGTAGCCGCTCGCGAAGCGGGCCGTGCTTCCCGTGGGCGGCGTGAGTTGCTTCGTGAAGTCCTCGGCCAGGAGGAGGGTCCCGCGCGTGGTCATGAGCGTGGGCGGCAGGTCCTGCGTCGGAGCCGACGGGGAGGCGGCCGTGCAGGACGCGAGAAGCGGCAGGAGCAGCAGCGTGCGCATGAATCCTCCCTGGAGAATGCGATCCACCGGGCGACTCCTATAAGAACGCACGGCGCGGCGGAGGCGTGGATCCCTTTGAACTCACGACGACCCCCGGGGAGATTTCCTCCCGGCAGGACTCGCGCGATTCCCGGCGTCCTCATCCCATGGCAAAGCTCCGGCCCTGGTCTTCACGCCGGGCCCGGCGGAGAAGGAGGCCCACCAGGAAGCCTGGCGGTTCGCCGAGGCGTGGGGACAGGGGCGCGCCGCCCGCCGCTGACCTTACTTCGAGAACCGGAGCGCCGTGGCGACGCCGCCAAAGGCGATCTTCGGCTCCTTCTGGGTCTCGAGGTCGTAGCTGTACGGGAGGTCGATCGTGAAGGGGCGCGTCCCGCCGGGGGCAAGCGGCGTGCGGACCTCGCCGTCGAGCGCGCTGTTCGCGAGCACGGGCCATGCCTTCGAGAACGTCGCCCGCCCGGGCTTCGCCACGGCGATGTCCTTCAGGTGCGGCGAGCCGTCCGCCTCCAGGTAGTGCACCCGGATCTCGAGCTCGTCCAGCGCCCGGTCGCCTCCGTTCCGGACCTCGCCCGTCACGGTCCGCCAGGGAGAATTCGAGCCGCCGATCTTGATCGTCTTCTCCTTGTGGCCGGTGATCTTCACCTCGACCTTCGACGCGCAAGCCTCGCGCTCCTTGCGGTCGGAGGCGTCCGCCGAGCAGACGACGCGGATCCCGACCGACACCGTGGAGGTCGTCACCCACCAGACGCTCCGGGGCAGGTTCGTGTCCTCCTCGAACCACTTGTACTGCACCGTCTGCCGGTTCGCGAAGCGGAGCTCGCGGGCCGGGGAGCTCCAGCATCCGCCGCGCACGACGGGGCTGTACTCGGGCGCGTCGTGGAACTCCAACGCGTACTCCCAGACGTTGCCCAGCACGTCGTGCAGGCCGGACGCGTTCGGCTTCTTCAGGCCCCCCTTGTGGGTCTCCTCGCCGCTGTTCTTCTGGAACCAGGCCTGCTCGCCCGGCGCCCCGGGCGACGCCGCGGTCGTTCCGGCCCGCGCCGCGACCTCCCACTCCGCCTCCGTCGGCAGGCGGAACACGCGGCCCGTCCTCTTCGAAAGCCACTCGCAGTACTGCACGGCCCCGTGCCACCGGACGTTGGTCACGGGGCGCGCCACCTCGCGGAACTCGGCGGGCATGCCCGAATCGCCGAAGTAGGAGTCGGCCATCGTCGGCCGCGTGATCCCGTCCACGTCCTTCCCGCCGGACAGCGTGCGGAACGCGTTGTACTCCGCCCACGTCACCTCGCGGACGCCGATCCAGAAGGGCTTGAGCGTCACCTCGCGCCGCTTCTCGTCGGGCTTGCGGTCCGGGTCGTCCTCCGCGCTCCCGATCGCCGACGTCCCGCCGGGGATCGGGACAATCTCGAACTTCAGCTTCGTGCCGGGGATCTCGACGGTCTCGGGCTTGTCCTGGAGGAGGACCACGAGGAGTGTGCCGGCAAGGAGCATCACCCCTTATACGTCACTTGGCGAACTTCAGGTTGGTCGCGCGCCCTTCCCACGTGTTGGCAACCTCGGTGCCAACGTCGTCGAAGGTGAGAGGAAGGTCGAGCGCGAACGCGCGCTTCTCGCCGGGCTTGAGCGGCGCGCGCGCCGCCGGGTCGCCGTAGGAGTTCGCGAGGACCGGCCAGCATTTGGAGAACGTGGCCTGCCCCGGCTTGTTCGCCCCGGTGATGTCGGCCATGTGCGGCTGGCCTTTGGGGTTCATGTAGGTGACCATGACCTCCACTTCGTCGAGCGCCCGGTCGCCGGCGTTCCTGATCTCGCCGGTCACCTGCATGAAGAGCGAGTTCGACTTGCCGATGATCAACTCCTTCTCCTTGTTCCCAAGGACCTTGACCTCGATCTTCGACGCGTAGGCCTCGCGCTCCTTCTGGTCGGAGGCGTCGGCGACGCAGACGACGCGGAAGCCCTGCGAGATGCCGTTCGAGGTCAGCCACCAGACGCTCCGCGGCCGGTTCGGGTCGGCCTCGAACCATTCCATCGGGATCTGCTGGCGGTGGGCGAACCGGAGCTCCGCGGCCGGGGAGTTCCAGCAGCCGCCGCGGACGACCGGGCCGTAGCCGGTGACCGGGTAGGACTCGAGGGTGTATTCCCAGAGGTTGCCGATCGTGTCGAAGAGCCCGAACGCGTTGGGCTTCTTCTCGCCGCCGTTGTGCGTCCGCTCGTCGCTGTTTTCCTTGTACCACGCGTAGTCACCAAGGGGCTCGGGCCCCGTGGCGGCCGAACCCGCCCGCGCGGCGTACTCCCACTCCGCCTCGGTCGGGAGCCGGAAGTACCGGCCGGTCTTCACCGAGAGCCACCAGCAGTACCCCATCGCCGAGTGCCAGCGGACATTCGTGACCGGCCGCTTGGGGTCGAGGAAGTGGCTGGGGATCTCGACCTGCCCGAAGAACGACGTCGCGCGCGTCGGGCGCGTCACGGCGTCCACCCCGGCCGGCTTCGTCTCGAAGTACCCGTTGAACTCCGCCCACGTGACCTTGCGCTGGCCGATCTGGAACGGCTGGAGCGTGAGCTCGCGGATCGCCTCGTCCTTCCGGCGGTCCTTCTCCCCGTCGGGACTCCCGACCTTCACGCGTCCGCCCTTGAGCGGGACCAGGTCGAACGAGAGCTTCGAGCCGGGGATCTCGACCTTCTCCGGCGTCGGCGGCGGCTCCTGCACGGGCGGCGCCTTGGGCGAGCAGGCGATCGCGAGGAGGAGGATCGGGACCAGCATCATCGGGCTCCTGTCACGGGGCGACATGAACGTGGGTCACGCGGCCCTGGACCTTGTCGAGGTCGAGCGGGCCGGTCTCGAGGAACGGGTGCGGGACGTCGAGCTCGAATTTCCGGGACTCGCCCTTCTTGAGCGGCGCGCGGACGGCGTCGCCGTGCGCGCTGTTCGCGAGCACCGGGTAGACGAGGTTGTACGAGGGCTTGTCCTTCGGATCCTTCATCATCGGCTTCCCCTCCTCGTCGAGGAAGAAGACGGTGACCTCGACCTCGTCGAGCGTCGCGTCACCGGAGTTGACGATCTCGCCGGTCACCCGGTCGAGGAAGTCGGGGCGCTTCCCCCCCTTCACGATCTTGAGGTCCTTCACGACCACCTTCGCCGCCGCGTCCTTCCCGCCGGAGTCGGGGACGCGGACGATGCGGAGGCCGACAAAGTTTCCGTCGGTGAGCCACCAGAGGCGGAGCGGGCGCTTGGGGTCGCGCTCGGCCCAGTCGTCGGGGACGACCTGGCGATTCGCGAGGCGGACGTCCTTCGCCGGCGTATTCCAGCCGCCGCCGCGGACGACGGGCGCGGCGGCCGGGGGCGCGAACGGCTCGAGGCAGTTCTCCCACGCGTTGCCGAGAACATCGTGGAGGCCGAAGGCGTTGGGCTTCTTCTCGCCGACCTCGTGGGTGTGCTCGCCGCTCGTCCCCTTGTGCCATGCGAGCTCGTCGAGCGCGCCGGCCACGGCGTCCTTCGATCCCGCGCGCGCGGCGTATTCCCACTCGGTCTCGGTCGGCAGGCGGTACTTCTGGCCGGTTTTCTTCGACAGCCACTCGCAGTAGCCCGCGGCGCCGTACCAGCCGATCGACAGCGCGGGGTGCCGCTTCCCCTGGTCGGCGCCGTTGGGGAACGGCTCCTTGGGGTCGATCACGTCGGGCTGCGACGGCCGCGTGACGCCGTCGACTTTCGCGAGCTTCCAGCTTTCGTAGTAGAGCGAGTACTCCTCCCACGTAACCTCGTGCGTGCCGATCCAGAAGGGCTTGAGCTGGACCTCGCGCTGAACCTCGTCCTTCTTCCGCCCGGGCTCGCCCTCCGGGCTTCCGACGATCGCCTTTCCGCCGGGGAGGAGGACGAGGTCGAACTTCACGGTCGTGCCGGGGATGGTGACAGTCTCTTTTTTCGGGGGTTCCTGGGCGCGGGCGGTCGCGGCCAGCGCGACGACGAGCGCGAGACATCCCTGGAATCGCATGGCCGGAGATTATAACGACGCCAAAAGGGGGCGGGCAAGGTCCAGCCGACTATTTATACCTTCCGAGGAGCGCGGCGTAGCGAGGGTCGGCGCGGATGGGCTCCATGTCCTTGTCCTCGGCCATGTGGCCGAGGCCCCCTGCCTGGGGATGGCAGGGGCATCGGAAGCGGCCGTAGTCGCTCCGAAGGGCCCCCTCGAGGTACTTGAAGGCGTCGTCTTGCGCCTCCTTCCGCGCGGCGTCCTTGAGCTGGGCGGATCCAACGGAGAGGACGCAGGCCAGGTTGTAAAGCCCGGCACAGTAGACGAATCTCTCCTTCAGGTCCTCGGGGCGGACCGGGGGCAGCGTCGCGAGCCCCTCGAGGTAGAGGACCTTGGCCGCGGGGTAGTCGTTGGCCTGGATCTTGTTTCCCGCGAGGAGAAAGCACTGGGCCCATTCTCTCGGCGGGGCCTTTGCGCTCTCCCGGGTCTTCGCCGCCAGCTCGCATTGGGCGCGATACTCCGCCCGGAGCTTCGCGACCTCGCCGCTCCGGGGCCCCGCCTTCTTGAGCGCCGCGTCGAGCTGGCTCTCCACGTCCACCCGCCGGGCGCCCTCGGGGTCCTCCTGCATGATCTTGCGGAGCGCCGCGAGCGACCGATCCAGCTCGACCGACCGCTCCTTCTCCTGTTTTCTCTCCAGCGCGCGGAACTCCAGCTGCTTGAATCGCGCCTCCTGCGGCGCCCCGCGGAAGGTCGCCCGGAGCTGATCGCAGCGCACGAGGACCGCCTCCGGATCGCTCACCGCGGCGGCGAGGGCCTCGAGCTCGCGAAGGCGCGCGTCGACATCTTCGCGGGGCTCCGGCGGCGGCCTGGACGCCACCGGTTCCGCGGGCTTGCCGCCCGCCATCGATACCGCGATGATGATGACGGCCACCGCCGCGAGCGCGCCCCCCGCGATCAGGGCCACGCGACCCTCCTTGCCGCGGGGCTCCGGGGCCGGGGGAGGGACGCGGGGGACCCAGCCGGTGGGCGACTTGCGCTTCGAGGTGGTCGTCCCGCGCCGCTCGGTGGCCCGCTCCGCGGCGGGACGGGGCGCCGGGGGTGGCGCCGTGACCGGCCGGCAGCTCGAGCAGTAATGGCGGTGGTCGAGGGTCTGGGCCTTGCCGCGGTCGAAGTCGTCCTCGGTGAGCCGCTTCCCGCAGCCCTCGCAGTAGACTATTTCACGGCCCATAAGTCCTATTGGATCAGGGGCACGCCGTCCTCGCCCGGCGAGGCCGCGGACGACCGGATGCGCGCCCACGCCTCCTCGGGGGTCGAGGTCAGGATGAGGATCTCGGTCAGCCCGAGCATCTTCAGGATCTTCATGACCTGGGGCTGCGGGCGGACGAGGATCATCTCCCCGCCCGCGTTCCTCCGCGAGACGCGCGCGTTCACCAGCAGGTTGAGGCCCACGCTCGCGACGTAATCCATCTTCGCGAGATCGACGACCAGCCAGAGCGTGCCGGCCTCGACGATCTCGTCCACGGCCTTCGAGAGGCGGTCGAAAGTGTGGCCGTCGACCGATCCCTCGAGGGACACCTGAGCCGCCAGATCACCTCGCGGTTCGACCTGGATTTTGAGCTCGCCCTTCATGATGTTGGCCCTGCTGGAGTGTACCCCGCACTCAGCGGGAAGGCGAGAATCGGAGGTCGGTCACGGAGGCGCCGAAACGTTCTTCCATCACCGCGTCTTCCGTGTCGCAGGTCTGCGGGACGCAGATCTCGAAGCGCCGCCATCCGGCGGACCCGTATCGAAGGACCCGCATCCCCACGATGCCAGCGCGAGGAAGAGGGCCGAACGGATCGCTACCGACTCGCGCGGGCGGGCTGGCCCGCCTTGCGGTGCGCCGCGGCGTACTCGAAGAGCGCCACGTTCTGCTTGAAGAAGCCGTGCTCGGCCGCCTCGTAGGGGGCCTTGAAGAAGCAGGCCAGGTGGCGCAGGTTGCCGCTCTCGTTCGAGCGGTGCGCGTACTCGGCGAAGCGGACGAGGTCGAGCACGAGCGGCGACGCGAGCGCCGAGTCGCAGCCCTGCCAGATGAACTGGAGGATCATCTTCGTTCCGAGGAAGCCCTGGAAGTGGATGAAGTCCCACGCCGTCTTCCAGTCGCCGAGCGACGGCACGTAGTCGATCCGCACGCGCGAGTGGGTCTCGTCGTCGTTCAGGATGTCGCGCAGGCAGGCGTCCTTGTCCTTGCACTTCGCGGCGTTCGCGTCGGGCGCGTCCAGGACCTTGCCGTCCCGGTTGCCCAGCATGTTGTAGCCTTCCCAGCTCATGACCTTCAGGTTCCGCGCGACGAACATCGGCGCGAGCGTCGTTTTCATGAGCGTCTCGCCGGTCTTGCCGTCGCGGCCCACGTGCGGGACGCCGTGCTTCCGCGCCAGCTCGTCCATCGCCGGGAAGCTCGAGCCGATGCAGGTCGTGAAGTTGACGTACGGCGAGCCCGACTCGATCGCCGCCATCGCGTAGAGGACGCTGGCCGGAAAGAGATCGCGCCGGTCGGCCTCGAGGAGCGCGAGGAAGCTCTCGAGGTAATTGAATTCGCGGGGCGGCACGAAGTGCGGCTCGGCCGAGGTCAGGTGGACCACCACCAGCTCGTCCAGGCCGTGCCTCAGGCGGAATTCGGAAAGGTCCTTCTTGATCTGGTTCACCATCTCCCGGAGCGTAAGCTTCCGGTCGGCGGACTGCGGGGCGATCGAGCGGACACCCGCGCCGCTGTTGAGCGTGACGCCGGGGCGCAGGTTTTCCGAGTGCTTCGCGAGCGCGGGGCGGACGGCGTCCAGGATCTGCGGGGTGATGACGCCGTTCTCCTGGCCGAACTCCTCCGCGGCGGCGATCCAGTCCACGGGACGGATCTCGTGGCCGCCGAAGACGACGTTCTCAAAGGGCAGGAGGCCGAGTTCCTTGAACTCGGGGAGCTCGCTCACCAGGCCGGAGGTGCCGATCACGCCGGCCTTGATCGCCTCGACGCCGACCACGGCGCAGGTGGCCACGCTCCCGCACGCCCCCACGATCCAGACGCCCGTCTTCTTGTCCATCGCTGCCTCGCTTCCCTAGGTCCCGCTATTTCAAGTGCTTGAAGAGGATGTCGCAGGTGCCGACGACGTAAGTCGTCACGAGCACCGCGTCCCCTTCGAACCAGCCCGCGTTGTCGTTCACCCACATCTTCGATTCGCGGACCGTCTTCAGCAGCTGTTCCCCCAGCTCCCTCGGCCAGTCGTGCTTCTTCCCGTCGAACGTCGTGAACGGGTTCTCGCCGTACGCATCGAGCGCGCGGCCCATCACGAGATAGTAATAATACAAGCCCCGCAGGTGGTTGCGCTTGACTTCGTCGTACGCAAAGCCGGGGTGGGCTTCGACGGAATAATTCTTCCGAACCCAGTCCACCGCCGCCTTCACCTCGGGCGAGTCCTTCTTCAGCCCCGCGTAAATGTAGGTCTTGATGCCCTCGTAGGTCATCGCGCCGTAGCTCGCGATCGACTCCTTGTCGGCGATCTTCTTCGTCCCCGCCTTCTGGAGCGTCGGGTCGGCCACGGGCGTGTAGTACAGCCCGCCGTCCTCGCCCACCACGAGGCCCTTGGCCTTGAGCTTCGAGACGAACTCCGGGTCGTTGTTCACCTCGCTGTTGTTCTGGCACTTCCGGACGAACTCGACGACGAGCTTCCAGTACTCGTCGTCCTTGGGCAGGCCCGAGACCTCGAGCGCCTCCGCGCTGAACCCGGTCACCGAGACGTTCGCGATCTCCTTCTTGACGACGACGCCGCCGGCCTTGGGCTCCTCGTCGCCGTAGCCGTTGCCGCCGCGGTGCGCGCCCTCCTTGAGCTGGTTGTTCTTGAGGTAGGCCTGCGCGCCGCGGATCTTGTCGGCATGCTTGTCGCGGTCGACCGTCGCCAGCGCCATGAGCGCGAGGGCGGTCGTGTAGGTCTTCATGAACGCGCCCGTCTTGCCCTCGCCGAACGAGCCGTCGGCGTTGACCCTCCCGACGAGGTACGCGATCCCCTTGTCGACCGCGGGCTTGTACTTCTCGCGGACGGACTTGGGCGCGTTGGCGAGGCTCGCCACGATGAGCGCGGTGTAGGCGGAGCTCGGCTCCGTCTTGCCCGCCGGCCCCATCTGCCAGGCGCCCGCCGCATCCTGCTGGGAGGCCAGCCAGTCGGCCGCCTTCGACCAGGTCTCCATCAGCCTCTTCGAAAGGTCGCCGTCCTGCGGCGCCGCCTGTGCCGGGCCGAGGACCAGGATCCATCCTGCCGCCGCCATTGCCAGGGTCTTCATCTGGAGTCGCTCCCAAAATACGTTCGAATCACCGCATCATACCTCGGGGCCCAGTCGGCCCGTTCCAGCGCCGTCGCCACCGCCCGCGCGGTCCCGGGGTCTCCCGTGAACGAGCTGGCGGGGGCCCCGCCCAGTCGCTGCCGCTCGAGCTTGAGCGCCACGATCGTGGGCGGCGTCGCCCGCACCGGCCGGCCCAGCCGGGCCAGCTCCGCGGAGAGCGCCGCCGCGCCGGCGGTCGCGGCCTCTCGCTCCTTTTCGGCCTGCGCGCCGCCGCCGCCCTGCAACCGTTCCTGCTCCAGCCGGTCCGCCAGGCTCCGGAGGCCGGCGGCCGCCTCGTCGAGCCGGCCCCTCTTGATCATTTCCGCCACCTCGCGGAACTCGATCCGGTCGGACGTGGCGTTCTCCAGCATCCGGACGACGTCGTCGCTCACCGCGACGAGCGCCGGATCGTCCGCCCCCCCCGCGCTCGCCGGCGTCCGGATGAGGAGGATCGCCCCCACGAGAAGCGCGCTGCCGGCCAGGAGCCGGGCCTCGCGCGGCAGGCGCCGCGCGGGGATCGCGACCCGGGAAAGGGCGGCCGCCGCGTCGGCGGCCTGGGCGTCGTGCATCGGCCCGTCGGCCTCGACCGCGGTCGAGAGCCGCTCCTCCAGTCCCAGGAGTCGGTCGAGATGGATCGCGCAGTCGCGGATCGTGAAGGACCGCGCCCCCTCGCGGAGCGCGAGCGCCAGCGCGACGGCCGCGATTGCGGCCCACGCGACCGCGCCCGGCACGAGAAGTCCGCCGATCCGCAATGCCGCCAGGAGGGCGCACGCCGCGAGAGAGGCGTAGAACGCCCCGCGCGCGCCGGCCTCGGCCGCGCGGCCCGCGCGGATCCGGCGACGCAGGGATGCGAGACGGCGCTCCAGGTCGTTCATTTCTCGCCTTGGTGCTTCCCCTCGCGAAGCGGCCCCTTCGGCTCCTTCGCGATCAGCTTCTCCAGGTCGGCGATCTCCTTGAGCTCCGCCTCGGTCGCCGTCCGGAAGATCACGCGCACCGGCGTTCCCGAGCGCGGGAGTAGCATGTAGTTCGCCGCGAAGATCGTGTCGTCGGTCGCCTCCTCGAGCGGGTTGTCCAGCAGCGCCGACGAATCCCGGAACGTCGTCACGTACGAGCGGCTGTTCGCGGCCTTGAGGACCTTGTGCTTCTTCTCACCCTTGGGGCTCGCGGGATCGGGGACGTCGCCCCACGCGCCCACGTAGGTCCAGCCCACGCGCGGCATCGGGGCCTGCCGGCGTGTGCTCACGACGAGGTCCTCGGAACGGTGGGACACGGTCTTCCCGTCCTCGCCGGTCCACTGGACGAGCGCGATCACGCGCGACCCCTGCCCGGCCTCCGAGAGGTCCGACTTCGACGGGAGCTTTCCCCGCTTGAGGCCCGCGGACGTGAGCGCCAAGTCGAGCGACTGCACGTCGCATTCCAGCCGCAGGATCGTCTCGTGCTCCTTGCCCCCTTCGCCGCAGCCGAAGAGCTCGACCAGCCCGCGCGTCACCAGGACGATGCCCGGCACCACGACGCCCGCGACCTTCCGGCCCTTCTCGTCCTTGCGCTCGAAGATGAAGCCGTTCCCCGTCGGAAGCTGCGCGACGAAGTCCGCCCGCTTGCTGACCTTGTCATCGAGCACGATTTCTGGCTCGGGCACGGGCTGGACGAGCAGCTTGGGGTCGGGCTTCTGGGCGGTCTCGGCATCCTGGGCGGCGGGCGGTTGAACCTGCTCCGCCGCGTGGCTTCGGGTGACGAAGGCAACGGCCATGAAGGCCAGCACGAGGCAGAACGCCACCAAGGCGATTCGAGCCTTCTTAGACGGCATGAAACCTCCCCAAACCAACCCCCCAGCCAGCGCAAACAGTCTGCCACGGGACTGTATATAACCTACTAAATCCCAAGAGGTTAAGGAAGGTCTCGGAAACGAAAAGAGGGAAATGTCTAGTCTCTAGACACTCCATGGCCAGCCCATGGTCACTCTTATGGAATGGGCTTTCGAAGGGACGCTTCCAGGGTCGCTCCGGCATGGACTGTTTCGGGAATCAGCTTCTCCCACTCCGGGCCAGCCGCGGCCGGACAATCCACGATCGTGGGGGCGAGATTGAACAGCATCTCGAGGTCCGCCGTCAGCGCGTTGAGATCGTCGGATCTCTCCTCCCGCACGGCTTCCTCCAGGGCTTGAAGCGATTTCTCAAGGCCCGGCAGGGCACGGCTCCACTTCCGGGGTTCGCCGGAGGCCGCGAGCGAAAGAATTTCCTGGGTGACGCGTCTCAGTTCCCCGACGATGACGAGGCGCCGCTCGCGCCGGGCGATCTCCCCGATCCACTCCAGGGTTTCGCGCTGCCCGGCCACGGAGAGCGGGCCGCCCGTGATCGAGGAGAGCGCGACAGCGCCTCTCGGCGGTGCATCCCGCAGACGCTCGACGTCCGAAAGAAAGAGATCGAGAAGGTCGGCCGTCGCGGTGAGTTCGCCGGACGGGACTTTCTCGCGCGGCCGGCGTTGCGCCGCCGCCTCGTCGATGGCGCGGTCCATCCTCTTCGCGTCCGCCCGAAGCGATCGGATCCTCTCCGCCACGGACGCCCCATGAAAAACCTGGCGGAGGGCCGGCGGCCCGTCCTCGACTCCCTGGGACGCGAGGACGAACTCGACCTCCACGTCGCCCGGCGGATCCAGCCGCTCGCGAAGGTGGAACGCGCCGCGCTCGAGGGAGACGCAGCGGACCCACGAGGGATCGAGTGGCCCGGTCACGATCTCCTTCGAGGTCCAGTCCGCGCGGTTGGCCATCCTCCGGAATCGAAGCGTGACGACCGTTCCGTCCGGGAAGCCCCGGGCCTTCCCCGCGATCGCGAGCTCGCATCCGCCCGCCTCGCGACGCGTACGAGACTGCACGACGAGATCGGATTGCGCCGAGACGGCGACGGCCAGCATCCATGCGATTATCATCGATCCCCCGGCGAATCAAGGACGCGGATCGACTCCAGCGCGCAGATCATGTGGCGCGCCCCTTCCGCCTCCACGCGTACGAGGCGGCCGGACTCCTTCTCCACCCAGGCGATGAGCGCGCGGTAGGGTCCCGGCTCGCGAGGCACGAGCCGGAAGCGCTCGTCCGTCGGCTCTTCCACCGTCGTCGCGACCGCCATCGACACCCGAGAGCGACCGACTCTGATTGGCGAAAGTTCGCGCCCCTCGGAATCCACCACGCCCCCGGGAAGCGCCCGTTCGGCGGACGCCGCTTCGCGAGAGACGTCGTACCGCGCGCACCACTCCGACGGTTCCAGGGCCCAGAGCTCGAGGGGATGGCCCGGGGGCGGGCGGCGGCCGTCGACGGCCACCGCGAGGGCGCCGCCCGGATTCACGACCAGCGTGCCCGAGGCGCGATCCACGGCGTCGCTTCCGCGCGCGGACTCCTCGATCCGCACCACGGCCCGGAAGGGACGACGGTCCGGCTCGGCTTGCGCGAGCACCAGGAGGAGAAGCGCCGTCACGGGCTCACCCAGCCCGTGATCTCCGGGCCGCCCCGATCGAAGTAGATCGTGACGTCGTCGAGCGCCGGCGAGGCGAGGAGGATCGCGCCCAGGGCCGCGGGACCGCCCCTTTTGAGTTTCGCGGCGTATCGCACGGTCGAGGGATCGATGCAGGCGGGCGGACGCCCCGTGGGGTCCTTCACCGCGCTCCACCCGTCGTCGCGGAGCGGCCCGTACCACGCGCCGTCCACCTCGACGTAGAAATCCGCGAAGGTCCCCGCGTCGGGGCGGAGCTCGCGGGGCGGCGTCACGGAATGGTCGAGCATCCGGGGCGCCATCGCGCCCGCACCCTCGCGCGCGTAATCCTCCGCCCACTCGGTCCAGGCGAGGCCCAGGAGCCGGGGCGCGCGCCGCGCCGCCTCCGATCTTCCGGGCGGCGGCAGCGTGCGGCGGCGCGGCGGGGCCAGGTCGATCGGCCGCGACGTGAACCGCGCGTCGTTGGGGTCGTGATC
This sequence comes from Planctomycetota bacterium, assembly GCA_041482015.1. GTDB lineage: Bacteria > Planctomycetota > MHYJ01 > MHYJ01 > JACPRB01 > JACQFK01. The sequence goes on along the minus strand of JBGPCZ010000005.1, from coordinate 58,442 downwards.
GTCGGGCGCATAGTAGCGGCCGCCATTCCAAAGGGTCTCCGCCCCCCGGGCCCCGCCGTTCCACGCGGGCGACCGGTCGAGCCAGAGGTAGAATTCGTCGAACGTCGCGTCGGCCGTGAAGTTCCCGGGGAACCTCGCGCCGTCAAATAGGATCGAGGGCTCGCCGCCCAGGCGGATCGAGTTCCGACACCACTTCGCGCCCGCGGAGCCCGGCACGACCGCCTGTTGCGAGTGCGTCGTCCAGTGGGGCGTGTCGGAGAAGGGCTGCCCCTCCGCCTGGTACAGGTGGGGCACGCCGACCGTCCCGGGGACAATCTTCCCGTTGACGAGGATGCGGAGGCTGTCCGCCGTGGGGAGCGCGTGCCGCGGAAGGCGCCACGAAACGGCGACGTGCGTCCACTCGTGGGCGCGGAACAGGCTGGGGCGGCCGTCGTCGTGCCCCTCGTGGTTCAGCGTCGGCGTGAAGACGGCGGCGTGGGAGGCGGCGGGCTCCCCGTCCATCTCCCAGCTGTAGCCCGTCTTCGAGGAGAAGCCGAATCCAAAGGCGAGCGACGCGGGATTGAAGCGGCCCGATCCGCCGAAGTACGACGGCGCGCCCCCGTCGCCCGGGCCGTGGGACGGGACGAAGAAGAGCGCGAAGGGCGACGGGTTGAGCGAGTCGCGCGCGGCGGCGTGGACGCGGCTTGTCGACAGCAGCGTCCGCCGCTTTCCCGTCGACTCCGGGAAGAAGGCGGGCTTGATCCAGAACGCGGCCGTCCCCTCGTTGAAATTGAAGCTCACGTTCTCGTCGATCCAGTAGCCGAACGCCGACCCGCGCTCGGCGTACGCGCCGTCGACGCGCAGGTCGGAGGGCGCGACCTCGGCCGCGTCCGGCGGGGCGCCGCTGAACGAGCGCGCGATCCGGAAGTCCGGCCGCCCGCCCGATCGCGCGACATCGACGGGCCCATAAGGGCCCGGCAGCGTCTCGGTCCGGTCCTCCCAGTTCCGGTTGAGGCAGGCGCGCCGCGCGGTGACGGTCTGCCACGGGCCCTGCGGGAGCCGGAAGCCGTCCCAGTTCGGCGGCGTCCCCCCGTAGTTGCGGGACGCGTGGTGGTGCGCAACGTGGTCGAACTGGAAGTGCGCGTGGATCGCCGAGCCGAGGTGCTCCCCGCCCGCCGGCATCGTCTTCGCGCCGGGATACCACGAGGGCTCGGTGAGCGTGGTCCACAGCTCGCCCGCCGGCTTGCGCCCGCCCCGGGAGAAGTTGGAGCCGATCGTCGGCAGGCGCAGGTAGCCTTCGTAGCGGTTCTCCGAGGGAGCCGGGCCGTTGTCCGGCTCGGGGCCGCTCTCCACGCCTCCGCCGTTGTTCGTGTGCAGGGCCCCCTTCATCGGGGTGGACGTCCCGCCGTAGAACTGCGCCTGGGACGTCTCCCGCACCGCGTCGAAAAGACGGACCTGCGCGACGATGGTCCTCTGGGCCACGGCTTCGTTGTCACGCGCCGCCGCGGCGTCGTCGCCTCCGTCTGTCGGGCGCACGATCCGGCCCACCGACTCGATCTCGAACGCCCCCATCGGGGTGAAGCTGAACTCGGTCGAGTGGACGAGCAGGTCCGTCTTGTCGACGTGGGTGAAGAGCAACCGGTCGGGGTTGATCTCGTTGAGGTGGAGGTTGGGGTTGAAGTTGGCCTTGAGGACGTCGCCGATCGCCTGCGACGCGATGCGGAGCTGGACGGGCGAGGCGACGCGCGAGCCCGAGGCGTCCACGTCCCAGAAATGATCCGTCCGCGTCTCCGCGATCACGCCCGACTCGACGAGGCGGTCGACGAAGAGGTGGAACTGGGCCCACGTGCGGAACGGGCCGCCGAAGGGGACGGCCGCGTAGTCGAGGCCGGTGACCCGCGGCGACGGACGCCGCGAGCGGCAGGCGAGGATCTCGTCGGCGATCGCCTCCGCGGGGACGCCGTCGCGGCTCCGTCCGCCGGGACCGACGATCGGAAGCGTCCGGTAAAGGAACCCGCACTCTCCGCCGTCGGCACCGGTGCCGTCGTACGAGTAGCGGAGCGAGGTCCACCCGTACGCGCCGCCGGGACTCCGGCAGGGCGAGGGCACGCCGTCGGGCCGGTCGGAGAGGCCGCGGCGCCGCTCGACGAGGAAGAACCCCTCGAGGTCGACGAGGAGCGCCACGAGCACCTCGCGCCTCGCCGTGTTGACGTTGACGGGCGAGCGGGAGACGATCTCGATCCACTGCGGGTTGAGCGAGTCGCGGCCCCAGACCGCGTGATGAAACGGATCCGGGTTCATGGGATCGAAGAAGAGGAGCGGCGCGCGGATGAGCTCGCCGTCGGCGTTCCGCTGGTGGCCGTAGCGGAAGACCGGCCCGACGGCGCCGGAGGGGCGGCCCCAGGCGATGGGGGACGTGCGCGCCGTCTCGGGGGAGAGCGGCACCGGAAGACAGACGTTCGGGTCGGACCACGACCGGACCGTGACGAGCTCCCTCACCCGCTCGAACGCGTCGCGGTCGAAGTCGAGGGCGCGGAGGAGGTCGGCCGTGTTCGCGTAGCCGGACGCGGGGCGGGCCGCGAGGACGCGATCGCCGAGGGCGGGGACCACGACGGCCGGCTGGGCGCCGAGCACGTTGAGGATCCGGCGGAGGTTCTGGCTGACGGCGTGGGCGGGCCCCCAGGCGAGTCCGTCGTTCACGTTGACCTGCGCGTTCGAGTCGGTGATGCGGAGCGTGTAGAAGTCGCCCCGCCGGGCGTAGGAGGCCGAATCCAGGACGCCGGCGGGGCGGACTTCCGTACCGTTCACGCGGACCGGCGCCGTCGCCGGCGCCCAGTCCGTCTCGTTCATCAGGACGCCGCGCTCGAGGAGCTCCTGGAGGCGCGCGATCCCGGCCTCGATGCCCGACTGGGCGACGAGCCGGGCGCGGACGGTGTCGAGATGGTTCCGGGCGGTGACCCGTCCGGTCGCCGCCAGCGTCGAGAATGAGACGGCCAGGAGCGCCAGGAGCGCCAGCACCCCGAGGACCACGATCAGCGCGATCCCCTTTGACTTCCGCGTCGTCTTCGCCATGATTCCTCCTCCACCCTAGAAGTGCGGGAGGGGCCGGAAAACTCGACAGGTAATTTTTCGTGTCGAGTTTTTCCGTTTCGTGGCACGGGGGGAGGCTGTTGACGAAGATGCCGCGCGTCTTCGTCAACACTCGGTGTTGACGAAGACGCCGGACGTTTTCGTTACAGGCCTTCGAGCTTGCGGCGGATGAAGTCCGCGCGGACGACGTCGCGTTCGTCCGGATCGAGGGTCTTGCGCTCGATCTTCTGGAGATGGCCGGGCTGGGTGAAGATGAAAAGCTCGTTGATGGCCTTGGAGGGGATGGCGGTCAGGATGTTCATGTTCACGCCGAGGCGGAGGGCGGAGAGGAGCTCGGTCGTCTCCTCGGACGTGATCCGCCGGGCATGCTTGAGGACCCCGTAGGCCCGCCAGACGCGATCCTCGAGCTTGCGCGGCTCGTCCTCGAGCAGCTTGACCCGCCAGGAGCGCTCGAACTTCAGGATCTCCGGCACGACCTTCTTCATCTCGGCGATGATGTCCCGCTCGGACTTCCCCAGCGTCACCTGGTTGGAGACCTGGTAGAAGTCGCCCACGGGCGAGGTCCCCTCGCCGTAGAAGCCGCGCACCGTGTAGTTCAGGCGCTGGAGCGACTGGAGCACCTTGTCCATCTGCTTGGAGAGCACGGCCGCGGGCAGGTGCATCATGACCGAGATGCGCAGCCCCGTCCCCACGTTCGTGGGACAGGCCGTCAGGTACCAGAACCGGGGATGGAACGCGAAGTTGAGCTGGCCCTCGAGGGCCGTGTCCATCCGGTCGATCTCCTCGAACGCCTCGTCCAGCTGGAGGCCCGAGCGGATCACCTGCAGCCGCAGGTGGTCCTCCTCGTTCACCATGATCGAGATCGCCTCGTCGCCCCCGACCGCGGCGCCGCGGTCCCCCTCCGCCTGCGCGTGCTCCTTGCTGATCAGGTGCCGCTCGACGAGGAGCGTCCGCTCGAGAGCCGTGATCTCGCGGAGCGACCAGTACGTAAGCGTCCGGGGGAGCCGCTCGTCCTCGAGGCGGGGGCGGATGAACTTCTCGATCTCCGAGCGCACCTGGGGCGAGGCCACGGTGAGGAACGGGAAGCGGTGCAGGTTCCGGGCGAGCCGGACGCGGCTCGAGATGACGACGTCGCTGTCGTTCCCCGTCCCCTTGAGCCACTCTCCGGGCTGGCCGAGCAGATCCTCAACCTTCATCGGAGATACCGTGATGCGAGGAGATGGAGAGACGGGATGATCATGTCCATCACCCGATCTCCCATGATCTCCATATCCCCTATGTGCTGAGCTCGTGCTCGAGGGTCCGGATGCGGTCGCGGATCTGCGCGGCCTTCTCGAAGTCCTCGCTCTTGACCACGGACTCGAGGTCGCGCTTGAGCCGGATCAGCTCGTTCTCCTTGCGGATCTGGGTGTCCGCGGTCTGGGGCGTCTTCCCGGCGTGGGTCGTCGACCCGTGGATCCTCTCCAGCAGCCGGATGAGCTCCGTCCGGAACACCTCATAATCGTTGGCGCAGCCCAGGCGCGCCTTGCTCTTGAACTCGGCGTAGGTGATTCCGCACTCGGGACAGCGGACCTGCGCCGCCTTCGAGGCCGCCGCCGACGGCGGCTTCACGTCCAGGAGGTTGCCCAGGATCTCGCCGATGGAGAAGTTGAATTTCTGGATCACGCCCGACTGCTTCGCGCACTCCTCGCACAAGTGAGCCTCGCGCATCTGCCCGTTCTCGTTGGCGGTCAGGTGGTAGGTGGCGTGGCTTTTCTTGCACTTCTCGCAGTTCATCTGATCCCTATTCTAACGCCTCTTCGCGCCCTTTTCATCGCCCTTCTCATCAACCTTTTGAGTCGGCGCCCCGGAGCCCCCGTTTCCCCGGTCCAGCCCGTCGACGATGTGCTTCTCCCAGCGGTGCAGCTCGGCCACGCTCCCCAGCGTCGCCTTCCGGCGGATCTCCTCGCGCAGGCGGTTCTCGTGCTCGAGGACGTCCATCGCCCGGTTGGCCACCTCGACGACCTTCGCCTTCGGGATCCGCACGACCCCCGATTCGTCGCCCACGATCCAGTCGCCCGGCGCGATCGCGACGCCGCCGATCCGGATGGCCACGTTGATCTCGCCGAACCCCTTGGGCTCGCCCGCCGTCGGCGTCACGAGACGGGCCGCGGCCGGGAAGCCGATCGCGCGGATCGTGTCGATGTCCCGGATCGCGCCCTCGATGACAATCCCCGCGAGCTTTCGCTGCATGCACGACTCGCTCGCCAGCTCGCCCCAAATCGCGGGACCCACGCCGAGCGCGTCCACGACGATCACGTCGCCGGGCTTCGCGACGTCGATCGCCTCGACCGGCTTGGCCCAGTCGCCCGGATAGGTGCGGACCGTCACCGCGGGGCCGACGATCTTCTTCCCGGGCGTCTGGAGCACGATTCCCGGCAGGTCGCCCGACCGGTGCATCGCGTCGGAAATGTTCGGGGTCGAGACCTGCTCGAGAATCTTGCGGACCTCCTCGTCGCTCCCGCCACGCTTGTAGAGGTCGGTTGCGACCGCGACGCCCTTCTTCATCGCCTCGAGAATCGTCCGCGTCGCCTTCTCGGCGTCGGCGCTCTTCGTGATCGCGCCGCCTACGATGACGATGTCCGCGCCCGCCTTGAGCATCCCCGCGGCGGTCTCGCTGTTGACGCCGCCGGCGACCGCGATCGGCAGCGTGACGTGCGGCCGGAGCGAGCGGAGCTCGGCCGTCACGTCGAGCCCGCGCATCTGGTCGTCGATCGGGAGGTGGAGCCCGACGTGGTGGACGCCCCACTCCTGGCACTTCTTCGCGGTCTCGACGAGGCGCTCGCCCTTCAGGCCGAGCAGGTCGACGCAGACGTCGATCCCGTAGTTCTTCCCCGCCTCGACGCACTCGAGGATCGTCGAGTCGCTCCCGGTGACGCAGACGGTGGCGCAGTTGGCGCCGGCCTTGGCGGCGGCCTCGAACTCGGTGCGGCCGGCGTCGAGCGTCTTCGTGTCGGCGATGAGATACGCCCTGGGGAACTCGCGCCGGAGGGCGCGGATGGCCTCAAGCCCCTCGCTTTTGAGGAGTGGCGTGCCCGCCTCGATCCACGTCGCGCCGCCCTTCGCCGCCTCGCGCGCGACGCCGAGCGCGCGGGAGAGCTCGTTGAAGTCGAGCGCGACCTGCAGCACGGGGTCCATAGGGTCGCCATCTTAACACGGCGCCGCGACGCGGACAATGCGGCAGGAGATTTGGTGATCGTGGGAGATTGAGTGACTGGGTATCGACATCTCCCAGCATCACGGTATCTCCTTCGGTGTTTAGAAGGTACGGGAGGACCGACATGAACCGACGCCAATTCCTGGGGGCCGCGGGCTCGCTCGCGGCGCTGCCGGCCATCGGGCGGACGCACGCGGCCGCGCCCAGGGTGGAGGAGCCGAAGTTCAAGCTGGGCACGATCACGTACAACATCGCCGAAAAGTGGGACGTCGCCACGCTGCTCCAGGCGTGCAAGGCGGCGAAGTTCGAGTACGTCGAGCTCCGCACCACCCACGCCCACAAGGTCGAGCCCGATCTCCCGCCCGACCGGCGCAAGGAGGTCCGCAAGCAGTTCGAGGACGCCGGCGTCAAGCTCTGGAGCTTCGGCACGGTGTGCGAGTTCCAGTCGCCCGACGCGGCGGCCGTCCGCAAGCAGGTCGAGGACTGCAAGGCGTTCTGCGATCTCGCGAAGGACGTCGGCGCAAAGGGCGTGAAGGTCCGGCCCAACGGTCTCCCCAAGGGGGTGGAGGTGCCGAAGACCCTGGAGCAGATCGGCAAGGCGCTCCAGGAATGCGGCAAGGCCGCGGACGGCGCGGGGGTCGAGATCTGGGTCGAGGTCCACGGTGCGGGGACGGCGCAGCCCGAGCACATGCGGACGATCATGGACCACTGCGGCCACAAGAGCGTCGGGATCTGCTGGAACTCGAACGCGACGGACGTGAAGGACGGCTCGATCAAGGAGTCCTTTGACCTCCTCAAGAAGGACCTGCGCTCGTGTCACATCAACGAGCTGTGGAGCGGCTACCCCTACCGCGAGCTCTTCACGTCGTTCAAATCGGTCGGCTACGACCGGGTCACGTTCATGGAGGTCGCGGGCGTCCCCGAGGGGCCGAACGCGAAGCAGCCCGACGCGGCCATCCGCTTCATGCGGTATTACAAGGCGCTCTGGATCGAGCTGGCGCGCTGACGGGGAAATCATAACGGAGGGATTTTCCCCACTCGCTTGGGTTATAGTGCTGTCAGGAGCGGGGAGCGGCAGGGGGTTGAGGGAATAGGGTATGGCAGAGCTGTTGCCTCAGGGTCCCATTCCTCCGGAGGCCCGGAAGGAGTCCTCCTCGGGAAGCCATGCCAAACTCTCCCGCCAGGAGCTCCGCAAGCACTTCCGGTTCCGGATCGACGACGCCTCCGCCAAGATGTACATCAAGGGCTTCCTCACCTCGATCGGCCTGGGGAAGGTCAACAAGGCGCGGGCCGCCATCAACCTGTCGGAAGGGGGCACGCTCCTGGTTGCCCACGAGAAGATCCCGGCCGGGACGAAGGTTGTCGTCCGGATCGAGATGGCGAGCTTCGAGGACGTGATCGAGGTGGAAGGGGTCGTCCGCTGGTGCGAGCAGAGCGGGCGGAGCGAGAAGGATTACTACGCAGGGATCGAATTCAGGGGCCTCACGCCGGCCGACGGGAAGAAGATCGCGAGCATGCGCGAGTGGTTCACCTCCCCCGAGTACAAGACCCGGACCGCGACGCGCCGCCGCGCCAAGGGACCGGAGATCCAGACGGACATCTAGGCCCGCACGCTGGACAGCCTCCGCCGTCTCGTCTATCATCATCGGCCCGTCGTGTGACGGAAGGACGCAATCCCCAAGGAGGAAGAGATGCTCGGACTTTCAAAACTGCTGGTGATGGCCGCGCTCGCCGCCGCCCTCGCCCGCCCCGCCATCCGCGAGGACAACACGCTGACCGACGAGGAGAAGAAGGCCGGCTGGAAGCTCCTCTTCGACGGCAAGACGACCGACGGCTGGCGCGGCTACAAGAAGGACAAGATGCCCGACGGCTGGCAGGTCGTCGAGGGCGTGCTCACCCGGGCCAAGGGCGGGGGCGACATCTGCACCGTCGAGGAGTTCGCCGACTTCGAGTTCGCGGCCACCTGGCGGATCGCCGCGGGCGGCAACAGCGGGATCATGTACCGCGTCAGCGAGACCGGCGGTGCGCCGTACGAAACCGGCCCCGAGTACCAGGTGCTCGACAATGCCAAGCACCCCGACGGCAAGAAGCCCAAGACCTCGGCCGGCTCGGTCTACGACGTGATCGAGCCCGCGAAGGATGTCTGCAAGCCCGCCGGCGAGTGGAACGTCACGAAGATCGTCGCCAAGGGGAACCACCTCGAGCACTGGCTCAACGGTGAGAAGGTCGTCGAGTGCGAGATCGGGAGCGAGGACTGGAACAAGCGGATCGCCGCGAGCAAGTGGGCGAAGACCGCGCGCTACGCCAAGGAGTCCAAGGGCCACATCGACCTGCAGGATCACGGCGACAAGGTGGAGTTCAAGAACATCAAGGTCCGCGAGCTGAAGTAAGCGGGCCGGTCAGGCGCGGCGGACGGACGAGAGCTCCATCGAGCGGAGCTGGGCGGGGAGCGCCGCGAGCCACGCCTCGAAGTCGCCCTCCGCGGGCGCGGAGATCTCGAGCTTCGCGCCGCGCGTGCGAATTTCCCCCTTCCCTTTCGGCCAAAGAGGGATCGCGACCGCCTCGCGGTGGAAGCCGAGCGCGTCGGTGACCGCCAGGATGCGCATGATCTCGGGCGGGCCCACGGTATCCATCGGGGGCCGATGATACGGGGCGATTGCCGTTCCTTGCAAGGGCCCGGGACGTATTCCTATCATGACTCCCGTTCCTTCGAAAGGCGGCTTCGCATGCGCTCATGGATCCTCTGCCTCGCGGTCCTCGGCTTCCTCGCGTGCGACTCGAAGCACGGGACCCCGCCTGGGGGCGGCGCCAAGAAGCTGACGCTGGCCGTCATCCCCAAGGGAACCTCCCACGAGTTTTGGAAATCCATACATGCGGGAGCGGTCAAGGCTTCGAGGGAGCTCGACGTCGAGATCGTCTGGAAAGGCCCCGTGAAGGAGGACGACCGCGCGGACCAGATCAAGGAGGTCGAAAACTTCATCACCCGGAAAGTCGCGGGCATCGTGCTGGCGCCGCTCGACGACGCCGCCCTGGTCCGCCCGGTCAACGAGGCGGTAAAGAGCGGAATCCCCGTTGTGATCATCGACTCCGACCTCAAGAGCGAAGACTACGTCAGCTTCGTGGCCACGGACAACTACAAGGGCGGCCGGATGGCGGGCGATCACATGGCCAGCGTGCTCGGCGACAAGGGGAAGGTGATCATGCTCCGCTACCAGGAGGGATCCGCAAGCACTGTGAACCGCGAGAAGGGATTCATGGACGCGATCGGCGAACACAAGGGGATCGAGGTCGTCAGCTCCAACCGTCACGGCGGCGCGACGGCCGGGAGCGCCCAGAAGGAGAGCGAGAACCTCCTCGCCCCCTTCATCAAGGGGGACGCGCTGACCGTCGACGGCATCTACTGTCCGAACGAGTCGACAACCGCCGGGATGCTGGAGGCACTGAGGAAGGCGGGCCTCGCGGGCAAGGTGAAGTTCGTCGGCTTCGACAGCTCCCCCGTCCTCGTCCAAGCCCTGAAGGCCGGCCAGATCCACGGCCTGATCCTCCAGGATCCGATGCGCATGGGATACCTGGGCGTCAAGACGATGGTCGAACACCTCCGCGGGGGAAAGCCCGCGCGGAAGATCGACACCGGCGCAAAGCTCGTCACGCCCGGGACCATGGACCAGCCGGAGATGAAGGAGCTGCTCCAGCCGGACTACGAGAAATGGCTGAAGTAGCGCCCACGGGCGCCCCGCGCCTCGAGATGCGCGGGGTCCACAAGCGGTTCGGCGCGACGATCGCGCTCGACGACGTCACCCTGGCCGTCCCCGCCGGCGAAGTCCACGCCCTCCTCGGCCAGAACGGCGCCGGGAAGAGCACCCTCATGAAGATCCTTTCGGGAGCCCACGCGCCCGACGGGGGCGAGATGCTCCTGGACGGGAGGCCCTACGCCCCCCGCGACCCGCTCGAGGGCCGCCGGATGGGCGTGGCCATGATCTACCAGGAGCTCTCGCTCGCACGCCACCTCACCGTTGAGGAGAACGTGGTTCTCGGGATGGAGCCGGCTCGGTGGGGCCTCCTGGACCGGCGCGAGATCCGCCTCAGGACGCTCGACGCGCTGGAGCAGCTCAACCACCCCGAGATCCGGCCCGACGCGAAGGTCTCGTCACTCTCCATCGCCCAGCAGCAAATCGTCGAGATCGGCCGCGCCCTTGCCGTGGGCTGTCGCGTCCTGGTCCTCGACGAGCCCACGAGCTCGATCACGCTCAAGGACGTCGAGCAGCTGTTCGCCCTGGTCGAGCGTCTCCGCCGCCAGGGTCTCGCGATCGTCTACATCTCCCACTTCATCGAGGAATGCAAAAGGGTGGCCGGGAGGTTCACCGTGCTTCGCGACGGGAAGACGGTGGGCGGCGGCGCAATGGCGGAGGCGACCCCGCGGCAGATCGTCAACCTCATGGTGGGCCGTACCCTGGGCGAACTCTATCCCCGTTCCCCTCGAAACGCGGGCGAGGTGCTCCTCTCGGTGGAAGGCCTCGCCGGGCGGGAGAAGCCGCTCTCCGCGAGATTCGAGCTGCGACGCGGCGAGGTCCTCGGGATCGCGGGGCTCGTCGGGGCCGGGCGGACCGAACTCCTGCGCGCGATCTTCGGGCTGGACCGCGTCAGGAGCGGGTCGGTCCGCGTGGGCGCCTACATCGGCCCCTCCTCTCCGTCACGCCGATGGGCGCAGGGCATGGGCCTCGTCAGCGAGGATCGGAAGTCCGAAGGGCTCCTACTCGACCTCAGCGTGGTCGACAACCTGACGCTTCCCCGGCTTGACAAGCCCCTCGTGCTCCCGTCGGGGCAGGAGGAGGCGGCGCGGGGATGGATCGAGAAACTCGCGATCTCCTGCCTGGGACCCCGCCAGCGGGCCCGCGACCTCTCGGGAGGCAACCAGCAGAAGGTGGCGATCGCCCGGCTGCTCCACCACGATGCGGAGATCTTTCTCCTCGACGAGCCGACCCGCGGGATCGACGTGGGATCGAAAGCCCAGATCTACGGGCTGATTGACGAGCTGGTCTCGAGGAACGAGCGGCCGCGCGGAGTGGTCATCGTCTCGAGCTATCTCCCCGAGCTGCTTGGGGTGTGCGACCGGATCGCGGTGATGTGCCGCGGGCGACTCGGCCCGGCGCGTCCGGCCGGAGGGCTTGATGAGCGGACTCTCCTGCTCGAGGCCACGGGCCAGGAGGACGCCGCGTGAGCGCTCCCGGGGGCCGGTTCGACGGATGGGGGATGCTAAACCGATTCGGCCCGTTCCTCGGGCTGGGGGCCGTCTTCATCTTCTTCGCCGCGATCGCCCCGGAGAGTTTCACGAGCGGCCGGAACATCGAGACGACGTTCCGGCAGAGCGTGATGGTGGGGATGGCCGCGCTCGGGATGACGATGGTCATCATCGCGGGGGGAATCGATCTTTCGATCGGCTCCGTCGTCGCCCTCACGACCGTGGTGATCGGCGTGCTGATCAAGGAGCACGGCTGGTCGCCGGCCGGCGCGGCGACCGCCGGGGTGCTGACCGGGGTTGCGTGCGGCGCGATCAACGGCGTCCTGGTCACCCGGCTCCGCATGGTGCCGTTCATCGTGACCCTGGGGACGCTGCTCATCTTCCGGGGGGCGGCCAAGGGGATCGCCCACGAGGAGAAAGTAACGCCCCCCGTGTCGTGGCTGAACGACCTGCTCTCGCGCCCGGGGGAGCATCACCGCTGGATGCTCCTGGCCCCGGGCGTGTGGATCATGCTGGGACTGGCGGTCGCGGTGGCGGCACTCCTCCGGTACACGCGGCTGGGCCGCCACCTGTTCGCGGTGGGCTCGAACGAGGCGGCGGCCCGCCTGTGCGGCGTGCCGGCGGACCGCGTCAAGGTGATCGTCTACACGCTGGGCGGCCTCTTTGCAGGCCTCTCCGGGCTGACCTACTTCTCCTACCTCGGGGGAGGCGATCCGAGCGAGGCCCAGGGCCACGAGTTGCGGGCGATCGCCGCCGTCGTGATCGGGGGCGGAAGCCTGTCGGGCGGGGAGGGATCGGTGCTGGGCGCCCTGGTCGGGACGCTCATTATGCAGACGATCGACTCGGGCTGCTCGCAGATGGGCTGGCCCAACTACCGCCAGGAGATCGTCACCGGCGTGATCATCGTGGCGGCGGTCGCCCTGGACCGCCTCCGCCACCGCGTGGGATAAAACCGCCTGTTGGATTATCCTGCGCGCGGACGGTAGGCGGCGCGCACCTTCTTGCAGTAGTCGGTCAGCGCCTCGAGGGGCTGGTCGCCGCTGATCAGCGGGTGGCCGATGGCGACGAGCTCCGCGCCTTTTGAGACCGCGCGGACCGCATCCTCCACGCCGAACGTCCCGACCCCGATCGGGATCCTGACCGCGGCCTGCGTCTCCTCGAGCCACTGGACCGAGTCGCGCGTCGCGTCGGCCCGGCGCTGGTCCGCGCCGTAGTGCAGGTAGATCATGTTGACGCCCCACGCCTCGCACTGCTTCGCCCGCGCGCCGACGTTCTTGCAGCCGATGAGGTCGACGACGACCCACACGCCCGACTCCTTCGCCGCAGTGACGCCCGCCTGGACCGTCTCGTCGGGCGCGTTCCCGCAGATCGTCATGACCTGCCCGCCCTGCTTCTGGGTCAGGAGGTTGTTCTTCCCACCCGAGTCCATGGTCTTGTAGTCGCCGAGGACCGGGTAGGCCGGGTAGGCGCGCTTGAGCTGGCCGATCGTGCCCGCGCCTTGCGCCACGATGAGCGGCGTCCCCGCCTCGAGCCAGTCGACGCCGGCCGCGATCCCGATCTTGGCCATGGCGATCGCTTCGTCGATCGTCGGGTAGTCGAGCGCGATCTGGATGACGGGCGGCTTGATGTTCATAAGGGGGGATTATGCGGATCGCGGGCACGGCCGTGAACAAAAACTTCTAGGCTCCGCGGCGTTACAGTATCATCCCTCCTCCACGCGCGCGGAATCGGGGAGCCAACAGGAAAACTCATGGACCAGGCCGTCTCGCCGTCGGGCAAGCCCCTGAAGTGGTACCAGGGCCTCGAGCGCTACTGCTGGGTCGTCCTCGTCATCTCGGCCCTGGGCTGGCTTTTCGACACGATGGACCAGAACCTCTTCAACCTGGTCCGCACGACGTCCGTACAGGACCTCCTGATGCCGAAGGCGGAGCGGGCAAAGCTCGCGCCGGAGCAACGAAAGGCGTTCGAAGACGACGTCGCCTTCAAGGGGAGCGTCGTCACCTCGGTGTTCCTCCTGGGTTGGGCCGCCGGGGGATTCATCTTCGGCATCCTGGGCGACCGCCTGGGCCGCACGAAGACGATGATCGTCACGATCCTGATCTATGCGGTCTTCACGGGGGCCAGCGGCTTCGTCAATCACTGGATGCTCTATGCGGCCGCACGGTTCATGACGGGAATCGGCGTCGGGGGCGAATGGGCCGCCGGCGCTGCGCTTGTCGCAGAAACCTTCCCCCAACGCTCCCGACCCATGGCGCTCGGCTTTCTCCAGGCGCTTTCGGCGATCGGAAACGTGACCGCGGGTTTGATCACCTGGGGCATTGAAGGGGCGGGCATCCAGCAGGTCCAGGCGTGGCGCATCGTCTACTTCATCGGGGCGATTCCGGCGCTCCTCGTCCTCTGGATCCGGCGCTCCGTGAAGGAGCCCGAGCAGTGGGTCCACGCCAAGGAGCACGCCTCCGTCGGCAAGGAGCTGGGAAAGATCGGCGAACTCTTCACCCACCCTCTCCTCCGGAGGAACCTCATCGCCGCCGTCCTGATGGGCACCGCCGGGGTCGGCGCGCTTTGGGGTGTGGGATTCTTCAGCACCGACCTCGTCATCGTCGAGCTCAGGAAGGGAGGAATGGAGGAGGGCCCCCGGAACCAGCTGAAGAACATCATGTTCATCCTTCAGAACCTGGGATCCTTCTTCGGCATTTACGCATTCGCCGTGGTCACGGAGAGGTTCAACCGACGGAAGGCCTTCTTCGCCTCGTTCGCCCTCGCCTGGATCTCGGTGCTCGTCTTCTTCTGGACGGTCTCCGGCAAGGGGAAGGACGCGGGCACCTACGCGCTGATCCTCGCGCCGGTCATGGGGTTCTTCACGCTTGGACCTTTCTCGGGATTCACCATCTACTTCCCAGAGCTCTATCCGACCCGCCTTCGGACCACCGGCTGCGGCTTCTCCTACAATGCCGCCAGGATACTCGCCGCCACCGCTCCGTTCGCGCTGGGCTTCCTGAAGAAGGAATGGGGATGGCCCCAGGCCGCCAGCGTCGTCGTCTGCGTCTACATCCTCGGGTTCATCGGCACTTGGATGGGCCCCGAAACGAAAGGAATGCCGCTCCCCGAGGACAAGGACTTCGAGCTGGCCGCCGCCAAGTAGGCCGGGGGGACGTTTCTACCGGGAAGGTTTGTCCCTCGCCGCCTCCAGCGCCGCCGTCACCGCGAACCGGCCCGTGAACTTCTCCAGCCGGTCCTTCTTGACGAGGTAGACGGTCGGCGTCGCCACGTCCTTCAACGGCTCGGCGGGGTACAGCGGCCGGAACGTCGCCTGGTTCTCCTTGAACCGCTCATCCACCAGCTTTCGGTCAGGGTCGGTCGCCACCCAGACCAACTCCACGCCTGACTCGAACGCCCGGGCCTCGAGCTCGTCGTGCCTTTTGAATTCCTCGATGCACACCCGGCACTCCACGCTCGCCAGCACCACGATCGCCGGCCCCTTCACCGGCGACGGATCGCCGCCCAGCGTTTTGAGCATCGCCAGCACCGCGCGCACGTCCGGCTCCGCCGGCGCCGGCTCGACCGGGTCGGGCTCGATCACCACGGGTTTCAGCATCTCCGACTTCAGCGCGGCCGCGTCCCCTTCCGTCAGCGTGTAGATTCGGTTCGCCTCGAGTCCTCCGTACACCTCCGTGTATTCGCCCCATGGCCAGCGGACCTTCACGTGCGCCTTCTCCGCGCGGCCCAGCCCGAAGTGCAGCTCCGGCGCGTTCCCCGACTGGTAGCCCGACCCGCAGGCCAGCTCCTGTACCCGCCCGTTCACCGTCACCCGCGCGCCGATTCCGAACCGGTTCGACTTCGTCCCCCGCAGCTTCACGCGCAGCCACCGGTTGTCGCCCGCCGCGCGGTTCATCAGCGCGACGATCGGATTCCGGTAGAAGTTGTGCATCACCACGTCCAGCGCGCCGTCGCCGTCCAGGTCCACGAGCACGAATCCGCGGCCGTCCTCGGTCCGCGACGCGCCGAGCGTCGTCCCGATCTCGACGAACTCCCCCTTCCCCGTGTTCTTGAAGAGCGGCTTCGCCTCGTTGCCGCTGAACGAGGTCATCGGGCCAGGCCGGCCCGACCTCGCTGCGACATCAAGACGGTTCCGCACCTCCATGTTCCGGAAGTCCCCTTGCGCGATCGACTCGAGATGCTCGTGAAACGTCCGGGTCAAAGGCACACCGGCATCGGCCTTGTCCTCGTGAAGAGTGCGCGCCCGAACCAGGCGCCAGAAGGGCGCTCACGTGTCCGCCACTGCGAAGGACGACGTCTTTAACCCGTTCGACACGTAGAGATCCGGCCAGCCGTCGTTGTCGTAGTCGTACGCCGCGGAGCTCCACGCCCAGCCCGCACGTCCGACGCCCGTCTCCTTCGTCACGTCGGTGAACGTCCCGTCCCCGTTGTTCCGGAAGAGCGTGTTCCCGTTCGCCATCTTGAGGAGCTTCTCGTGCCGCTCCTTTGAAAGCTTCCCCGGCCCGCGCGCGAGGATCCGGTTCCCCGCCGTCGAGTACATGTTCGAGACGTAGAGGTCGAGCTTGCCGTCTCCGTCGTAGTCAAGCCAGGTCGCGCCCATCCCGAACCCGGCGTCGCGCGTCCCGCTCTTCGACGTCACGTCCTCGAACGTCCCGTCGCCGCGGTTCCGGTAGAGACGGTTCTCACCGTAGTCGTTCGCGAGATAGAGATCGGGCTTTCCGTCGCCGTCGAAATCGGCGAACGCCGCCGCGAGGCTCCACCCCGTGTCGGCCACGCCCCGCTTCGCCGCCTCCTCCTTGAAGGTCCCGTTCCCCTGGTTGATCCAGAGCTGGTTCGGCACGCCGTCGCGCGCGCCCGCCACGTCGCGCGGCACCTCCTGCGGCGCGTCGGGGTCGTCGAGCGACTCGTCCTTGTACATGCAGACGTAGAAGTCCAGCAGCCCGTCGCCGTTGACGTCCGCCGCAACCACGTTCATCGCCGGGCCGCGGCACTCGAGGCCCGCCTCCCGCGTCACGTCGACGAAGCGGCCGCCCACGTTGTGATAGAGCACGATCGCGCGGTGGCCCGCGTTGTCGACGCGCGTTTTCGTCTTCCGGTCCCACACCTTCTCCGGCTCATGGTTGACGATGAGCAGGTCGAGGAGCCCATCGTTGTCGTAATCGAGGAAGATCGCCGCCGCCCCCGTGTCCTCGTTCGAAATACCCCACTCCTTCGCGCACTCGCGGAACCTGCCGCCCTCGTTTCGGAAGAGAAGGCTGGAGCCGATCTGCGGGACGAAGAGATCGACCCGCCCGTCTCCGTCGATGTCGCCAGCGGCGATCCCGCCCAGGAAGAGCCGCCCGAAGGTGACCTGAGTATTGTCGCGATCGTCGTACCCGTATTGGCTCTTCAAGCCGACACGCGCGGTCACGTCGAGGAAGCGGACCGCGCCCTCCTCCGTTTTCACCCCGGCCCCGTCGAACTTCCGGAGGAGCCAGCGGCCGTTCCGATGGACGAACTCAACGTTGCCCGTCGAGACCCAGCGCTTCGCACGCCCCGCCGATGTCCGCGACGCGTCGAGCTTGAGTTGGCCGGAGAGCGTCTCTCCTTCGAGCTTGGCCCGGGGAATCTTGAAGACGGCGGAGTCGACGGGGAATTCCACGAGCGCCTTTCCGAACGCAACGCGGTCCAGGCGGCGCGCATCGGGTCCGGCCGTGGCGATCGAGACCCCGCCGACCTCCTGCGCGGCGCCGTCGGCCTCGCGGAGGAGCGGGCTCCCTTCGAAGTCGGCCGCCACGTGGTAGAGAGCGCCGCCCCACGCCCGGCGGCGCACCTGGGCCGCAAGATCCGAAAGCATGTCCTCGAGCTCCATCACCGCATCCTCGTCGGCGTCCTCGTAGTCGCGTGCGAGTTCGGGCGATGGCTTCGAAGGGACGGGCGTCGAAATCGCCGGGGGAGGAAGCGGGATCGCGGGGGGCCGGGGCGCCAGGAGGATGAGGATGGCCAGCGCGCCCACCAGGACCAGGACGGTCGCCGCGACTTTCCAGTTCATCCGGGTTCGACCGGAGTATAACTCAAATCGCCCCGCGATGGAAAAGCCACCACTCGAACAGGAGGAGCATGAGGACCGCGGCCCCCGCGAGCGTCGCGTACGGGATCTTCGCGTGCCACGGCGCGGGCGGCGGGAGCGGCGCCCCCATCGGCGCCTCCTCGCGCGGGCGGAGATCGGACTCCGCGGCGTCGAACAGGTTCACCGCGGTCCACTCGGTCCGCGTCTCCGATCCGATCCGCACGAAGCCGGGGCCCGCGACGGGCGCGGGGGCCGGACGGCCCTGCCGCACCGCGACCCGCTCGGTCCGCCCCGACTGCGCGACCAGCAGTTCGCCCTCCTCGATCCAAAGGGGGCGCTCCGGCCGGATCGGCTCCCCCACCCGGTACTCGGCGCGGAACGAGCGGAGCCCGCGGTACGCCGCCCAGTCGACGAAGTTGAAGAGGAGGATCGGGAGAGCGGGCCGCGGCTCCGCGTCCTCGAGCGCGAACGCAAACCCCGTCTCGACGACGGCGCGACCGCCGCCGGAGGACCACGTCGCGATCGGCCCCTCGACGGCGCGGAGGAGCGGGGTGCCCCGGAGGATCCGCGACCGCCGCAGGACCAGGCCCGCGTAGTCGTTCGGCCGGTTGGGCGGCGCGTCGCGGTCCCAGTCGGCGATCGTCGGGCGCTCGACCGGCGGGCCGCCCGGGGCACCGAGGATGAGGATGCCGCCGTCCCCCGGCGGGACGGGGGGCGCCACGCGGTCGAAGATCGCGATCCACCCCTCGCCCATCCGCGGCCGCATCCTGGCGTACGAGGCGGCCGGTGCGGTCAGGATCTCGTGCTGCACCATGCCGCCCGCGGCCAGCGAGTCCAGCGAGCTCATCAGGAACTCGCCGGGCTTCCCCGCGTGGAAGACGACGACCTGGGGCGGGACGAGCGGCGGCACCACGAACGACGCCACGTCGTCCGCGGCGAACGCGTCGCGGGGTTCGAGCGCGACCTCCGCGAGCCCGCCCTCCTCGATCTTCTCGCCGGGGAACTTCGAGGGATCCAGCGCCCACTCCCGGTCGAGCCGCGCGCCCGGCTCCAGCGGCGCCACGCGCCGTGCGATCTCCTTTCCGTTGAACAGGAGCACCTCGCTCCGCTCGACCTTCGCGGCGGCGAAGCTGGAGAGGACGAGCGAGAGCGTCACCCGCTTCTCGCCCGGCCGTCGGACCGCGAGGCCGGACGTCCACCCCGTGTTGTCGACCGCCTCGCCCACGCGCGCAACCCGGAGCCGGCCGGAGGCGAGGAGGTCGTCCACGCCGCGCGGCGGGGCGTCGGTGAACAGGATGGCCGTGACGTCGCCGCCCGCGGCGAGCGCGTCCTCCACGCGCTCCCGGAGGTCGGCACGGTCGACGGGCGGCGGGACCGAGAGCCGGCGCGCCACGCGCTCGAGGTCCGAGGTGAACGGCGCCCGCGCGCCCGAGAGGTCGTGGATGGCCGCCTGGTCCCCGAGGCCGAGGGAGCGGACGAACTCGCGCGCGCGGTCGACCGCGAGGTCGAGCCGCGTCCGCCCGTCCGCGCCGGTCGCGCCCATCGACGGGGTGTTGTCGAGCAGGATCGCGTACCGGCCCTTCGGGCGCGAGATCCCCTTGACCTCCGGGAGCGAGACCGCGGAGGTGAGGATGAAGAGCGCGGCAAGGTTCAGGAGCAGCGACGCGACGTGCCTCAGTTTCCGGAGCGCGGACTTCCGCTCCTCCTCGATGATCACCTGTTCCCAAAAGAGGAGCGTCGGCACCGGCATCCGCCGGACCCTCCCCTTGTAGAAGTGAAAGACCAGGATGGGGATCCCCAGGGCGAGGAGCCACAGGCCCTGCGGGTGTTCGAAACTCATCGGTGCTCCAGGATGCCCCCGGCACGAAGGACGTCGACGACTCGACGGTCGAGCGGGTCATCGGCCAGGACCCGCGCATAGGGCATCTCGTGCGCGCGGCTGAAGTCCTCGACCTCGGAGCAGAAGAGGTCGAAGCGGCGGCGGTAGGCCTCGATCGTCCGCGGGAGGAGGGCGACGTCGCGCGCGCGGCCGGTCTCGAGATCGAGCAGGCTCAGGCGCCCCTTCGCCGAGGGCGCGGCCTCCTCCTTCGCCACGAGGTGGACGAGGTGGACCTCGAAGCGCTGCGAGAGCAGCTCGCGCACCGCCGCGGCGTAGCCGGCCAGGTCGTAGAAGTCGGTGATCAAAAGGACGAGCGAGCGGCCCCGGATCCGCGGGAGCGGCGCCTTGAACGCGGCGCGCATGTCGGTGGCCCCCTCGGCGCCCAGCGCGTCGAGCGCGGCCAGGAGCTCGAAGATCCGCCCCTTGCCCCGCAGGAATTTCTTCACCATCCGGAGCTCGGATCCGAAAGCGTAGAGGCTCACGGTGTCGTAGTTCGAGAGGCCGATGTACCCGAGCGCGGCGGCCAGCTCCTTGGCGGCCTGGAACTTCCCGCCGAACTCCATCGAGCGCGACGTGTCCAGGAGAACCGAAACGTGGAGGTTCTCCTCGGCGGAGAACTCCTTGACGAAAAGGCTTCCGTGGCGGGCGTAGACGTTCCAGTCGATGTACCGGATCTCGTCACCCGGGGTGTAGCGGCGGTAGTCGGAGAACTCGATGGACGCGCCCTTCCGGGGGGTCCGCCGCTCGGAATGATCGTCGCCCGCGAGGGCCCGCCGCGCCAGGAGATTCAGGGCCTCGAGGGTCTTCAGGAACTCCGCGTCGAACGGCACGGCGCGCATGATAACAGCCTGAAGGAAATTAGGAAAGTCGGCAATCGGTAATATAGGCATGCTGCTGGCCCTGCTGGTCCTGTTCCAAGACTCTCCGGTCGAGCGCTACCTCTCCGAGAAGGACGCCGCGGCGCGCGCGAAGATCCTCTCCGAGATCAAAGGGGGTGTCGCGGAGGTCGAGGCGGAGCTCCGCAAGCCCCCGAAGCGCGGGCCGGCGGACGGGACGGGCCAGGTCATCCGGAAGAAGATCAAGGCGAACCACGAGAAGGGAGGCGAGTTCGAATACGCCCTCTGGGTTCCGAAGGACTACTTGCCCGACAAGGCCTGGCGTCTGATCATCAGCCTCCACGGCCAGAACGGGAACGGCCCCGACTTCATGCGCAACTGGCTCGCCGACGTCCAGAAGGCGGGCGACACGTTCCTCCTCTGTCCGAGCGCCGGCCGCGGAGCCTGGGGCCACTCGCTCCTCGGGTATCGCTACGTCCTCGACTCGATGCGCGACGTGCTCGCAAACTACTCGGTCGATCCCGACCGGGTCTTCATCGATGGCGCGTCGATGGGCGGGAACGGCTCGTTCCAGTTCGCCTGCACGTACGCGGACCTCTTCGCCGGCGCGGCGCCGCGGTCGGGCGGCCCGGTCTTCCGGTACGTCACGGTCGACAAGAAGGAGAAGGTCCTGGTCGCCGAGGGACTGGAGAACCTGCTGGCCACGCCGATTTACTGGACGGTCGGCGCGAAGGACCCCGAGGTCTCGAACGCGTGGGTCCACATCGCCAAGGAGAAGATCGACACGCTCAAGCTCGACTGCGTCTTCCAGGAGTACCCCAACGGCGGGCACGAGTGGTTCCCGCAGGAGAACGGAAAGGTGCTGGAGTGGATGGGGACGAAGCGGCGGACGGCCTACCCGCCGCGGGTGGGGATCGAGACGAACGAGCGGATCTTCTGCCGCGCCTTTTGGCTCGAGGTCGTCGACTTCAAGGGAAAGGAGATCATCAAGCGCGGCTACATGGACACCGACAAGAAGCCGATCGAGGAGCGGCTGATCTTCCAGGAGGAGATCCGCGCGCGGGGCGATCTTTCGACGGAGACGAACGAGATCAAGATCACCGCGGCCGGCGCGAAGGAGATCAAGGTATACTTGCATGAACGGATGGTGGACTTCACGAAACCCGTGGCGATCACGGTGAACGGCTCGCGATCGACCTACACGGCCAAGCCCTCGCTCGAGACGCTCCTCGAGTCGGCGCGGCGCGACCGCGGACTGCTTTACACCGCCGCGGTGAAGGTGAGGGTGCCGTGAGCCCTCCCGCCATCCCCGGCTGGATCCAGGCGTTCGTCATCATCGGCATCGGTCTCGTCGTCCTCCTCATCCCGATCAAGGTCCTCTTCGAGATGACGAAGGGGGCGCGCGACCGGATGTCGAAGCTGCGCGACTTCGCGGGCCGCTTGAAGGAGCGTTTCGCGGCGGTGCGCGTGGAACGCGGGGTCCTCGGGCCGAGCTCGGTGCGATTCACGCACGAGGGGCGCCCGGCGATCTTCATCCGGCCGGAGGAGGACGAGCTCATCCTCCGGCTCGAACCGAAGGTCCGGCCCGGCTCGTGCATGATCGTCGAGACGCTGGGCGGGATCGACTGGGGTTTCGCGATCGTGTGGGACTCGTTCCGGGTGCTCCGGCGCGTGCGGACGCACGACCCGCTGATCGACGAGTCGCTCGCGATCTACGCCTCGGGCGTGTTCGGCGGCTACCTCCGCGAGCTGACGCTGGACGGGATCCCCGCGCAGGGAAAGCCGACGGGTCTCGCGGAGAGCCTCGTCGTGCTGCGCCGCCTGCCGGGCGTGCACCGGATGAAGCTGGTCATGTCGCCGGCGGGCGGCTTCCGCCTCGCGCTCCGCCTCCGGGCCGACGACATCCTCTACCGCCCCGACGAGCTCGAGGCCGTGGTCCACCACGCCTACCGGCTGTACGACCTGCTCGTGTTGTCCTAACCCCTCGGAGTACACGGAGGGGGCGATCCTGTCGACCGTCCATCGCCTTGATTCTGCCCTTTACTTATTGCCACATTAACATTACTATGATAATTGAAAGTAAGGAATCGCATCATGGCGGCAACCATCACCTCCAAGGGGCAGGTGACCATCCCGAAGAGGGTCCGGGACCAGCTGGGCCTCAAGGCCGGCTCCAAGGTCGAATTCGTGATGGTGAAGGGACATGCCGTTCTCGAGCCCGTGGGAGCCCGTGGAGCGGACGCCTTGGCAGCATCCCTGGGGGCCTATTCCAAGGCTTTGGCCGGGCGATCTCACCATGACATCATGGAAGAGGTCCGGAGAGAGGTCGCACATGAAACCGTCAAAGAAGGTCTCCCTGCTCGACGCAAACGTCATTCTTAGATTCGTCCTCGGCGATGACTCGACTCAATCTCCGCGGGCGCACGCTCTCATGAAACGGCTGGAATCCGAGCAGGAACTCGCCGAAATCGAGGATGTGGTCCTCGCGGAGACGATCTGGGTCCTCGAAAAGCACGCACGCGTTCCCCGCTTCGAGATTGCCCGCACCCTTTCGGACCTGCTCGTGTTTCCGGGGATTCGCTATCGGGGGAAACGGGTGGGACTCCAGGCGCTGACTCATTTCGCCTCGACAAACTGCGACATCGCGGACTGCCTCCTGGCTGCGAGAGCCAAGAGTCGACGTGCAAAGGTACTCTCGTTCGATGCCGACTTCAAGAAGCTGGGATGCGCCTGGGAGAAGCCGGCCTAGAATCTTCGATCGAAGAAGCTTGTCCTCCAGCCTCGCGCCCACACCTCCCACCCCGTACACGATTCTGTGATTCCGGTGTAATCCCGGGGGCCCTTCCGCGACTCTCTTTTGGGTTGAGATGCCGGTGGAGACGCGACCGCAGAGAATCGAGCCTCGCTCTCCCTCCACCCAGGCACAACTGGTAGAAGAATATTTCATGGACGTGTACGGCACTTGCTTCCGGGTCCTGGGCCACCCGCACGACGCGGAAGACGCGACGCAGGAAACCTTCCTCGCGGTCTTCCGCGAGCGCGAGAAGCTCCAGGCCGCGGACTCGCCCCGCGCGTGGATCCTGACCGTCGCCCGGAACACCGCCGTCTCCCTCTTCCGTTCGCGCCGCCGGGCGACGCCAATCGTCGAGGGGCTCGCCGAGGCCGCGCCGATCGAGGAGCCCGTCGACCGAAACCGGCTCCACGTCGCGCTCGCCGGGCTGCCCGAGGACGACCGCCACCTCCTCCAGATGCGATTCCTCGAGAACAAGAGCGCCGAGGAGATGGCCGCCGCCACCGGCCGAAACCGGGGCGCGCTCGCGACCGCACTCTGCCGCGCCCTCCAGCGCCTGCGCGCGCTCTACCAGGAGGGGACGGGCCGATGAACCATCCCAACCTGGAGCGCCTCACCGCCTGGGTCCACGATCTCCTCGAGCCGGTGGACGCGCGCGAGACCGCCGATCACCTCGCGGCCTGCGCCGACTGCCGCGGGGATGCGGACCACCTCCGCGACGAGGCCCGCGCCATCGCCGCGGAAATCGCCCCCGATGCGCGGCTCGCGGCCCTCAAGGAGCGCCTCCTGCGCGAGACGCCGGCCGCCCGTCGTCCGCGGAGCGCCGGGCTCTTCTGGCAGGCGTCGCTCGCGGCCGCGGTGCTCTTCGGGCTGGTCGCCGTCCTCCTCTCGCCCGGCCCGCATCACCGGCTGACGGCCGGGCGCGTGGCCCTCGAGGACGGACGCGAGGTGAGCGCGCCTCTGGATCTCGCGGCCTCGAAGTCCTGGCGGTTGCGCGCGATCGAAAAGTCGAGCGTCCGACTGTCGGACCGCTCGACGGTCGAGCTGGGAGCGGGCTCGCGGTTCGGGCTGGAGGGGACCGGGGAGCGGGGGGTGCAGGCGGAGCTGTCGACGGGGGAGGCCGTGTTCGTCGTGGCGCCCGACCCGCGGCGCCTGGTCGTCCGTGCGCCCGCGGGGCGCGTGGAAAGCGGGAATGGAACGTTCAGCGTGAAGATCGTGGATTCAGAAGAAGGAGGAACTCCGATGAAGGGACTGATCGCAGGGGCTCTCGTGACCGTGTTCGCCGGATCCGCGTCGCTTTCGAACGCGCAGGGCCAGGTCCCGGCCGAGCCGGGGCACCCCGTGGTGCTCGCGGCCTTCGAGGCGCCGCTTCTCGTGGCGTCGCCCCAGGATGCCGAGGCGCTCCTCAAGCGTCTCGAGCAACTCGCGGCCCGCGTGGCCAAGCTCGAGGACGAACTCACGCGCCTCGAGACCCGGAACAAGCAGCTCAAGGACCAGCTCAAGGCCGGCGGCGGCGCGTTTGGATGGTCCGCGGGCAATCCCGGTGGCGGCGGCCTGCGGGTGATCCAGGGCGCGCCCGGCGCGGCCCCGGGCCAGCCGGTCATCATCGAGCTGGAAGAGAAGCTGAACGAGTTGAGGATCGAGCAGAGGAAGGAAAAGTAACCGTGCCGAAATCGACCGTCGTCGTTATCGCCGGCGTCGCGCTCGCACTCGGGCTCATCGTCTGGGCCGCCCGCGGGGAGCGCGCGCCGGAACCGGCGCCTTCCTCGCCGCGCCCCTCGACGGCGACGCGCAAGGCGTGGACCCCCGAGCCGTCCCCGGCGGCGGACGATCGAATCTCCATCGCACCGCCCGCGGCGCGGCCGCTCGCCGCGACCCCGTCCGCCCCGGTCTCGCCCGAGACCGCGGTCATCCTGGAGCGCGTGCGAAAGATGGAGGAGCGCCTTCGCGAGCTCGAGTCCAAAAGGGACGAGCTGGCGGCCTCCAACAAGGAGCTGGAGAAACAGGTCGGCGAGAAGATGGCGGAGGCCTCCGCGAAGTCGATGGCGGAGTGGCGCGTCCGGTCGTGGGAGACGCTCCTGGGCCTGAACGAGACCCAGCAGCAGTCGCTCCTCGAGCTCTGCACGTCGTGGGGGAAGCAGGACGCGGGGCGCGCGGCGGACGCCGCAACGTGGCTCGCCCGGGAGGGCGACCTCCGCTCCCGGCTCACGGCGGAGCAGTCGGCGAAGTTGAACGAGAACACCTCGGTATCGGCGCAGAAGATGTGGTCCAACATGGGTCGGTCGCTCGGCAGCATGATGGGCGCCCCGAAGGACGAGCAGACGCGGATCCAGCAGTCGCTCGGCGACTACCGCGCACCCACGAGCATGCTCCTTCCCGAGGCGCACGGCGCGGACTGGAACGGCCTGATGCGGGACGCCCTGGGGCACGTGAAGCCCTCGCTCACGCCGGAGCAGACGGCCCGGCTCGACAAGATGGGCTGGAAATAGGAAGCAGGAAGGACGAACCATGATCCCGCTGATTCTGGCCGCGGCCCTCGCGTGGTCGGCCCCCCAGGACAAGCCGCCGGCCAAGACGGTCGAAGAGCGGCTCAAGGAGCTCGAGGACAAGCTGTCGGCGATCGAGAAGCGCAACAGGGCGCTCGAGGAGGAGAACCAGTCGCTCGAAAAGAGGATCGCTGACGGGAAGGCGGCGCGGGAAAACTACGTGCGCCAGGTGGCCGGCGGCTGGGTCAAGCGGTACGCCAAGCCGGTCGAGCTGACCGAGAAGCAGTCGTCCGAAATCGAGGAGCTCTGGCTCGGATGGACCCGGGCCGATCTCGAGAAACCCGCCGACGCGGCAGGCTGGAAGTCGCGCGAGGAGGCGATCAAGGGAAAGCTGACGGGCGAGCAGATCCCGCGGCTCGCGCGCGCGGTGAAAGACGAGCTGGAAAAGATGGCAAAGATGTCTCTCATGGGCTTCGTCCAGACGGCCAAAATCTCGCCCGAACACGCGGCGGCGTTCGAGAAGACGGTCCTTGGCAAGGTCGGGTTCACCGAAGACACCCTCCTCCTCCAGGCGCATCCCGAGAAACAGATCGGATGGCTGAAGATCTCGGGGACCGTCGAGGAGTGCCTGCCGGACCTTGCTTCCGTGCTCAGCGAGGACGAGCAGTCCCGCCTGCGCGACACGCTCGCGAAGTGGAAGCCCAAGAGGTAGCGTACAAAACAGACGGTCTGTTTTGTACGCCCCGGCCCACCCCCACCGGCGCCGGGTCGGGATATACTTCGGAAGATGGCACAACCTGCCCCCGAAGCCCAGTACGGCCAGACCGCGGCGGGCCTGGGATTCATCAGCCAAGCCCAGGTCCAGGAGTGTCTCACCATCCAGGTCAAGATGCGCGAGATGGGCATCGACGAGCCGCTGGGCGAGATCCTGGTCAAGAAAAGATACCTGACCCCCCAGCAACACCAGGCGGTCCTCAAGAAGCTGGGCGTCGTGACGCAGCCCATCCCCGGTTACACCCTCCACGCGAAGATCGGCCAGGGCGGCATGGGGACTGTCTACAAGGCCACGCAGACGAGCGTGAACCGGCTCGTCGCGATCAAGGTCCTGGCGCCGCAGTTCACCAAGGACAGGATGTTCGTGGCCCGGTTCTTCCAGGAGGCCCGCGCCGCCGGAAAGCTGAATCACCAGAACCTGATCTCGGCGATCGACGTGGGCGAGGCGAGCGGCCTCTACTACTTCGTGATGGAATTCATCGTGGGGCGGAGCTGCCGCGACATCCTCAACAAGGAGGGCCCCTTCCCCGAGGCGCGCGTGCAGGCGGTGGCCCTCCAGATGGCAGCCGCGCTCGAGTACATCCACCAGCACGGCATGGTCCACCGCGACATCAAGCCGGAGAACATCCTCCTGGCCGACGACGGCACGGTCAAGTTGTGCGACCTCGGGCTCGCAAAATCGACCTCGGCCGAGGAACAGTCGCTCACCCAGACGGGCCTCGCCGTCGGCACGCCGCACTTCATGTCCCCCGAGCAGTGCCGGGGCGACAAGGACGTGGACATCCGCGCGGACCTCTACGGACTGGGCGCCTCGCTCTACTTCCTGGTCACCGGCGGGCATCCCTACGAGGGGAAGAGCGCGCTTGAGACGATGAACCTCCACATTTCGGCGCCGGTCCCGGATCCCAGAAAGGCCGCCCCGGCCCTCGGCGACGGCTTTGCGCGCGTGATCCAGAAGCTCATGGCCAAGGACCGGAAGGACCGCTACCCGACGCCTACGGAACTCCTCGAGGACTTGCGCAAGATCCAGTCCGGCGCGGCCCCCGTGCATGCGCGGCCTCCCGCGCCCCGCCCCATCGCCAAGGTCCCTTCCACCGCGCGGATCCAGATCGTCCGTCCCAAGCCGCGCTGGCCGTGGCTCGCCGCGGCCGCCGGCGGAATCGCGCTGGCCGCGGGGCTGGCGGCGATGATGTCCTCCGGACGCGACGTCCCGCGGCCCGACCCCGTCGCGATCCGGCCGCCGGAACGCCCGACCGAACCCTCGCCGACCGCGGCCAAGACAGACCCCGCACCGCCCCGGGACCCCTCGCCCGCCGCCCTCGCCCGCGCGCGGGTGGCGAGCGCAAAGGATCCCAGCGATCTCGCGACGCTCGTGCCCCTGTTTGAGAAGGCGCTTGAAGAGACGCGGGGCACGCCGTTCTTCGACGAGACCCGCCGCGTGCTCGAGGGGCTCTACCGCCGCGAGCTGGAACCGGTGGAGGCGCAGGCCACCGAGGCCGCGAAGCGCGAGGAGTTCGGAGCGGCCCTCGCGCTCCTGGAGCAGGCCCGCCCGCGCCACGCCACGGAGGGCTGGGTCCAGGCGGTCGACGCACGCGCCGCGAGCCTCCGCTCCGAGACGAGCCGGCTGTTCGACTGGCTGAGAAGCACCGCGGTCGAGGCGCGGCGGCGCGGCTCGGAGGACGAGGTCCGCGCGCTGACGGACCGGATCGCGAAGTGGGGCTTCGCCGAGATGCAGAAGAGCCTCGAGCACGACCTGGCCGCGGCCGGACCGGCGCGGACCGCGGCCGTCCCCGCGGACGGCTACGCCCGGCGGTGGGAGACGGCGGTCGCGATGGCCTCGGCGCGTGACGCCGCCGCCGCGATCGCCGCCATCGAGGGATCGACCCACGCCGACGCCGCCCCGGACCTCGAACTCCTGCGCGCCGCGGGCGCCGTGCTGGCCGAGGCGATCCAGGCGCTCTCGAAAATCACCCGCAGCACGAAGCTGGCGCTCCGCTACACCGACGAGTCGGGCGCCTTCCAGAGAATCGAGGAACCCGTTTTCCGGGCGGATCCCTTCCGCATCGAATTCCGCCACGACGAAGGCGCGGTGATCGTGACGCTCGGCGAGATCACGGCGGACTCGCTCGCGGAGGCCTGGAAGGCGCGGTCGCCGCGGAAGGCGTGGAAGGACGGTCGCGCGGCGGCGCTCCTCTGCATCCTCGACGGCGACGTCGCGGCCGCGCGGCGGCACCTCGGGTCCGACCCGGATCTTCCGGCGAAGTACTGGGCGCTCGGAGCGCGGCTCGAGGAGGAACGCGCGAAGCCCCGGCCGAGGGAGGACGACGCCCGTCGCCGGTTCGTCGCGGCCGAACGCGAATTCGCCGACCCGGCGACCCAGGCCGACGCGGTCCGCGGCTTCACGTCGCTCCTCAAGGACTCCGCCGACACGTCCTTCGTCCGGCGCAACCGTGCCGCGATCTCCCCGCGCCTCGACGGCGCGCGCGAGTTCTTCTTCGTCGCCGACGATCTCAAGGGAAGCGGCACCTTCCGGGCGTCGGCGCCCGCCAAGGGGCCGGCCTGCTGGATGTCGGAGACGGACAGCGAGCCGGCGAAGCGTGCGGAGAACTCGATCGAGATCACCTTCTCGGTCCTGCCCGACACGGAGTACCGTGCGTGGGCCTATGTCGGCGGATGCTGCATGGAGACGCTCGGGTTCCACCTCCAGGCGGTCGACGCCGCGGACCCGTCGGGCGCGGCGCCCCAGCTCGTGAAACACTCCCTCTCGGTGACCAAGACCCACGCGAGCCACGGCGGCACCAAGCAGCCTTCGCGCTGGGGATGGGTCTCGCTGCCGCTCCCGAAGTACGCGTCGTCCGGCACGCGCCGCGTGCGCCTCCTCACGGACCAGAAGGGGTTCTCCGTCGCCTACGCGTTCGTGAGCTCGGTCAAGACGGCGCCGCCGCGGGACGCCGAGGTGAAGGAGATCGAGAAGTCCCGCGGGGAGCCGCGCGCCGCGGCGGTCGAGCCCGGCCTCGTCGGCTGGTGGAAGTTCGACGAGCGCTCGGGCGCGACGGCCGCGGACTCGACGAAATACAAGAACCACGGGACGCTGAAGAACGGGCCCGCGTGGATCGCGGGGAAGGCGGGCGGGGCGCTCTCCTTCAACGGCGTGGACAGCCACGTGAGGATCCCCGACTCGCCCTCGATCAACTCGATCGGCGCCCAGATGAGCGTGGCCTGCTGGGTCCAGCGGCTCGCCGACCAGCCGGAATACCGTTTGTGCGTGTCGCGACAGCTGGGCACGGGGGACGAGAACCAATTCTGGCTGGGCTTCGAAGACAACGAAATGGGGTTTTCCATCACGACCTCCAAGGGGATGCTCGAGATCACGGGGAAGAAGGCCCCGAACAACGAGTGGATCCATCTCGCCGGGACGTACGACGGGACGACCGCCCGGCTCTACGTGAACGGCGTGGAGGCCACCTCGTCAGCGCACGGGGGCCCGCTCGCCGCGAGCACCCGGTCCCTGATGATCGGCGCGGACGAGTTCGACGACAAGGGCTCCGTCCAGGAGGTCCCGAAGGCCGTGATCGACGACGTGCGCCTGTACAACCGCGCGCTCACGACGGCGGAGGTCGCGGCGCTGGCGGGCCCGCGCCCGCGTTGACCGGTTAGGGAACGCGGATCGTGAAGCGGTAGGAGGCGCCCGGGGCCTCCTTGTCGCCCCCGACCTGCGTCAGCGTGCCGCCCGTCTCCCCGTGCTGCTCGTACGCCGTGCTCTCCCAGATCGTGTAGCGCACCCGGGTGTTGATCGCCCCCGCCCCGTGCGAGGCGAAATACTTCACGATCACCGTGTAGTCGCCTCTCAGCGGCTTGAACAGGGTATACGTCTCGGGCCCGAAGCCCTTCGTATTGTCAATGTCCAGGTTCCGGTCCGGGAACGGCCGCTTGGTCTTGTAGCAGGTCGTCACCTTCTCCGGGTCGATGACCCAGAGGTCCACGTCCGACTTGTCCGCGTCCCAGTCCAGCACGATCTTGAGCACCGTCGCGGGGATGTTCGCGTGGATCGTCACCGACTGCGTGTCCTCCCCCAGCGCGTTCTTCGCGTGCACCGTCACCGTGTTCTGCCCGGGCCTGAGCACCATCGGCTCGGTGAACTGGCCGTTGGAGACGGCGAGCGCCTTCCACTCCCCGTTCAGGGCGATCGACGCCTGGGTCAAGCGCTTGTCGGCGATCGTCCCCGTCACCTTGATGACGCGCTCTTTCGTCTCGGAGCCGTTCACCGGGGACGTGATCGTGATCTCCGGAAGCACGCCCACCCGCACGGTGCGCCGCTCCGTGCAGCCATAGTGACCGACCTCCACTTTCGCCTCGAAGAAATAGTGCCCTTCGAGCTGCTGCGGGTGGAAATTCCCCCCTGCGCGCACCCAGAAGCCCCCTTCCTTGGCGTCAAAAGGCCCGAACGGCTGGGACCAGAGGCTGTTCGCGCCGCCTTCCTGGTACAGGTTCACCGTGATCCGGCACTTGTCGTCCGGCCGGAGGTGCTGGAGGCTGTAGCCGATGTAGACGCCGAACGGCTCCCCCGGCTTGAATTGGTTCTTGAGCTTGTTCGAATCCTTGTGCTCGACGGTGGAGAGGTTCGTGATCTTCGCCGGATGCCAGACATGAAAGAACGCCTGGGTCTGGATCTTTTCCTCGCCCCAGTAGACCGTCCCGGTCACCGTGTACTGTCCCTCCTTGAGGTCGTCCGCCAAGGCGGGCGGAGTGATCCACGACGACCAGGAGTTGACGACCGCGTCCTTCTCGTCGCGGCTCGTCGAGAGGGCGGCCACCCGACCCTCCGGGCCGACCGTCTCGAAATCGAAGCTGTAGCGGTGGCCGTTGGCAACGTTGATCCGGTACCGCATCACGTAGGTGACCCCCTCGCCGATGCGCCACGGGTCGTACGAGACCTGGGAGTCCTTGGCCACGCCCACGACCAGCCGGGGCTCGTCGAACTCGACGGGCTTCTTGACGTCGTACGCGATCGTGGCCGTCACGGGATCCTGCCGCTCCGCCTGGAGGGACACCTGCAGGACGTAGCGGCCGAGCCCGCCCTGCCGGGGAATCGGGATCATCTGGATCGCGAGCTGCTCGCCGGGCGGCATCGGGACGGTCGTCTTCGACAGCTCCTGCGGCAGGCCGCCGTTCCGGGCGATCCGCCAGGTGATCAGAACCTTCTGCTCGGACTCGGCGGCCCCCAGGATCGTGTAGTGGACGCGCGC
Source organism: Planctomycetota bacterium (assembly GCA_041482015.1). Classification (GTDB taxonomy): domain Bacteria; phylum Planctomycetota; class MHYJ01; order MHYJ01; family JACPRB01; genus JACQFK01. The sequence continues at coordinate 26,880 of JBGPCZ010000005.1, read as the reverse complement.
CCAGGCGGTCTCGCCCGGCGCGAAGGCGGTCGACGGCGTCTCGAGCTCCATCTTCCAGGTCGCGTAGGCCCGGTTGATCCGCAAGGTCGCGCTGGAGACCTCGAACGACGTGCGGGCCGTGAACGATTCCCCGGCGACCACGACGGTGGCGGTCACTCCCCAGGTTCCCGGCTCCGCCGTGGCGGCGACCTTCGCCGGCTCTGGGCGGGTGAACGAGGTGGTCCCCTCCTGGAGGGGAAACGTGACCGGGGCGATGGCCTTGGAGCCCCGCGTCGGCCTCTGGACGACCCACTTCACCTCGGCGGTGGTTCCCGAGGGCACGAACTTCCCGTCGAGCTGCACGTGGAAGTAGACGTAATCCCCGCGGAGGAATAGCCGCGTCGCCGGGGTCCCCGACGCCTCGGAGGAGACGGTGCACTGGAAGTTCGACCACCGCGGCTTCGGCGCGCCGATCCGCACCGCGACGACGGCCTCCCGCTCCACCTTCCAGAGCCGTTCCACCACGCGGACCCGGTACTCGCCGGGAGCCAGGGTCTCCGGGATGGGCAGGGCGAGCGTCGTCGGGTTGGCGCCGCGCGCGGGAGAGCGGCTGGCGGTGGCCCCCGGGACCGCCCGGCCACCGGCGTCCTCGAGCGACGCGGTCACGGTCTTGGTCGGCACCGCGTCGAACCCCTCGAGCATGTCCTGGACTCGAACGAACGCGCCCTCCGCGGCGCGGAGCTCCCTCACCCCGCGGCCCCGCTCCTCCTGGGCGACCTCGACCGAGAGCTCCTTGATCTCGCCGGTGAAGCCGACGCCCAGTTCGAACGTCGTCTTCGCCAGGACGTTGCCCTTGTCATCGACGACCGTGATATCGTCGGTGTAGACGCCGGCCCGCTCGAAATCGAAATCGACCTCGTTCCGCTCGACCCGGAAGAGCCGCGCGGGCTCGACGTCCGCCTCGCTGAAGCCGCCATCGAGCGAACCGTCCTGCACCTGGGCGTTCTCCCGGATCTTGTGAGTGACCTTGAGGCGGGCGTCCGACCCGGGGATTCCGGCCACGAGAATCCGGGCGCGGACCCGCGCCTTCCACGCACCATCTCCACGCTTCTCGAACTCCGCGACGGCCTGGACGATGTCCGCCGCGCAGGAGCTGACCGGTGCGCGCGCGCCCACGACCAACTCGTCGATGTCGCCCCGGCGTTCCGATCCAAGCAGCGCCTGGAACTGGTCCTTGAGCGCCTGCATCGTGCGCGCCGCGTCGTCGCCCCAGTTCTTGAGCGCCTTGTCCTCGATCGCGCGCCAGAGCTTCATCCCCTCCGGGCCGATCTGTGCGACGTTTTTCGTCTCCGCGAGGAGGTCGGTGCGGTGTTTGCGGACCGCGGTGAGCAGGGCCTGCGGGGTCGGGTAGCCCTTCCGGGTCGCGTTCCCCCTGAAGAGGGACTGGGGCGTCAGGCCGTAGGCTTCGCGGCTGACGTCGAAGAAGCCCTGGACCTTGGTATCGTCGCCGGCACGGGGATGGTAGTCGTAGAAGCGCTGGATGTTGGCGTCGTGGATGTCGTCCCACACGAGCCAGTCCACCGCCTTCTCCAGCCCCTTCACCAGGAGGGCGGAGACCATCTGGAGCATCATGTAGGTGGGGATCAGCTCCGCGATCCCGACCGAGAGCGCGGCCAGGTTCGCGAACCCTCCATGCTCCAGGAGCACGGGCGCGAGCGTGGAGAAGAAGAGGGTGATCCCCTCCCACTCGACAATCCCCTCGACGGCGCCCCCGCCGGCGAGGAGGAATCCGTCCCAGCCGCCTTCGTAGGCGGCCCAGGCGATGTCCCAGATCATCATCGCGGTGAAGAGCTTTCCCACCGCGTCATGCCCGTTCTTCACCTCGACCAGGCTCTTCATGAGCGACCGGCCGCGCGAGATCAGGGTCTGGTCCGAGGCGCTGAACGATTCCCACTGCGCCTTCAGGGCGTGGAGCACCTGCGACCGCTCGAATTCCAGCAGGGACTTGAGGAGCGCCTGGGTGCGCTCCATCGAAACCTGGAGATCGAACTCCTCGAATTTCTTCAGGAGCGCCTCGTGATACTTCGGGCCCCGGATCTCCCGCATCTCGCGGAGCACCTCGTTCATGTTCTGGAGCCAGGTCTTGCCGTTCCCGGGGCTGCGCTCGATCGCGGTCGAGATCGCGTCGTTCATTTTCTTGACCGCGGGCTCGACGAGCTGCGCGGCCCCGCGGTTCTCCGTCTCCAGCGCCGGGATGCGCCGGCGGGAGGACTTGCCCGGCTCGACCTTCCGGAGGTTCGGGTTCTCCCCCTCGGCAACCGCACCGCCCCCGCGGCCAAGCTTCTCGAGCATGCGATCGAGGAAGCTCTTGATCGTCTTCTGGTAGTCGGTCAGCTTGGCGGGGTCCCTCGTGCGCTGCATCTCCTCGAGCGTGTAGCGCCGCAGGGCGTCGACGTCCTCCCAGAGCTTGCCGGTGGCGTCCTGGAGCATCAGGTGCTCCTTGACGATCTTCTCCACCTCGGGGCCGCCGCGGACGATGTCCTGGGCGAGCCGGAGCTTGTCCTTCGAGACGCCCACGAAGCCTTCCATGTTCTCGCGGGTCATCGTCCCGGGGAGCTGCGCCTGTTTCTTGGCGATCTCGAATGCGCGCTTCTCGATCGACTTGTCGAGCAGGTTCCTCGTGAGCTCGAGGAGCTTCTCCGCCTCGTCCCGGATCGCGGCGGGATCGCTGCCGAGCTCCTTGGTCGGGTCGACCTTGACGAGCTTCGCCCGCTCCATGATGGCCTGCATCTCGGGGGTGATGTCGATCCCGGCGAACTGGCAGGCCTCGCCCACCGCCCGCGTGCCGGCGTACTTGTAGAGGTCCTTGGCGAGCTGGCGGAATTCCTTCATCCCTTCCGAGGTCGAGAGGTCCTTCACCTTCCCCATCTTGTGGAAGTCCTCGGTGGCGCGCGTGAACATCTCGGCCATGTAATCGGTGGCGTCCATCGCGGTGGGCGGGGGGGTGTTCGGCAGGATCTCGGTCATCGGGACCTTCGAGCGGAACTTCCCGTCGGGGCCGAGGACGTCAGCGACGTTGTTCTTCCAGTGGTTGTAGTCCAGGAACCTCAGCGCCCCCTCCAACGGGTACTTCTCGGGGTTGCGCATGGCCGTGAGGAAGCTGTCGACCGACCCGTAGCCCGTGCGGCCGAGGATGTTGATCTTCCAGGCCTCGAGGTTCGTGATCCCGAGTTCGCGGGCCACGCGGGCCACGTCCCCTTCGATGCCGTGGTACATCTGGTTGGGGCGGAGGTCGGCGTCGCTTCCGGCGGTGTAGTCGTTGACCGTGCCCGAGGATCCCATGTGATCCATCCGGGTCACGGTGGTGCGCGGGTCCCCGCGCTGGACGGTCATTTTCATCAGGCTCTCGTTGAGCTGCCGGAGGCCGTCGAGCTTGAGCTCGCGGAGCTTCGGCCACTCGGTCGCCTTGTCGAGCTTGCCGTCCGAGAAGAGGCGCTCGATGGCGCCCTTCTCGTTGAACATGTCGATGGCCTGGCGCGGCGTCGCGCGCCCGGCGAGGAACTCCTTGGCCAGCTGCAGGACCTGTTCGTCGCCCGTCGGCGGGGGGGAGGCGACGACGCAGAGGGTGCCGATGAGGAGGGCGAGTCGGATCATGGCGTGACCTCGATCAGCTAATCCAGAACGTCCTTGGGCTTGGGGCCCTTGGAGGGATCCCAGATCTTGAGCTCGGTCAGCCGGTCCCGGCGGGCGCGGGCACGCGGCGCTTCAGGGCTGTCGGCGGAATTCGTAAGCAGGCCCTCGTAGGCCTGCACCGCGCGATCGGTCATTCCCAGCCGCTCCCAGCAGATCCCCAGCTGGAGCAGGGCGCGGGGATAGTTCGGAAGCTGCTGGAGGACCTGCTCGTAGACGGGGATGGCCGCCGTGTAGTTCCCCTGGCCGAACGGGACGTCGCCCTGGACCGTCCGCTCCTCGGCCTCGCGAAGGGCGCGGTTCGCACATCCCGCGCAGAGCAGGAGAAGCGCGAGCGTGGCTCCCGGGGACATCCGGCGGATCGTGGACAATCGAAGGGATTCTAGCACCTCCGCCCGCGGCGGGGGTTCAAAAGTGAACCAACAGCCGGGGGCGATTATCCGCCGCCGACATCGGCGTCCTCTTCCTGCACGGACGCCTCGGGGGCGAATTTCTCCGGGGGCGTGACCGTGAGCGCGTAGACGAGGACGTCGTGCACCCGGCCGGCGAGATCGATCGCGTGCTGCGGGAGCGTGGCCACGCGCTGGAAGTCGAGGTCCTCGAAAAGGGCGCGCGCGCCCTGCTGCACGTCGAGCACCTCGGCCTGGAGGATCGCGACGCGGAGGGGGCCGGCCAGGTCGATGATTTCCTGGACCAGCGCGCGGGCGAGGCCGCGGCGGCGGAAGGCCGGGTCGAGCGTGAGACGGATCTTCGCGACGTGCCGCGCCCACCCGCGCCGGTCACGGTGGAGCGAGGCGTCGGCCGCGACGCGCGCGCCGTCGAACGCCAGGAGGGGCAGGATGTTCGCGTAGTTCAGGTTCTTCACCCACGCCCGGAGGGTCTCGATGCGGGTCACGTCGTCCTTGAAGAGCTGGCGCTCGTCCACGGGGATGCGCTTGAAGAACTCGGCCAGCGGCGTCTCGTCCGTCCCCTGCATCGGCCTCAGGGTGAGCCCCCCGGCGATCGACTTCGGGAACCGTTTCAGCGGATCTTCCATGGCCCCGATTGTACCCGGGGCGCGCGCGGGTTCAAAGGGCCCACGAGCCGTCCCTAAACGCAATCCTCCCGTCCCCTCCAAAACGAACGGGTTCACCATGACGTATGGTTTTATGGATAGGGACTCACCCGCCGATAGGATCGGTGGGACGCGGATGGAGCGGGTCAAAGAGGCCGCGGACCTTCGCCTGTAAGGAGTGGTCGCATGCTCAACATCCTTTCCAACCGCTCGTTCGAAGACTGCCAGGGCGTCCGACGCCGCGATTTCTTCAAGGTGGGAGCGCTCGGGCTCGGCGGCCTCGCCCTCCCCGGCCTCCTCGAGGCCCGCGCGAACACCCCCGGAAGCTCAAAGGACACGTCCGTCGTCTGGCTCTGGCTGGGCGGCGGCGCCACGCACATCGAGACGTTCGATCCCAAGATGGACGCGCCCTCCGAGTACCGCAGCGTCACGGGCGAGGCGCGCACGTCGATCCCGGGCGTCACGATCGGCGGCACGTTCCCGAAGATGGCCCGCGTGATGGACAAAATGGCCATCGTCCGCTCGTTCTCGCACAAGAACAGCGGCCACGGCGGCGGCACCCACTGGCTCATGACCGGGTTCGACAACCGGATCGTCGACAACGGCGGCGCGCCGTCGCACCCGTCGATCGGCTCGATCCTCTCTCGGGTCCGCGGCGCCAACCAACCCACCACGGGGATGCCGACCAACGTCCGCCAGAGCCGCGTCGAGTACGATGGCCCGACCTTCCTCGGGAACGCCTACGCCCCGTTCGACCCGTCGGGCGGCGCGAAGGACAACCTCACGCTCCGGATCTCCCGCGAGCGGTTCGAGGATCGCTGTCACCTGCTCGAGGACCTCGACACGCTCAACCGGCAGGTCGACCAGACCGGCCAGATCCAGGGGATGGACAAGTTCGAGCAGCAGGCGATGAACACCGTGCTCGGCTCCGTCTCCAAGGCGTTCGACGTGAAGAACGAGGATCCGAAGACCGTCGAGAAGTACGGGAACCGGCTGGGCCAGCAGCTCCTCACGGCCCGCCGCCTCTGCGAGGCCGGCGCCGGCTTCGTCACCGTCTCCTTCGGCGGCTGGGACATGCACGGCGACATCAAGAAAGCCATCGAGAGCCGTTCGCCGGAGCTCGACCACGCGGTTTCGACGTTTGTCGAGGACATCCACGCGCGCGGGCTCGACAAGAAGATCCTGCTCGTCATCACGGGCGAGTTCGGCCGGACGCCGAAGATCAACTCGGGCGGCGGGCGGGACCACTGGGCGCCGCTCAGCACGCTCGCCCTCGCGGGCGGCGGGCTGAAGATGGGCCAGGTGATCGGCGAGTCGGCCGCGAGGGGCGACGTGCCCAAGTCCGCGCCCATCTCACCGCAGGACCTGATGGCGACGATCTTCCACGTGCTGGGGATCGACCCGGCGGTCCAGTTCGTCGACACCTTCGGCCGCCCAAAGTACATGATCGAGGGCGGCAAGGTCATCCGCGAGCTGGTCTAACACAGCCGCAGAGGCGCAGATACACAGAGAAGATTATCTCTGTGTCTCTGTCCTGACTTCGTATCATCTCCGCCACACCCATGAGTGGCGGCAGCCCGTTCTCGCAGAGCGTCGCGATCCTCCTCTGGATGACGCTCCCCGTGCTGGCGGGCTACGTCTTCTGGCAGGCCTCGCTCCGCCACCGCAGCGAGGGGGACAAGCTCGCCTCCTCGATCTCCCGCGTCCTGAGCCAGGTCGCGATCCTCGTCCTGACTTCGCCGCTCTCGTTCCTCCTCTTCTGGGTCGCGCGGATCCCGGCGGGGCGGGCGCTGGCACTCCCGCTCGTGGGTCTCTTCGTCCACGTCTTCGGCGGCGTCGCGTGCTGGTCGATCGCGAGGATGGGCCACAGGGAGCCGCGAGTCCGGGGCGCGTACTGGCTGGCCGGCGCGTCGAGCAACGTCCTCACCTTCGGCGGCATCGTCACGATCCTCCTTTTGAGCACGGCGGAGGATCCGCACGCGGAAGGGGCGCTGGCGGAGCTCGCGCTCTACCGGATCTTCGAGGCGCCCTTCTACTTCCTGGTGGTGTGGCCGCTCGCCGCGTCGATCTCGGCCGTGGGCGAGAAGCCCTCGTTCCGCCAGGCATTCCGGCCCGTGACGCTGGTGCCCCTCCTGGGCGTGATCCTCGGCTGGACCTTCAACCTGTCGGGCCTCCACCGTCCGGCGATGTTCGAGGGGGTCGCGGAGATCCTGGTCAAGGTGAACGTCGTGGTGCTGGGGGTCACGGTCGGACTCACGCTGCGCCGCGCGGCGCCGCGGAGGCACCTGGGGAGCTGCCTGGGGATGTCGGCGGTGAAGTTCGCGCTGGTGCCCGGGGTCTCGGCCTTTCTCGCGTGGCTTCTCGGGTTCCGCGGCGTCACCCTCCAGGTGGTCGCGGTCTGCGCGTCGATGCCGGTGGCGTTCATGGCGGTGGTGGCGTCGAACCTGCTCAGGCTGGACGAGGAGCTCGTGGGCTCGCTCTGGCTTTTCACGACGGCGGGGATGGTCGTGATCGTCCCGGCGCTTGCCGTCTTCGTGCCCTTGCTGGGAAAAACCTGAGCCGCTACTCCTTCTCCTGGATCTTCGCCCACGTGTCGCGCAGGGAGACCGTGCGGTTGAAGACCGGCGCCCCTTCGCGGGAGTCGGGGTCGACGCAGAAGTAGCCGTGCCGCTCGAACTGGACCGTCTTCCCGGGGGCCGCGCCCGCGAGGCTGCGCTCCAGGCGGCACCCCGACAGCACCTCGAGCGACTTCGGATTGAGGTTCTTGCGATAGTCGCCGCCGGCATCGGGATCGGGCACGGTGAAGAGCGTCTCGTAGATCCGCACCTCTGCCGGGATCGCGTGCGCCGCCGAGACCCAGTGGATCGTGCCCTTCACCTTGCGCCCGTCCGGCGCCTGGCCTCCCCGCGTCGCGGGATCGATCGAGCAGCGCAGCTCCGACACGGTGCCGCCCGGGTCCTTCACGACGCGATCGCACTTCAGGTAGTACCCTCCGCGGAGCCGCACCTCGCGTCCCGGCGCCAGGCGGAAGAACTTCTTCGGCGGCTCCTCCATGAAGTCCTCCCGCTCGATGAAGAGCTCGCGGGAGAACGGGACCTTGCGCGTGCCGGCGGCCGGATCTTCGGGATTGTTCGCGAGCTCGAATTCCTCGACCTGCCCCTCCGGCACGTTCTCGACGACGACGCGCAGCGGGCGGAGGACCGCCATCGCGCGGGAGGCGCGGCGGTTCAGGTCCTCGCGGATGGCGTTCTCGAGGACCCCGACCTCGATCGTGCTGTTCATCTTGGCGACGCCGATGCGCTCGCAGAACGCGCGGAGCGCCTCGGGCGTGCAGCCCCGGCGCCGCAGGCCGCAGAGGGTCGGCATCCGCGGGTCGTCCCAGCCGCGCACGTGGCCCTCTTTCACCAGCTCGAGGAGCTTCCGCTTGCTCATCTGGGTGTAGGTCAGGTTGAGCCGCGCGAACTCGATCTGCCGCGGCGCGTAGATCCCGAGGGCCTGGACGAACCAGTCGTAGAGCGGCCGGTGGTCCTCGAACTCCAGCGTGCAGATGGAGTGGGTGATCCCCTCCAGGGAGTCGCACTGGCCGTGGGCGAAGTCGTACATCGGGTAGATGCACCATTCGGTCCCCGTCCGGTGGTGCGGCGCCCGCAGGATGCGGTAGAGGACGGGGTCGCGCAGGTTGATGTTTCCCGACGTCAGGTCGATCCTCGCTCGGAGCGTCCGGGACCCGTCGGGGAACTCGCCGGCGCGCATGCGGCGGAAGAGGTCGAGGCTCTCGACGGCGGGACGGTCGCGCCACGGGCTCGCGCGGCCCGCCACCGTCAGCGTCCCCCGATACTCGCGGATCTGGTCGGCGGTCAGGTCGCAGATGTACGCCTTGCCGGCCTGGATGAGACGCTCCGCGTACTCGTAGATCTGCCCGAAGTACTGGGACGCGTAGAAGAGGCGGTCGCCCCAGTCGAAACCGAGCCACCGCACGTCGCGCATGATCGACTCGACGTACTCGACCTCCTCCTTCGTGGGGTTCGTGTCGTCGAAGCGGAGGTTGCAAAGTCCGCCGTACCGGGCGGCCGTGCCGAAGTTGAGGCAGATCGATTTCGCGTGGCCGATGTGGAGGTAGCCATTGGGCTCCGGGGGAAAGCGCGTGTGGACACGCTTCTGGTACCGCCCGGTCCGGTTGTCCTCCTCGATCTCCTGCTCGATGAAGTGGAGCGAACGTTCTTCCATAGGAAGGCCCGATTATATCGATTCGGCGCCTTCAGAGAAGCTTTCGACGCGGCGTCTAGTTGCTGCGGCCCAGCTGGGTGGCGTCGGCCTCCGACGTGTAGACCGCCATGTTGCGGTCGAAGATGACCCGGCCGACGCGCTTGTAGTACCAGACGTGGAACTCCATGTCGAACCAGATGTTCAGCACCCACCAGCCGTTCTCGCGCGCCTGCGGATGGCCAAGCGCCTTGATGACGTCATCGGGGGTCTGGCCCGCGTGGACGCCCGGGATCGTCGCGCATTCCTCGGGATGATCCATGGGCGGGATCGTGCAGGAGACGGAGGAGGCGAGGGCGGCCACCAGCATTCCAAGCACCAGCATCCGGCTCGACATGACGGCCTCCTTCCAAGACTCTCGACTATTGTACCCCGCGCCGCCTGCGCGGGGGCACATTCTTACAGACGGAGGGATGCCTCCCCGCCCTGCATTATTTCTGATCGAGCGCCGCCTTCGACTCGCACGTCAGGCAGATGTTCCGGCGCGTCTCCTCGCGGCTGTTGAGCGTCACGACCGGCTGGGTGCTCACCCGCTCGCCCAGGATGTTCTCGAAGACCGCCCCGTAGATCCGCTCGATCTTCACCATCGAGTAGGCGGCCATCATCTGGTGGACGCGGCCCTCGTTGCCCAGGACCCAGCGGCGCCCGGCCTTGTCCTGCACGCCGCCCGCCGCCTCGGCCTGCGGCGCCGCCGCGGCCTTCGCGCGGAACTGCACGTCCGGCCCGTCGATCGGCGGGGGCGGAAGCGCGATCACGAGCGGCCGGCCCGTCGGGTCTCGGTAGGTCAGCGGGCCGTCGTCCGCCGCCTCGGGCGCGTCGAAGGCGACGGGCTCGACCACCAGGCCGAAGTCCTGCCGCAGCTTCTCCGCGTGCATCTTTCGGAAGACCGCCTTGAAGGTCGTCTCGGTCTTCTTCGACTCCTCGATCGCCTTCTTCGCGCTCTCGACCACCCACTTCGCCTCGCGAAGCATCGTCTGGGCGTCGACCGGTCCCGCGACGCAGTGAAGCACGCGGCCGTCCGGCGCGCAGAAGTACGACGCGACGTTCCCGCCCTGCTTCTGGCCGTTCACGATACGGAACGTCGCCACCTTCTGGAACGAGGAGGCGAAGTACTTGTTGATGTAGGCGCCGACCTCGGGGTTCGCCAGGGCGTTCACACGGAGCGCCTGGGCATTGTTTCAGGTGAAGTTCGCGTCCTCGAAATAGCCCGAGACGTGGAGGACGAAGACGAGCTTCTCGTCCTGCTTGGCCTTCGCGGCCGCATCGGACGGGCTGCCCGCCCACTGGATCGACGTTCCATAGGTCTGCTTGCCGCACTTGGTGCAGTTGGGGGATTCATCCCCGCCCGCGGGAGCCTTGGCGGAGGCAGGGGCGGCGGCGACCGCCGCCATCAGGACCACCGCGAGGAGCACTCGGATCATCGTTCACCTCTATCTTCTCGTCAGGAACGACGCTTGGACGCGTCGTGCCTGACGAGAGTTCCCGATTCGCACGAATTCCGCGAACTCGAGCCGGAGTCGCGCGTCCAAGGATGCGATTCATGTTCTGGAAGGGGAAGACGATGCAGATGCGAAACGCGATCCTGGCGCTGGTCCTGGTCCTCGCCGCCGCGGTGCCCGCGGCCGCGCAGGGGATCATCATCCCGAACGAGCCCGACCTTCCCCCGCTCGCGCTCCATAAGCACAAGGTGAAGGTCGAGATCGACCGGCAGGCGGCGACCACGACCGTCGAGCAGGTCTTCGTCAACAACACCGACCGGCAGCTCGAGGCGCAGTACGTCTTCCCGATCCCCAAGGGCGCCACGATGAGCAAGTTCACGATGCTCGTCAACGGCAAGGAGCAATCGGGCCAGATCGTCGAAAAGAACGAGGCCCGCCGGGTCTACAACCAGATTGTCAACCGCGCGCAGGACCCGGGGCTCCTCGAGTACCTCGGCGCCGAGCTCTTCCGCGCGAACATCTTCCCCATCCTCGCGAAGTCGAGCCAGACGATCACGCTCCGCTTCTAGCAGGTCGTCCCCGCGCAGGACTCGCTCGTGCAGTACACCTACCCCGTCCGCAGCGGCCAGAAGAAAGGCCCCACCATCCAGGGCGAGTTCGGCCTGGAAGTCACGGTGAAGAGCGCCGCGCCGATCCTGAACATCTACAGCCCGACCCACACGGTCGACGTCCAGCGCCCCAACGACCGCGAGGCGAAGGTCACCTACACGCAACGCCACACGACGCTCGAGAAGGACTTCCAGCTCTTCTACTCGGTGAGCGACAAGGAGGTCGGCCTCGACCTGGTGACCTACCGGCCGGACGCGAAGGAGCCCGGCTTCTTCATGCTCCTCGTCGCGCCGAAGAGCACGCTCCAGGCGCAGCGGATCATCGAGCGCGACGTGGTCTTCGTGATCGACGTCTCCGGCAGCATGGCGGGCGAGAAGATCAAGCAGGCCCGCAACGCGCTCAAGTACCTCGTCGAGAAGCTCAACGACACGGACCGCTTCAACATCGTTCAGTTCTCGAGCTACGCCGATTCCTGGCAGAAGGGCCTCGTCTCCGCGAAAGACCGGCGGGCGGACGCGCTCAAGTACGCCGACACGCTGATCGCGCAGGGCGGCACGGACATCGCGGGCGCGCTCGACACGGCGCTCCAGAGCCTGCCGCGCGAGGGCGAGCGGCCGAGCTACATCGTGTTCATGACCGACGGCAAGCCCACGATGGGCGAGACGACCGACCCGCGCCGCATCCTGGCGAAGGTCGACGCCGCGCGCAGCGCGAAGGGCGGCGAGTCGCTCCGGCTCTTCACCTGGGGCGTGGGCTACGACGTCGACACGTACCTGCTGGATGCGATGGCCTCGCAGGCGGGCGGCGTGAGCGAGTATGTCCGGCCCGAGGAGGACATCGCGGTCAAGGTCGCGGCGTTCGCCAACAAGGCCGCGCAGCCCGTGCTCACGGGCCTCGACCTCAAGGTGGTGGGCGACAAGGTGCAACTCGTCAACATGCACCCGCACAAGTTTCCGGACCTCTACGCGGGCAGCCAGCTCGTCCTCTTCGGGCGCTACACGGGCGAGGGCGACGTCGCCTTCCAGCTCGCGGGCCGGGTGCAGGGGAAGACCGAGACGTTCACCTATGAAGGGAAGTTCGCCGCGGCCGAGCCCAAGCACGCGTTCATCGAGATCCTCTGGGCGCAGCGGCGGATCGGCCACCTGCTCGACCAGGTCCGGATGCACGGCGAGACGAAGGAGCTGGTTGACGACGTGATCCGGCTTTCCAAGGAGTACGGGATCCAGACGCCTTACACGAGCCAGCTGATCCTGGAGGGCCAGCAGCAGCTCGGCGCGGGCGAGCCGCGCGGCCGGAACGCGGCCACGGGCGGCGGCAGGTTCGACGCCCTGGCCGAGAAGAAGCTCGCCGAGTTCGCGGCCAAGCCGGCGACGGCTCCTGCCCCGGCGGAAGCGAGACTGCATGCCGATGTGGCCAAGGCGGATCCGGCGCGCCGCGAGGCCGAGGATCGAGACCGGAGCCTGGCCGAAGGATTCAAGCAGAAGGACGGCAAGGCCGGCGTCGAGGCCGCCATGGCCCTCCGGTCGCTCAAGGAGACGGACAAGGCGGGCGAGCGGGGCCCCACGACCTCGAAAAAGGCGGCGGGGACGAAGTTCTACCTCTACCGCGAGATGTGGGTGGACGAGCGGTTCGAGGCGACCGCCGCGACCACGGTCGTCAAGTTCGGCGGCGAGGCGTACTTCAAGCTGATCGAGAAGGAGCCGAAACTGGTCGAGGCGCTCAAGATGGGGACGGAGCTCATCTTCGTGACCGCGCCCGGCAAGGCGCTCGTCATCGGCGCGACCGGCGAGGAGAAGCTGACCGACGCGCAGATCGAGGAGCTGTTCAAGGCGGCGGTGAAGAAGTAGCCGCTCAGACCCGGAGGACCAGGGCCTGGTAGCCGCCGGAGTGGCGGTCGGTCGGGAGAGTGAACTCCTCCTTCGCCACCCGGAAGCCCGGAAGGTCGACGTGGTTCTCCTCGGGCTCGAGGCTGCAGGTGGAGTAGACGATCCGGCCGCCCGGCGCCAACAGCCGGGCCGCGTTCTCGAGCAGCCTCCTTTGGAGTTCGGCCGCGCCCGCGATGTCCTTCTCGCGAAGCCGCCAGCGCACGTCGGGCCGGCGCGCAAGCACGCCGGTATTCGAGCAGGGCGCGTCGAGCAGGATCGCATCGAACGGCCCTTTGAATCCGATCGTCGCCCCGTCGCCCGCCACGCACTCGACGTTCCCGAGGCCGAGCCGCTTCGCCGATTCTGCGACGAGACCGATGCGATCGGGCAGATCGACCGCGACGATCCTCCCCTTCCCGCCCATGAGCTCGGCGAGTTGGGTTGTCTTCCCGCCCGGCGCCGCGCAGAGGTCGAGGACGCGCTCGTCGGGTTTCGGATCCAGGAGGGGCGCGACTTTCATGGAGGTCTCGTCCTGGACCGTGTACTCGCCCGCGGCGAACCGCGCGTCGGCGGCCGGGTCGCCTTCGAGCTCGACCGGCCCCTTCGCGCGGAGCGGGTTGGGGCGGAGGGTCACCGGGAGGATCGCATTGTCGGCCTCCAGGATCGCCTCCACTTCCTTTGGCTTGAAATGCCTCCGCCATCGTTCGATCAGCCAGTCGGGGTGGGACGCGCGGACGCCGATCGTGTCGGGCAGCGGGAGGTCGGCGGCCTTGCGGAGGACGGCGTTGACGAAGCCGGCCGACTTCTTGCTGACGCCCTTCGCCAGCTCGACCGCCTCGTCGACGGCGGCGTGGCGCGGGATCTTGTCGAGGTGGCGGACCTGGAAGAGGGCGACCCGCAGGTGCTGGCGGATCTCGGGATGGACGCGCTGGGCGCAGCGATCGATGAGCCAGTCGAGTTCGCGGCGCCAGCGGGTCACGCCGTAGACCAGCGTCGTCAGGAGCGCGCGGTCGCGGCGCGACAGGGCCGCCCCGCGATGCGCCTCCAGGGCTTCGTCGACGAACCTCTTCTCGCCCTCGAGGAGCACCTGGGCCGCGAGCGCCCGGACGTTCTTCATCTCACGCTTTTGCCCCGCGGCGTGAAGATCCAGAATTTCCGGAGGAACCTGTGTTTCTTCAACGCCTCGCGGTCGCCGTCCGTCACGAGGTGCGGCCAGTTGCGCAGCTTCCATTTGAGGAGCGCGCTCTCGTCGACGCCGGCGAGTTTCGCGGCCAGCCTTCCCCGGACGGCGTTGGCGAAGTCGATCACCCAGGGGCGGTCGCCGTCGACCAGGATGTTCTTCCTCTGGCGGAGGTCGAGGTGGACGACGCCGCGCCGGTGCATGGCGCGGACGGTCTCGCAAAGCCGCTCGAAGACACGGTCGGGGAGCTCGCCCGCGGCGAACTTGTTGAGGGTCTTCCCCCCGATGAATTCGATGAGGATCGCGCGCTTCTCGACAATCGCGTAAGCGGCGGGGATGCCGGGCACTCCTTCCAGGTGCTTGAGCGTGTCGAACTCGCGGCGGACGAGCCGGGGCGCGAGGAGCCCGCGCGTCACCGCGTTCTTCTTCCGGTAGTCCTTGAGGATGGCGGGGCGGCCCTCGTGGTCGACGACGGAGACGGCGGGAGAGAGGAAGCCGCCCTTGTCCCGGAGGACGCGGGGCTTCACCGGCTCAGACGGGTGATGTGGTCGATGATCCATCCGTTCCAGATCACGGCCGCGACGCCGATGGCCATGGCGAAGGGCGTCCACTGCTCGCTGTTCTCGCACGTCGCGGCCCAGCTCCAGGGGCGATTCTGGGCGCGCTCGTAACGCGTGAGCTTCGGGAAGTAGTCGGGCACGGCCTGGTCGAAGTGATCCCACGCCTCGCCGAAGAGGTCGTGAAGGCGGTCGCCCTCGCGCTTCTTCTTGTAGGGGATGTAGTACGCGACGAAGACGAGGAGACCGAGGCCGAGCACGATCCAGTTGAGGTAGTGGTGGTACCACGGCGACTTGCGCGGGCCGATGGTCAGGAGGGCGAAGCCGATCATGCCGAGAAAGGTCCCGATGTAGAGGGGGTTCTTGACGTAGGCGTAGGGGCCGGTGACGGTGAGGACCTTGTTTTTCACGAGGTGGCCGGCGGCCCAGACGCGGATCCAGAGGGAGGCCATGAGGAAGCCGATCCCCACCCAGAAGTGGGCGGTCTTCCACTTGTCCGGCTTGGGATCGGCCGCGAAGACGACGACGATCACGATGGCGTAGACGAAGAGGAGCTTGAACGTGATCTTGCGAAGCCGCGAGAGCTTCATGGGGGCTGTGGTATAGCAGAGCCTTCTTGGGATGGCAAGTCGCGGCCATAAAACAGACGGTGCGATTTATGGAACTGGGGCTCCATAAATCGCACCGTCTGTTTTATGGAGCTTCTATAGTTTATGATTTGTAATTTACGACTTGACTCCCCGGGATCGTGGGGTAGACTTCCGGTGACGTGAGAGTCCTCGGGATCGAGACGTCCGGGGCGAGGGGGGGAATCGCCCTCCTCGACGACGCCGCGGTCCTCGGGACCCGGCTCTTTGAAAAAGGGATGGTCCACGGCCGCGAAATCGCGCCGTCGATCGAGGCGCTCCTGGAGGAGACGGGGATCGCGATCGCGACGATCGACTTGATCGCGTGCGACATCGGGCCGGGCTCGTACACGGGGCTCCGGGTCGGGCTGGCCGCCGCGAAAGGCCTCGCCTTCGCGCTCCGGAAGCCGCTCATCGGCGTCGCCTCGCTCGACGCGATGGCCGACGCCGCGAGCGACCGGGCGCGCGTCCTCTGCCCCGCGATCGACGCCAAGTGGGACCAGATCTACGGCGCCGTCTACGAGGACGGCCGCCGCGCGACCGGCTATCTCGCGGAGAAGCCCGCCGAATTCGTCGCGCGCATCCCGAAGGACGCCTTCGTCTTCGGGGACGCGCTCGAGGCGTACGGCGAGCTCTTCCGCGACCGCCCGTGCGGACCGCGGGACCTGTGGGATCCGAAGCCCGAGGCGATCGCCCGCCTCGGAAAGCGGCTCCACGACGAGGGCGTGCGTCACGACGCTGCCTCGCTCGTGCCGCTCTACCTTCGACCCACGGAGGCCGAGATCAAGTTCGGCCCGAAGAAGACTTAGGAGGGAGGGCGAGGAACAGAGGGGGAAGAAGGGCCCCAGGCGGCCGGCCCTCCGGCCGCCTGGGGCGGACCCTTTCCGGTTCCCGCATCGCCATGAGGGGCTACCGCGTCTGGGCGGAGATCGATCTCGCCGCCCTCCGCCACAACCTCGGCGTCATCCGCCGCGCGCTCGATCCCCAGACCAAGATCATGGCCGTCTGCAAGGCCAACGCCTACGGGCACGGCGCGCTGCCCGTCGCCTGGAACGCCCTGGAGTCCGGCTGCTCCATGGTCGGCGTGGGCGACTCCGGCGAGGCCCTCCACCTCCGCGAGGGCGGCATCCCGGGGCCGATCCTCATCCTCGGCGCCATCGTCGAGGAGGAGATCCACAAGGTCGTCCAGTACGACATCTCCGTCACCGTCCACTCGACCGACCTCCTCCCGCTCCTCGACGAGGAGGCGCGGCGCCGCGACCGCGTGCTCCGCGTCCATCTGAAGGTCGACACCGGAATGGCGCGCCTCGGCGTCTCGCCGGGCCGCGCGCTCGACGTCGCGCGCGCCGTCATGGACTGCCCCAATCTCCAGCTCGAGGGGCTCTCGACGCACCTCGCCTCCGCCTCGAACCCCGAGGCGAGCCGGGAGCAGCTCGACCTCTTCCGCTCCGTGATCGACGAGCTCGCGCGCGACGGGATCCAGCCGCCGCTCCTCCACGCCGCGAATTCCACGGGGCTCTTCACCTGCCCCGAGGCCCACTTCGACATGGTCCGCCCCGGCATCGCAATGTACGGCATCGACCCGGGTCCGTTCGCCGCGCTCAAGATCCCGCTCAAGCCCGTCCTATCGCTCAAGACGCAGGTCGCGTACCTCAAAGGAGTGGCCGAGGGCACCGCGATCGGCTACGACGGGCGGGCCCGAGCGCCGCGCGCCACGAGGATCGCCACCTGCCCCGTCGGCTACGACGACGGCTACCCCTACTCGCTCTCCAACCGCGCCGAGGCGGTCCTCCGCGGCCGCCGCGTTCCGCTCGTGGGCACCGTCACGATGGACTACGTGATGTTCGACGTGGGAGACGTGCCCGACGCGGCCGTCGGCGACACGGTGACGCTCATCGGCGAGGGGCTGCGCGTGGAGGAGCTCGCGAGGAAGGCGGGGACGATCCCCTACGAGATCACCTGCCGGCTGGGACCGCGCGTGGGTCGGGTGCCCGCGAACACCGAGGGAGCCGTGCCCGCCCCGGCGTTCCGCGTCGTGGCGTGATTACTTGAAGTCCAGCTTCACTTCGAGCTTGCGGCTCTTCACCTGGATCTCGCCGATCTTC
This sequence comes from Planctomycetota bacterium, assembly GCA_041482015.1. Classification (GTDB taxonomy): domain Bacteria; phylum Planctomycetota; class MHYJ01; order MHYJ01; family JACPRB01; genus JACQFK01. The sequence goes on along the minus strand of JBGPCZ010000005.1, from coordinate 9,513 downwards.
TGCCGCTCCTCGATGTTCTCGTTGGGCTTCCGGGTCACGTCCTCGATGCTCAGCATCGAATCGAACGAGCCCGACATCGAGAGCATCGCGGGCCGCCCCTTGGCGAGGTCGTACTCCATGATGCCCGTCTTGACCGTCACCTTGATCTGGACGTCGTCCTTCCCCTTGCCCGAGATCGATCCCGTGAAGGAGATCGACGCCATGCCGCCCTCGACCGCCCGGCAAGTGCAGCTGAGCTTGCCCGCGGGCTCGCGCAGGCCGGTCGGGCTGATGAGCGCCGCCACCTTGTCGGCCTCGACGTCCCACGTGCCGCCCGCCTTCGGGCCGTCCTTCGGGAGCAGCCAGCCGGCGTCGTTCCACCCGCCCAGCGCCGAACCGTCGGCCGGAGCCGCACCGCCGTTCGAGTCGACCGCGATCCATCCGGAAGGGCCGCGCGTGGACGTGTAAGTCTGGTCGACGAGCGCGGTGGGTTTCTCCTCCAGCCGGGTGTCGCTGCCGCTCTTCTGGAGCATCGAGGCGACGACCTTGACGCGGACCGAGCTGGCCAGCCCGTCGGCCACGGCGAGCACCTCCTGCTCGAACGTCTCGCGCCGGACAAGGTTGAGGCGCTTGGTGATCTCGCCTACTCCGCTGCCGTCCCGCACGAAGATCTCCACGTCCATCGTCGACTCGACGGAGACGGTCGTCCGGTCCCCGGCCTTGGCCTGCGGGAACGCAGGCGCGGCGGCGGCGACGAACAGACCCAAGGCGACAAGCAAGCGCATCAAGGACCTCCCTTTAGGCGGAATTCGATCTTATAATACCCGCCCGGCCTGTCAAATGAAACTCTCGGACTTCGATTACTCCCTCCCGCCCGGGCTCATCGCCCAGGAACCCCCTCCCCGCCGCGACGCCTCGCGCCTCCTGGTCCTGCATCGCGACGGCCGCCTCGAGCACCGCCGGTTCCCCGACGTCGTCGAATTCCTCGCGGGCGAGACGGTCTATCTCAACGACACGCGCGTCCTCCGGGCGCGGGTCCCGATGACGCGCTCGACGGGAGGCAGGGTCGAGGCGCTCCTCGTCCGCCGGCTCGCCGACCACCGCTGGCAGGCGCTGCTCGACGCGGGCGGAAAGCTCCGGGTCGGCGAGACGCTCCGGCTCGCGGACGGCACGGGCGCGGCGATCGCGGCGAAGGACGGGGACCGCTGGACGCTGGAGTTCGACGCGGAGCCCGACCTCGCGACGCTCGGGCAGCCGCCGATCCCGCCCTACATCCGCCGGCCCGCCGACGAGCGCGACCTCGAGCGATACCAGACCGTCTACGCCGCGAAGGAGGGCGCGATCGCGGCACCGACCGCGGGGCTCCACTTCACGCCGGAGATCCTCGCGCGGCTCGCGACGAAGCGCCTCACGCTTCACGTCGGGACCGGGACGTTCAAGCCGGTCAAGTGCGAGACCGTCGAAGACCACCGCATGGAGGCGGAATACTACGAGGTGCGCGAGCCGCCCCAGGGGAAGGTCGTTGCGGTCGGGACGACAACCTGCCGGGCGCTCGAGACCTGGGCGCGGACGAACCAGGCGTCGGGATGGACCGACCTATTCATCACGCCCCCTTTTGAGTTCAAGGCGGTGAAGGCGCTCGTCACGAATTTCCACGTGCCGAAGAGCACGCTCCTCATGCTCGTCTGCGCGTTCGCCGGGAGGGAGAGGATCCTCGCGGCGTACGAGGAGGCGATCCGCGGGTCGTACCGGTTCTTCAGCTACGGCGACGCGATGCTGATCCTTTGAGGCCTACTTCGCGACGAACCGCCGCGTGCCCCCGTCCCACTCGAAGCGGCCGCGGTGCAGCTCGTACCACGCGGACCATTTTTCGATGTCGAGGTCGAAGTCCTGCCCGGTGATGACGTTGAGTCCCCAGAACTCGGGCGGCGCGGTGTCGTTGGGGACGATCGCCTTCGCGCGGTAGACCCGGTCGGGGGTCTTGCCGAGGCGCTTCACGGAGGCGAGACAGTCGATCAGGACGGGGATCGCGCGCTCGTCGCCCGTGCCCATGATCTGGCGGACGAGGTCGAGCCGCCGCTCGCGGTCCATCTCCATCCGGCACTCCCGCCCCCACTCCTCGACCGGCGGGGCCGCGGCGCAGCCCGCGAGGGATATGATAAAATAAACGATTTGCTTTGTCATATCACGCGAAGAGGACGGGGAGCTTCTTGTCGACGCTCACGTCCATCAGCTTCTTGAGCAGGACGTAGCTGAACTTGGCCCAGAAGCCCTCGGAGGTGCCGAGCTTGGACTCGTAGATCGCGATGTCGCGCTCCGTCGCGTCCATGTAGTCGACCATCTTCTTGATCGCGAACGTCTCGTGGATCCGGAAGCGATCGTTGATCTCGCCCAGCTCGGCCCGCACGCGGACGGCGCTCGCGACGGGGATGGCCTCCTCCCCGCCCCCCGGCTCGATGGAGATCGGCGCGCCGAACGTCACGGGGACGAGCATGCAGGGCCGGTCGCGGAGCGCGTGGAGATGGGGCCATTCCGCGGGGGCGGTCTCCAGGCCGGCGCGGAGCCAGGTCTTCAGCTCCCGCACGAGGCCCATCTTCGCGACGCGGAGGTTGCAGACGCAGGCGCCCTGCTGCAACTCCCATCCGTCGGGGTTCCCCTTCTGGCCGACGATCTGGAGGTTGATCGATTTCACGATGCGCTCGAGGCGGCCGCGCTCGCGCCGGCGCTCGAAGAATCCCATCTTCGGCCCGATCGTCGAGAAGGTGAGCCAGAAGGATTCGACGCGGGCGTTGAAGCCCGCCCCGCCGGTGACCCGGCGCAGCGTGGTGTCCTGGACCTTTCCCGCTCCCTGTTCCGCCATGGCGGCGCCCCGTCACTTCTTCCTCGGACGGTTCCTCATCGCGTCGAGACCGGACAGCTTCCTCGTCGTGGGCGGCGTCAGCCGGCGCGTCGTCGAGGGAACGCCGGGCCGACGGATCTCGGGACGAAGGCGCCGCGTGGTGGACGGCGCCGGGGCGGGCGAATCCTCCTGCCGCTTGACCAGCCCCATCACGGTCGAGGTCGTCCCCTCATCGTCCCCCTCGGGGCGGTACTCCAGCGACTTGAAGCCCGCGATCTGCTCGGTGATGTCCTCCACGAGTTCGTGGGGCGTGGAGAAGCGGAGATCCTTGTCCTTCGACATCATGCGCTCGATGAAGTAGTGCATGTGCTTGGAGAGGCGCCGGTTCTTGATCTCGCTGGAGTTGAGGGCCTCCATGACCTGCTTGGCCATCACCTCGAGCGAGTCGCCGCCGCTGAACGGAAGCTCGCCCATCACCATGTGGTAGAGCGTCGCGCCGAGCGAGTAGATGTCGGCCCGCACGTCGAGGTCGCGCTGCCCGCGCGCCTGCTCGGGACTCATGTACTGGACGGTGCCGCTCGTCGTCTCCTCCTCGCCCTGGTCGGTGCCGTTCATCTCCTGCGCGAAGCCGAGGTCGAGCACCTTCACCGTGCCCTCGCGGCAGAGAAAGATGTTGCCCGGCTTGATGTCGCGGTGGATGATCCCGCGACGATTCATGTGGTCGATCGCCTTGGCGGTCTCCAGGATGATCTCGAGCGCCTGCGGCTCGGAGAGGTGCTTCTGGCGGTCAAGCACCTCCTGGACCGACTCGCCGTCCAGGTATTCCATGAGGAAGTACGAAAGAGGCCCCATCGTCCCCTGCGAGTACCCTCGAACGAGGTTCGGATGGTCGAACGAGATCAGCAGCCCCGCCTCGCGCTGGAACCGCCGGACGGCCCTCTCGTCCTTGGCGAGCGACGGGTGGATGATCTTGAGCGCGGCCTTGCGGCCCTTGTCCACCTCGTCGGCCAGGAAGACGGTGGCCGTGCCGCCGACGCCGAGCTTGCCGGTGATGCGGACGCCGGGGATCGGCTCGTTGGGGCCGGCCGGGCGGGCGGGCGGAGGGCTGGGCGCGGCGGCCGCGCGGGCGGTCGCCGTGGGGATCCTCGAGGTGGAAGGCGCCTTCGTGGGGGCCTGTGCCGGCACGGGGGCCGGGGCCTGGCCCGCCCGCTGGGCCATGACCTTGGCCGTCGCGGTGGAGATCATCTGGATCTGCTTGTCGGTGAGGAGGCCCTTTTCGCTGACGATCTGTTCGATCGACCGGCGCGGCCCCACCACAAGCTGGGACTGGTACTCGCTGAGACACTGCGCGGCCTCCTCGTGCGTGAGGAAGCTGTTCTTCGAGGCGATGGCCATGAAGGCCATTTCGTACGTGGTCGGCATCCAGGTACAGAGATTCTATGACGGGGGGTAAGGGGATGCACGAACAATACGCGGGGGGCGAATTGACGATCGCAAACGAGGCTTCCCTTATCCCCTTGCCAATGACGCCGCCGCGGATATAATCGTTGGAGTCGCGTTCGTCGAGGTCGCCGCCGTGATTCACATGGAGCTCTCGCGGATCATCATCAGCGAGACCAACGACGAGCAGGTCATCGTCCTCAAGGAAGTCGAGGGCGAGCGCGCCTTCCCCATCGTGATCGGCATCTGGGAGGCCGTAGCCATCGACCGCAACATCAAGGGCAAGAAGACCCCCCGCCACATGACCCACGACCTCCTGGAGAACGTCATCGGGGGGCTCGACTCGAAACTCGACCGCGTCATCGTCACCGAGCTCCGCGACCGCACCTTCTACGCCAAGCTCGTCCTGCGCCGCAACGGGAAGGCGGTGGAGATCGACTCGCGCCCTTCGGACGCGATCGCGCTCGCCGTCCAGATGCGCGCGCCGATCTACGTCGAAGAGCAGGTCCTGGAAGAAGTCATGCCCGCACCGGGGCAGGGCGGCCCGACGGACTCTGGCCCTGAAGAGGAGGGGGACCCGGGGGAAGAAGAGCAGGGGTAGTTCCGGGCGCCCGCCGCAGAAGTATTCCGTCCGACCTCACCGGGGTCGGAGTATCGAAAGAGGGCGGAGAGGAAGTGAGAACAATCTCCCCTACCGCTTCGACAGGACGAGGCCCACCGCACTGTTGTAATACAGGATCACGTCGAGGATGCCGTCGCCGTTCACGTCGAGCAGCTGGAGCGCGCGCGGGTGGCGCTCCAGCCGGATCCTGTAGTGTGCCGTGCCGTCGAAGTCGATCCTCGGGCCCTTCGGCGTCGCCCTCTCCCGGCCCGGGTAGATCAGCAGCTCCTTCGTCTTCGGGTCCACCTCGACCATGTCCGGCCGGCCGTCGCCGGTCAGGTCGCCCCGGACGAACACGAGCGGCACCGCGCCCGCGCCCGTCTTGTCGAGGTCGTTCCGCGCGATCTTGATGCGCTTCTCGAACACGGGGTCGGTCATGAACGTCCCCTTGGCGGGATCGAACTGCCAGACCTCGTACGAGATGGGGATGTCGCCGAAGAGGAGGAGCTGTGCCCCCTGGTTCATGAGATCGGTCCGCAGCCGCGAGGTGATCGCGTCGAGCTTCCCGTCGCCGTTCATGTCGATGAACTCGGGGTCGATCGAGACGCCGTTGATCGCCAGGCAGGCGGCCGTCTCGAAGTTGCCCTTCCCGTTCCCGTAGTGGATGTAGATGTTGGTCTTGATGCTGTCCCAGAGGCCCAGCGTCCCCTCGATCCGCGTCACCACCAGGTCGGCCAGCCCGTCGTGGTTGATGTCCACGAACTTGATGAGCGACAGGTTCACGCTGTCCTTCCGGACCTCGTCCTTCAGCGTGGGAATGTGGAACGAGACGCGCCACGGGGGGCGTGAGAGGAACGTGCCCGGCTCCTTGGGCTTCTGGATGAAGTAGGTGATCGTGTCGCCCCGGACCAGCACGAAGTCCGTCAGCCCGTCGCCGTTGATGTCCACCGGCTCGATCCTCGGAAGCTCGCTGGTCGCGATGAACGTGGACGACGCGATCTCGGGCGCCTCGGCGAAGCCCGCGGGACGGATCGAGCGCGGGACGCCCTCGGAGAGATCGTCCTCGAGGTGCGCGATCTTGCCGAAAACCCCCGGCGCCGTCTGGAAGTAGATCCGGTACCCGTCCGCGACGGGGAGGACCAGGTCGTCCAGCCCGTCCCCGGCCGACGCGGTGAAGTCCATCTTCCACTGCCACACGGGGATCTGCCGGAGCGACGGCTGCCGGTAGAAAGTCCGCGCGTGGATGATCTTGACAGGCTCCTCCGCGGGGCCCTTCTCCGTCCACGGGTAGACGTAGACGCCGTCCTCGGCGATGAACCCCACCTCGGTGCCGCCGCCGGGGTAGAAGTCGCCGAAGACGAGGGCGCAGGCCCGGTCGCTGATGGGAAAGAGGTAGTCGGGGATCTCCGGGAAGCCGCCGTTCTTCTGGAGGTGGATCGCCCCCCAGCGCTGGGGCGGCGTGGCGTCGAAGTCGATCGACGAGACGAAGATGTCGATCTTCCCGTCGCCATCGAAATCGTAGGTCATGACGTCGTGGCGGCGGCCGTGGACGTTGAGGTACTGGAGCCGGAACTCCACCGGGCCCGGCGCCTTCGCCAGCGCGAAGGCCGGGAGCGCAACGAGGACGGCGAGGAACAGCGCGCGCACGCTCACCCGCGGCATGATAGTCCCTCCCCCCGGATGACTCAAGAACGAACGATCTGCTATAATCCGCATCCTTCATATGAGCGACGCGAGGGCCCTCGAGTTCGGCGGAACCGACGAAGAGCTGGAGAAGCACCTCCTCGAATTCGCGCGCGGGGTCTGGGGCTGGGCGGCGCGGGATCCCCGGGGCGGCGGATGGTTCGTCTCCGCGGGCTCGACCCTCTCCACCAACCCCAACACGATCCGCTGGCGGATCCGCGTGCGACGCGAGGGACGGGCGCTTTCGATCGACGCCTCCGCCCGCGCGCTTCCGTGGACGCGGGCCAAGGTCGCCCGCATCGTCGCCTTCCGGCGCTCGCAGCTCGAGGACTTCCTCACGGCGCGCGCCCGCGGGGGCGCCCGGGAATCGTTCGACCCGCTCCGCCTCCGCGAGCCCTTCGCGTCCTACGGCTCCGGCCCCGCGGCGATTACGGCGGGCGTGGCGTGGGCCGTGGCCTGCGGGCTGGCCGCGATGGCGGCAGCGACGCTTGCCGCGACCCTCGCCTCGCTCCCCCTCGTGAGTTCCGGGATCGGCGACGTGCTGGAGCGGGCGCGCGCGGCGCAGGCGGCGGGCGGGGTGGCGCTCCCCAATCCCGCCCATCCTATCTCCGCCCTCGGCGCGGCGTTCGTCTTCGCGCTTCCCCTCGCGTTCCTCTGCGGCTTCGTCCATTCGATCGCGCTCGCCGTGGGCGAGTCCTGGATGCGCGCCGACCGCCTTCCCCTGGCTTCGTTCCTCCTCCAGGCCGTCCTCCTCGCGATGGCCTTCCTCCCCTTCATGCCCCTCCTCGCGATCCCGCTCGCCGTGGCCGTGCCGCTCGCGATCCACGCCGGGTACACGATCGCCTGGGGCCGCCGTCGCGAGCGGGTGCGCGAGGGACGCCGGCCGCGGAAGGCGGTCGTCCTCGCGGGCGTGGCGCTGGCCGCGATTGTCGCGGCCGCGATCGTGCCCCGCCCCGCGGAAGAGCTGGACTTCAACGTCCGGCTCGCGCTCTTCCGCGACCGATTCATGCTGGGGAACTCCATCGGGAAGTTCGGGGCCGCGCTCTACTACCGGCATACCCTCGTCTCGGCGGATCCGCTCCTGAAGCAGTTCTACTCGTCCAACGATGCCCTCCCCTCGCGGCTGGTCCGGACCGCGATCGCGGAGGACCCGAAGGCCGCGGCGGCGTTGCGGGCGCTCCACTTCACGATCGTCCCTCGCGGAAGCCCGAGCGACGTCCGCGTCGAGGCGGGATCGCTTGTGTCGGGCTCGCACTCGGTGCCCTGGACCGGCGACCCGGCCGCGCTCGACACGCTCGCGCGCGAGGCCTTCCCCGGGTCCGGGCTCCGCCGGGTCTACGGCCTGGCGTGGGCCGCGGTCTACCACGCGGGCCCCGTCTTCGTCGTCCTCGCGTCCATGGGGATCTTCGCCCCGCTCTTCTCCGTCCTCTTCCGCGTGCTGCGCCCGAAGGCGGCGCTCGCCGCGTGCCTCGCCTGCTTCCTCGTCGCCTCCACGATCCTCTTCGGGCTGGCGGGGGGCGAGGAGTCGGCCCGCGAGGGCCTGGTCCGTCTCCGCGAATCGCCGGAGCCCGGGAGGATCGCGGAAGCGCTGGCCCACCCCTCGATCGCGGTCCGGCACGAGGCGGCCTTCCGGGCGTACCTCCACCCGGACCCGGCGCTCGCGGCCCCGCTCCTCCAGGCGGCGGACGACGCCGATCTCCGCGTCCGTCTCTGGGCGGTCGCGGCGCTCGGCGGGACCCGGGACGATCGCGCGCTGGCGAAGCTCGTCGCGCGGCTCGACGATCCCGAGCTCTTCGTCCGCTACCGCGCCGCGGAAGGGCTGGGATCGCTCGGCCGGGTCGAGGCGGTCGGTCCCCTTCTGAAGATGACGCGCGACGGGAGCTGGTACGAGGGGCTTTACGCGCTCGAGGCGCTGCGAAAGATCGACCCGAAGAGGTTCTGATGGAACCGCTTTCCCCCTGGACCTACGGGCGCCGCAACGCGCGGAAGATCCTGCCGACCGTCATCATCCTCACGTTCGTCGTGACGCTCGTGGTCGCGATCCTGGCGACGATCGCGGGGCTCAAGGACTCGATGCTCGTCTACACCCGCGAGTTCGACGAGTGGACAATCGCCTACCCGAAGAACGACACGCGGCTGAAGCAGGAGACGATCGCGGGGATCGCGAAGCATCCGGCGGTCGAGCGCGTGATCCAGTCCAGGCACGCCGTCGTGAAGGCGAAGTCGCTGGTCGGCCCGCTCCCGTTCGTCCTGCGCTCCGCGACCCGGGAGGAGATGGAGTACCTGGTGGCCCGCGTCGGCGCGCGGCTCAAGGAGGGCAGGCTCCCCGCCGCCGGAACGGGAGAAGTGGCGCTTCCCGAGAACATCATGAAGGTCAACGGCTGGGCCCTCGACCGGGAATTCGGCATGGCGGTCGACGAGGAGGACTGGATGCCCGGCCGCTTCAAGGTGGTGGGCGTCCTCGAGGGCCGGACGCCGCTGGGCCTGGCCTCCTTTGAATTCCTCAACGATCCCCGCCTCTACCTGTTCGCGCCGAAGCTCTGGGAGCGGGTGATCGTCGTGGCGCGCCCCGGCCGGATCGCGGAGCTCAACGCCTTCCTTCGCGGACTTCCGGACATCAAGGTCTACGACAAGATCCGCGCGGTGGACGACGTGGCCCAGGGCCTCGACCGGATCCTTCTCATCCTGAACTTCATCTCCGCCACGCTGATCGTCGTCGTCTCGGTGGTCGTGGGCCTCATCCACAACATCTTCTTTGGGCAGCGGACGGACGAGTTCGCGATCCTGCTGGCGATCGGCCACACGAAGTCCCGCCTCTTCCGGAAGGTCGTGGCGGAGACCGGCGCCATCATGGCCGTCTCCTGGGCGACCGGGGTGGCGCTCGCCTTCGCGCTCCTCTGGGCGTTCACAACCTTCGTCCTCGCGCCGCGCGGCGTGCCGATCCCGATCGCCCAGGGCGGGCCGGTCCTGG
>JBGPCZ010000004.1:0-84660 GCA_041482015.1 Planctomycetota bacterium | reverse complement strand
GCTTGGAGAGGAAGTCGTCGACCTCCTCTCTCGTCATCGCCTTGAGCATCGCCTCGCACGCCTCGAGCGACGAGGTCGCGCCCATCGCGAACCGGTGGACGAGCGCGAGCGCGGAGAGCCGGCCGATCTCGTCCTTCCGCTCGAGGGGCGGGTCGTCGAGAGACCGCTCCCAGATGCGGCCGAGCGCGCGGAGCGCCGCCTTGTCCTCCGTCCGCTCGATCAGGATCGGCGTCGCGGCGCGGAGCTTCCGCAAGCCGCAGGCGACCTCCGCCATCCGCGGGACGTCCTTCTCCTTTGACTCCAGCAGCTTCGGGAGCCGGTCGAGGAGGAGCTTCGCCGACCCGTCCGTCTGGAGGTCGCCCATCAGCTGGAGGGCGCGGAGGGGCAGGGCATCCAGGAGCTTCACGAGCCGCGGCAGCATCGAGTCGTCGAAGGATTTCGCGAGCCGAGCGGAGGCGTCGAGCGCCTCGAGCGGCGTCCCGGTTTCGATCGCTTTGAAGAGCGGCTCGACGTCTTGCGAAGCGAAGAGACCCAGGGCGAGAAGGATCCTACAGAGCGCCATCGTCATACCATCGATCGCTCAGAAGGGGGCCCGGGCTGATCCCGTGCGCCAGAGGGACGCCGCAGTGCTCCGCGTACCGCGCGAGAAACTCCTCGAAGAAGCCGTCGAGCGCCAGCCCGTTCCGGTTCGTATAGGTCCTGTACGACACCACGCCCGCGGGCGTGAGCGCGATGAGGCGGCGGCCCACGATGTTCCCCGCCGGGTCGCGCGCCCAGACGAGCGCCTTGTCGATGTCGATCGCGTTCGAGACGGCGCTCCACATGTTGGCGCCGCGCAGCGACAGGCACGAGGCGAACCCGTACTCGCCCATGAAGAGGACCTGGATGGGGTCGGTCTCGACCTCGAGCGCGATCTTGCCCTCGAAGTCGCTGTCGGGCGCCTGCTCGGCGATCCGGATCCGCTCGAGGTTGTTCCGGATCTCGTCGAGCACGGCGCGGTCCTTGTCCTTCCCCTCGAGCTCGCGAAGCTTCGCGCGCATCGCGTCCGGGCCGGCCTTCTCCATCTCTTTGACCTCGAGCCTTTGGAACAGCTCCCGCGTCTGTGCGAGGTCCTGCTCGATCCGCCGCTTTTTCTCCGACGCGGCGTTGCCGGGGTCGTAGGAGAAGGTCGCCGAGAACGCCGCACGCCAGCGCTCGAGGCGCGCGCCGGGATGGGAGGCGCGGACCCGCTCCGCCCACTCGGCGGCGGGCGGCTCCGTGCGCATCCAGTCGTGGGCCCGGCCCTCGACCCGGTCCTCGATCAGCCGCGCGAGGTACTTCCGGTTGTTCGGCATCCGGCCGAGGCATTCGTAGTAGAGGAACGCGGGAAAGATCCCCGGGTCGACCTTCGAGAGGTCGAGCTCGCGGCCCAGCATGTTCTTCGCGGCCGCGGCGTACGCCTTCTCCATTGCGGCCCGGAACGCGTGGCGCGTCACCTCGACCGCCTGCGCGCGGAGGGCGTCGCCCACCTTCTTCGCGAGCTCGCGCCGGGAGGCCGGATCGTCGGGCCGCGCGAGCCGCTCCTCGAGGTTCTTCTTCCGCCGGAGGCGGCGCGTCGTCCGGGCGGCGGCGAGGACATCCCGTTCGCGGCGCATGCGCTTGGTCCGCTCGCGGAAATCGTCGAGGGGCGATAGGCGGAGCGGGGCGCCGAAGCGGGAGGCGAGGAGCGCGACCTTGCGGTGGAGGTCGGAGAGCTCCGGGTCGTCGTCGAGGAAGGAGACGCCGTCGGGGAACTTCGCCGCGGGGGCGTCGCGGAGGTCGAGCCGCTCGACGAGGAGCTCCTTGAATTCATGGGGGGTGACGAGGAAGTTGAGCCGGTAGGCGCTCTCGAGGAACTCCGCCGCGGCCGCGGTCGAAATGCGCTTGGGGTCGGACTGGTCGACGAGGAAGAGCATGAAGTCCCACGCGGGCTCCCACCCGGCGGCGAGGTCGAGGGCCTCGAGGAGGACCCGCTGGAGGGCGCGGGTTTTCTGGCGGAAGAGGAGGGCCATGAGGACGCGGGCGCGGCGGCTGCCGGTGCCGGCCTGCTCGCGGAGGGCGCGCTCGAGGCCGGTTGTGACGTGCGAGTGGGAGGCGACGACGAAGATGTCCTGCATCATCTCGCGCTTGAGCCATCCCTGCGTCGCGTGGGCGACGCAGTCGAAGAGGGCCACCGTGCAGAGCGCGGTGAACTCCGGGCGCGCCTTGATCGTCTCGCGGATGAAATAGAAGGCCTGGTTGGGGGCGAGCGCGAGGTGGCGGACGACGGACTTCACGATGCGGTCGGTGACGAGCTCGGGGCGCTTGCCGAGGACGAACTGGAGCGTGTGGAACGCCTGGTACGGATGGGCGGGCGCCTGGTCGGCGATGAGGTCGACGAGCGAGGAGCGGAGGATCCACGGGTCGTTGGCCGCGATGTAGAAAGCCGCGTCCTGCGCGGCCTCCGGGAACCGGGGGAAGTGCTTCTCATAGAGGTCGATCATCGCCGCCGCGCGCGATGGGCCCTGCGCCGCCAGGTGGTGGAGGATCCCGAACGCCTTTCCCGGGGCGGACTCGAGGCGCGCGAGGACGACGTCGACGATCTCCGGCGTGAACCAGGGGGCGTTGTTGTACGAGGCGTCCGAGAGGTGGCCGAACGTCTTTTCGGGGTCCTCGGCGAACGCGGCCCGGAGCGAGGGTTGCTCGAACCCGTACCCCTTCATATACTCAAGGAGTTCCGTTTCGGGCATCCGGAGATTATGCCATTGGAGAAACAGCCACGCGACGGCGTTGTTTCATATAGCGAATGGACAAGCCCCCGATGATCTCCCGTCGCTCCCTCCTGCGGGGGGCCGGCGCGGCCGTCGCCCTGCCGTGGCTCGAGGCCATGATGCCCTCCTCCGCGTGGGCGGGCGGCGGCGGAAAACCCCCCGTGCGCCTGGCCTTCTTCTACGTCCCCAACGGGGTCCACATGGCGAACTGGCGGCCGCAGGCCGAGGGCGATCTGAAGGATCTGCCCCCGATCCTCAAGTCTCTGGAGCCGGTCAAGAAGAACATCCTCGTTCTCAGCGATCTCGCGGCCGACCATTGCCAGAACTCCGTCGCCGCACACGAGCCTTCCGGCGGCGGCTTCCTGGTCGGCGCCAAGTGCAAGCACTCGGAGGAGCCCGAGGTGGGCGGCCTCTCGGTCGACCAGCTCGCCGCCTCGCGCGTCGGCCTCAAGACGCCGGTCGACTCGCTCGCGCTCGGGATCGACCCGGGCATCCGCGGGGACCACGGGTTCAGCGGGACGTACCTCTCGAACATCTCGTGGCGGGGCAAGACGACGCCCGCGGCTCTCGAGCTCAACCCGAAGCAGCTCTACGACCGGCTGTTCCGCGGCCGTCCGCCGCGCCGCCCGGACTGGGACGCGGAGGAGGCGGCGCCGAAGCCCGCGGTGAAGAGCGACTCGGTCGAGTCGAGCGTGCTCGACCTCGTCCGCGAGGACGCGCGGAGCCTGGAGAGCCGCCTCGGGTTCAGCGACCGGCGCAAGCTCGAGGAGTACTTCGAGGGGCTCCGCAGCATCGAGCGGCGCATCGAGGGGGCGGGCAAGGGCGACCCCTCGCACCACCAGGACGCGTTCAAGGACGCCGATCTCCAAAAGGTGATCATTCCCGACGGCCGCGGCATCCCGCCGGTCTACGCCGACCACGTCACCCTGATGCTCGACATCCTGACGCTCGCGTTCCAGACCGACACGACGCGCGTCGCGACCTTCCTGTTCTCCTACGAGAAGTCGGGCCGCGCCTACCCGGAAGTCGACGCCGCCGGCGCGCACCATTCGACCTCGCACCACCTGGGCAAGCCGGAGAACCACGCGAAGCTCTCGAACATCAACACGCACCACATGGACCTCTTCGCGAAGATGCTCGTCCGGATGTCCGAGGTCCGCGAGGGCGAGGGGACGCTGCTCGATAACGTCGCGATCTGCTACGGCTCGGCGATCAGCGACGGCAACAAGCACAACCACGACAACCTGCCCGTCCTGCTGGCCGGGGGCGGCGGCGGGACGATCAAGGGCGGCCGCCACGTCGTCCTCGGCAAGAAGACGCCGATCTGCAACCTGTTCCTCGCGATGCTGGCGCGCGCGGGGGTGAAGGTCGAACAGTTCGGTGACTCGACCGGTCCGCTCGGCGTCCTCGCATAGGCCCCGTGCGGATCCCGGCGGCGGCGGTCCTCCTCCTCCTCCCCTTTTCCCTGGTCCTGGGCCAGGACAAGGACAAAGAAGAGAAGGAGAAGGCCAAGGCCCTGGCCGAGACCGCGGCCAAGGACCCGCTCAATTTCGACCGCGCGATCCGCGGCCACCTGCAGGCCTTCTGCTACCGTTGCCACAACGACGAGAAGCGAAAGGGCGACGTCAACCTCGCCCGCGATGAGAACCCGCGGATGATCGCCCAGGACCGCAAGGTCTGGCTCACGGCGCTCGAGGTCCTGGAGCAGGAGCAGATGCCCCCGAAGAAGGAAAGGCAGCCGACCGCCCAGCAGCGGAAGGATCTCATCACCTTCCTCCAGAAGACGCTCGCCCTGGATTGCGACCGGGTCCGCGACCCGGGGAAGCCGGCCACGCGTCGCCTCAACCGCACCGAGTACAACAACACGATCCGCGAGCTGACCGGGCTGGACCTCCGTCTCGCCGACGATTTCTCGCCGGACGCGACGGGCTACGGCTTCGACAATCTCGGCGAGGTGCTCGCCGTCTCCCCCGTGCTGATCGAGCACTACCACCAGGCGGCGCGGAGGCTGATCGCGGAGCTCGTCGACCGGAAGGCCGCGAACCCGGAGCCGCACCGCCGCGTCTTCTTCGTGCAGCCCGGCGGGGAGGTGAAGGAGCGGGACGCGGCCCGGCAGGTCATCGAGAGGTTCGCGCTCAAGGCGTTCCGGCGTCCCGCGGACGCGGCGCTGGTCGACAAGCTCCTGGCGCTGTACGACAAGTCGCGGTCGCGCGGCGAGGGGCACGAGGCGGCGGTCCGCCCGATGCTCGAGGCGGTGCTGATCTCCCCGCGCTTCTTCATGCGGATCGAGACCTCGCGTCCCGGCGTGGAGGGGCCGTACGAGGTCGACGACTACGACACGGCCAGCCGGTTGAGCTATTTCCTCTGGTCGGGTCCGCCGGACGAGGAGCTCATGGCGCGGGCGGCGAAGGGGTCGCTGAATTCGCCGGAGGCGCTGGAGGCGCAGGCGCGCCGGATGCTCGCCGACCCGCGGGGCCAGGCGCTCGTCGAGAACTTCGTCGGCCAGTGGCTCCAGTTGCGCGGTCTCGCGGCGCACAAGCCCGACCCGAAGCGCTTCCCGCAGTTCACGGAATCCCTGCGCGTCGCGATGCAGCAGGAGATGAGCCTGTTTCTCGGGGAGATCGTGCGGAAGGACCGCCCGCTGACCGAGCTGGTCGATGCCGACTACACTTACGTCAACGAGGAGCTGGCCCGCCACTACGGGCTGGAGGGGGTCCAGGGCCCGGAGATGCGGAGGGTGACGCTGAAGGACCGGCGCCGCGGCGGCGTGCTGACGAGCGCGGCCGTGCTCATGAACCAGTCCGATCCCGAGCGGACGAACGTCCCGCGCCGCGGCAACTACATCGCGGCGTCGATCCTCGGGACGCCTCCGCCCCCGCCGCCGCCGGACGTGCCGGCCCTCAAGGCCTCGAAGGCCGACGGGAAGCACCAGTCGCTGCGGCAGCTCCTGGAGACGCACCGGAGCCGGCCGGAGTGCGCGGGCTGCCACTCGAAGATCGACCCCCTGGGGTTCAGCCTCCAGAACTTCGACGCGGTCGGCCGGTGGCGCGACGAGGAGGACGGCGAGGCGATCGATGCCTCGGGCGTGCTGCCCAACGGGAAGGCGTTCCGCGGGCCGGTCGAGCTCAAGCAGATCCTGCTCGACCGGAAGGGCGAGTTCGTGCGCACGATGACGGGAAACCTGCTGATCTACGCGCTGGGGCGGGGGCTGCAGCTGGAGGACGAGTGCGTGCTCCGCGACGCCCAGAAGGCCGCCGCGGCGGACGGATACAAGTTCTCGTCGGTCGTGCTGACGATCGTCAAAAGCTTCCCCTTTCGCAACCGCCGCAACCCCGACTTCTAACTGTTAACGAAATCGCGCCGCGATTTCGTTAACACCTCCGGCGGGCCTTGACCCTGATGTACGGGGGGAGGAACCAGGCGCGGTGGCCGGGCGAACCGGGCGGGGCGAGGGCGTCGGCCCGCGGCGGCTCGACGACATCCTCGATGACGAACCCCGCGCGACAAAGCCCGCCCAGGAGAGCGTCGAGGGTGTGCAGGAATTCCCGCGTCCCGGCCTCCTCGGACGGAACCGTCGAACCCTCCGCGCACGGAAGCGCGATGCGGATTTCGCCGCCGACCGCCGTTCCCTGGAGGCTTGCCGGCTGCTTGTGCTGGACGACGTAGAGCCCGCCGGGACGGATCACCCGGGCCACCTCGGCGTACACCGGCCCCACGTCCGGCAGGTAGCAGGCGCTCACCGGCTGGAGCACGAGGTCAAAGGATGAATCGGCGAGCGACTCCAGCCGGTCGATGGACGTCCGGACGGTCTCGAGCGTCACGCCCAGCGACGCGGCGGCGCGCCGATCGTGGTCGAGCTGCCGGTCGCTGAGATCGACGACCGTGACGCGGGCCCCGGCGAGTGCGTGGAGCGGTCCCTGGCGTCCGCCTCCGGCGCCGAGGCAGAGTAGCTTCTTGCCCTCGATGCCTTCAGACCGGATCCATTCGTCGAGCGCGGCGCGGGCGGCGGCGGGATCACGCGGGAGATCCGACGCGCCTGCGAACCGCGGATCGCCGACCAATCCATCCCAGCCGCTTCGATTGGTCGCCAGCGCCCCGGCTCGCGCGGTCTCCCCTTCGCGGGACCATTGTTCCACCTGCTGCAGGATCATCCCCAGGTCCGGAGCCTTTGGGTCCACCAGGCGGCGGCGCACGGCGTCGATGGGACTCAGGATGACGCCGCCCACGCGGAGCCGCGGCGCCGCCGGTTCGGAGAGCCCGATCCACCGGGCTTGCCATCGCATCGCGGCCAGCCGGCCCAGCCACGCCCCGTAGCAGGCGGCGAGCGACTCGAGCCGCCCGGGATCGGCCCGTCCGGCCTCGGCCCGCAGGATCTCGTCGACCCGGTCGACCGCGTCGAGACCGATCGTCACACCGTGTTCCTGCCGCGCGTGCGCCTCCGCGGCGCGCGCGAGTTCGTCGGGCGTCGTCATGGGCGGACTGATCGTATCACACGGCAGGGGGAAAAAGAAAACCGCCCGTCCCCGGCGTGGAGGAAGGGCGGTTTTCGGGGTTCTGCTGGGTTACGAGCAGCCGAGCGTGTTCCCGCAGTTCAGGCACTTGTAGCAGACGCCGTTGCGGACCGTCGTGTGGCCGCAGATGTTGCAGAACGGGGCGTCGCCCATCATCTTGCCCAAGTGCTCCGAGAGGGCGCTCGCCTCGGGGTTGAGGACGTTCGTCACGTTGACCTGCACCGTTGCGACAGGAGCCGCGGCCACCGGGGCGGGAGCCGCCGCCGCCGCGGACTCGACCTTCCGGATGAAGTCCGTGGCGCGCCGCACGCGCGTCTCGCCGTCGGCCGGCTTCACCTGCGCGAACTCGTCCTGGCCCAGGTACTCGAGGGCGAGCACCCGGAAGAGATAGTCCACGATCGACGTGCACATCTTGATGTTCGGGTGGTCCACCGCGCCCTGCGGCTCGAACCGCGAGAACGTGAAGACGTCGACGAACTCCTTGAGCGGCACGCCGTACTGGAGGCCCAGCGACACCGAGATCGCGAAGCAGTTCATCATCGACCGGAAGGCCGCGCCCTCCTTGGCCAGGTCGACGAAGATCTCGCCCAGCGTCCCGTCCGCGTACTCGCCCGTCCGCAGGTACACCTTCTGGCCCGCGATCCGCGCCTCCTGGGTGAAGCCCACCCGCTTCTTCGGGAGCCGGAAGCGCTTGAGGCTCTGGCTCGCCGCCGAGGGGCTGACCGGGTTCGCCACCGTCGTCGGAAGGAGCTGCCCCTGCATCAGCTCCGCCTTGGGCTCCCCCTCCTTTTTCTTCTTGTCGGCGGACTTGGACGAGAGCGGCTGCGAGGCCTTGCAGCCGTCGCGGTAGAGCGCGACCGCCTTGACGCCGAGCTTCCACGACTGGAGGTACGCCTCCTTGATGTCGTCGACCGTCGCCTCGCCGGGCATGTTGATCGTCTTGGAGATCGCGCCCGAGATGAAGGGCTGCGTCGCGCCCATCATCTTGATGTGGCCCATCCAGTGGATGAACCGCTTGCCGGTCTTGCCGCACTTGTTGGCGCAGTCGAAGATCGCGAGGTGCTCCTCCTTGAGGTGCGGGGCGCCCTCGACCGTCATCCGGCCGCAGAGGACGTCGTTGGACTGGTCGACCTCCGCCTCGGTGAAGCCGAGCCGGCCCAGGACGTCCTCTTCGGGCTTGAGCCCGAGCCGCTTGACGGCCTCCTCGCCCAGCGTGAACGCGTTGAATGCGTGGCCGAGCTCGAACACCTTGGGGAGCTGCGCCTCGACGCGCGCGATCTCCTCCGCCGTGAGCCCCCTCTCTGCCAGGGCCCGGTCGCAGATCGGCGCGGCGCACTTGAGGGTGTTCGTCCCCACGACGAACTCGACGATCTCGCGCGACTGCTCCTTCGTGTAGCCCAGGCGCCGGAGCGCCTCGGGGACCGACTCGTTGACGATCTTGAAGTACCCGCCGCCGGCCAGCTTCTTGAACTTGACGAGCGCGAAGTCGGGCTCGACGCCCGTCGTGTCGCAATCCATGAGGAGGCCGATCGTCCCGGTCGGCGCGAGCACGGTGACCTGCGCGTTCCGGTAGCCGTAGACCTCGCCGAGCGCGACGGCGTCCTCCCAGTCCTCGCGCGCCGCCTTGAGGAGGTTCTGCGGGCAGTCCTCCGGCCGGATCGCGTGGGAGGCGTCCCGGTGCATCTTCATGACGTTGAGGAAGGGCTCCCGGTTCTTCTCGAAGCCGGGGAAGGCGCCCTTGGTGCGCGCGATCTCGGCCGACTGGCGGTACGCGCGGCCGCACATGATGGCGGTGAGCGCCGACGCGATCCCGCGGCCGCGGTCGCTGTCGTACGGGATCCCCAGGAGCATGAGCAGCGTCCCCAGGTTCGCATACCCCAGGCCGAGCGGGCGATAGTCGTGGGAGTTCTTCGCGATGTCCCGGTTGGGGTAGCTCGCGAAGTCGACGATGATCTCCTGCGCGGTGGTGAAGACCTCGCAGGCGTGGCGGTACCGCTCGATGTCGAACATCCCCTCGGGCGACAGGAACCGCGTCAGGTTGAGCGACGCGAGGTTGCAGGCCGAGTCGTCGAGGAACATGTACTCGCTGCACGGGTTGGACGCGTGGATCTTGTCGGTGTTCGGGCAGGTGTGCCACTTGTTGATCGTGGAGTCGTACTGGAGGCCGGGGTCGGCGCACTTCCAGGCGGCGAGGGAGATCTTGTCCCAGAGGTCGCGCGCCTTGTAGGTCTTCGCGGTCGTCCCCTTCGTGCGCCACTTCGTCTCGAACGAGCCGTCCGTCTCGACGGCCTTCATGAACTCGTCGGTGACGCGGACGGAGTTGTTGGAGTTCTGGCCGCTGACGGTGTGGTAGGCCTCGCCGTTGAAGTCGGAGGGGAAGCCGCCGTGCTCGATGAGGACCTGGGCCTTGTGCTCCTCGTTCATCTTCCAGTCGATGAAGCGCTCAATGTCGGGGTGGTCCATGTCGAGGCAGACCATCTTGGCGGCGCGCCGCGTGGTGCCGCCCGACTTGATGGCGCCGGCCGACTTGTCGTAGATCTCGAGGAAGCTCATGAGGCCGCTCGAGGTGCCGCCGCTCGAGAGCTTCTCGCCCTCGGAACGGATCTTCGAGAAGTTCGTCCCGGTGCCCGAGCCGAACTTGAAGATCCGCATCTCGCGCTTGACGAGGTCGGCCATGTCCATGAGGTCGTCGCTCACGGACTGGATGAAGCAGGCGGAGAGCTGGGGGCGCGAGTAGGAGTCGGCCGACTCCTCGATCGCGTCGGTCGTCCTGTTCCACTGCCAGTTGCCGACGGGGCGGCCGGTGATGCCGTACTCCTGCGCGAGGCCGCAGTTGAACCAGACGGGGGAGTTGAACGCCCCGAACTGGTTGATGAGCATGTACGTGAGCTCGGACTCGAACGTGTCGGCATCCTCGACGCCGGCGAAGTAGCCGCCGAGCTCCTCTCCCGCCTTTCGGATGGAGCGGGCGACGCGGGTGACGGTCTGCCTCGCGCTCACTTCATGGCCGGTTCCCGGGACGCCGGCCTTGCGGAAGTACTTGGAGGCGACGATGTCGGTGGCGAGCTGGGACCAGGACTTGGGGACCTCCAGGTTCTTCAGCTCGAAGACGGTCGACCCGTCGGGGTTGGTGATCTTCGAGGTCCGCCGGTCCCATTCGATCATGTCGAAGGGGTCGACGCCGGGGGTCGTGTAGACCCTTTTGAACTTGAGCCCCTTGGCGCGCGACGTGGTGAGCCGCCGGGTCTTCTTGCCCCGGGGTTCCACAGTTGATGAACCGCTTTCGACGGCCGGCGCGGCGGCACTCTTGGCGAACAGCCCTTCCATGTCTCCTCCTCTCACCCCAATGACAGATAATATCTCTTTTGAACCTTTAGATTCTCTTTTGAACCAACCCCCGGCGACTCCGGCAGGACCGACCACCTCTCTCCAGGCTACGGCCCGAGGACTCCTCTCCCTATCTAGTGCGTCAGGCGGCTAAGTTGGGTACGGATCGGGGGGATCGCCCCAAGGCCCCTCTCCACTACCTGTACCACGTACGGTGGGACTATACCCCCAGCCCTAGGGGATTGTCAAGGAGGCGCGCCGGTTTCCCGAGAAAATTTTTACCGGGGTTTCCCGGGATAAAAGTCCGCGTTATGCGGACATCGTGAATCCGTAAAGTAATATTTTTCAGGAGATCGGGGGATGACGGAGATGCGGAGGGAGGTGGATCGAGAGTCAAAAGTCCTTCCTGGGGGTCAGCGACTCGCGCTTGCCCTTGCGCAGCAGCTCGAGGGAGCTCGTGCGGGTGAAATGATCGCGCACGGCGCGGATCGACGTGACCTTGTTCCCGTCGATCTCGAGGAGGACGTCGTTCTTCCTGAGGCCCGCGGTCTCGGCGGCGCCGTCCTTGTCGACGCTCGTGACCACGAGACCCTGCCCGTCGGGAATGTCCAGCTGCGCGCGCAGCGGTTCGGAAGGTTTCGCGAAGGTTGCGCCCGCGCCGCGATCGTCGTCCTCGTCGAGAGGCGGCTTCGGGGCGCGGAACGCGCGGGGGAAGGGCACCGCCTGCAGGCCGCCCTTGAAGCTCACCCGCGCCCCGCCGTGGTCGATGCCCTCCTCGGTGATCCCGAACTTCCCGGCGAGATCCTTGTTGTCCTTCACGAACTTCTCGAGCGAGTCTGCCGCGACGCTCGTCGACTCGCCCTTCTCGTCCGTGTAGTCCAGCTTCACGGCGCCCGCCTTGTCCTTGTGGAACGCGATCGCGGGGCTCCCGTCGCCGGGCGCGATCGTGTAGGTCGAATCGCCGTTGATCGATCGCACGGTGACCGAGCTTCCGTTGAAGCCGCGAAGGCCGGGCGCCTGCGCCTTCGGCCTCGGGATCATCGCCTCGAGGAGGGCGCGGGCCCGGTCGCGAACCTCGGGGTCGTCGCTCTTCCCGGCGGCCCTCCGGAGCGGCTCCTCGGCGGGCTTCCCGATCTTCTTGAGCTCCCCGCTCGCCTTCTCGCGGGCGGAGAATTCGTCGGAGCCGAGCTGCTTGATGAGGTCGTCGATCCTTTTCGCCTGCTCGTCCTGGTTGTCCTGGGCGAAGGGGGCGAACGACAGGAGAAGCGTCGTGATCCAGTGCATGGCGGTCCTTTCAGAATCCGCCCCATTGGTAGCGGATCGAGGCGGAAAGTTCGGGACTATTTTCCGCCGACCGGACGCACGCGTCCGGGGGACCCCGGCGCTTCCTCGACCTCCACCCGCAGGCCCTCGCCACCGCGTGCCGCGGCGTCGACCTCGAACATCAGCGCGTGGATGCCCGCCGCGAGCTCGAGGTCGACCTCCCCCTTGAGCTCGACGGCCGCCTCGTCCACCTTGAGCGCGAGACCTTTCGCCGAGTTGACCCGCACGCGGATCTTCCCCGCGGTGGTGACGTCGATCTCGCCGCGGACCGACGCCGTCTTTCCGAGCGGCAGGAGGCCGGTGACGAGGCTGTAGGCCGGGACCCAGGCGCCGCCCTCGGGGACGCGCCAGCGGCGGATGACCGGGGCGGGGCTGACGGCGTACGGCCCGGGCTTGCCGAGCTCCGAGAGGAACCGGACGAGGTCGTGGAGCTCCTGGTCCGTCAGGAGGTCGGCGAGGCCCGCGGGCATCACCGAGCCGATGATCTTCGACTGCTCGATGGACTTCTTCGGGATCGCGATCTCGTCGCGGATCGCGTCGCGCAGCACGAGCTCCTGGTCGCTCTCGCGCACGCGGATTCCGCTGAGGACGTCCCCCGACTTCGTCATCACCGCCATCGAGACGAAGCCCTCCTTGGTCTTCTTCTCGGGGAGGAGGACCGACTCGACCAGGTAGTCGACGGGCGCGCTCGCGCCGAGGCTCAGGAGGTCGGGGCCGACGTTTCCGCCCGCGCCGCCGATCGCGTGGCACTGGAAGCAGCTCACCTCGCGGCGGTGGAAGACGGCCTCGCCCCGCGCGGCGTCGCCCTTCGCGACCGCCTCGACCGCGGCCTGCTTGAGCTCGGCGTCGCTCATCTCGCGGTGGCGCGTCGCCAGCCCGCCGGCCTTGTTGAGGACCGCGTAGAGCGCGGGCTCCTGGCGTCCCGCGGCGTACATCGCGCGGAGACCGAGCCGCGCCGCGTCCGCGGGAATCTTTGTCGATTCCAGCGCCGCGGCCAGCGCCTCGGCGCCGCCCTTGCGCTGGAGAAATGCGGTGACGATCTCGACAGGGTCGGCCGCGAGAACCCCGGCCGCCTCGGGCGCCGCGGCTTTCACGTCCAGCGCCGCCAGCCCGAGGACGCCGGCAAGGCGGGTCTTGGGGGCGCGGTCGGCCGCGAGGAGCGACTTGAAGTAATCGATCGTCACGGGCCCGCCGAGCAGGACGAGTCCGTCCACGGCGGCGCGGCTGCCGGCCCCGGCGCGCTGCGCGAGCTCGGGGCGGAGCGCCTCGAGCTTCCACGCGCCGGCGAGGCGGATCGCGTCGTCGGACCGGTCGAAGTACGTCTTGATGCGAGAAAGATCGCCGTCGGGCTTCAGGTTCCGCTCGCGCGCGGCGCGGAGGAGCGCGGCGAAGATCTTCGGTTGAAAGGGGATCTCGTTGGCGCCGTTGAGGACCTCTTTGAGCTCGGCGGGACCGCCGATCGAGGCGATCGAGTTGAGAGCGATCTCGCGCGTCTCGGGGCCGAGGTGGCGGCCCTTGAATTTCTCCATCTGGGTCTTGAGCACGGCCGGCGAGCGCGCCGACTGGAGCGCGAATTCCGCGTGCTTCGGGTCGGCGAACTGGAGGCGGCCCGCTTCGAGCGCGGGCATCCAGACGGGCTGGAGCTCGGTGGTCGTGAGCCAGATCGAGTATTCGAGGAAGCGGTCGACGGGCTGGTCGAGCGCGCGGAGCGCGATGCCGATCGAGTACTCCGAGGGGATCTCCTTGAGCGCCCGGACCGCCTCGAGCCGAACGCGCGGGTGCTCGTCGGCGACCTGGACCTTGAGGAGGCCGATCGGGTCCTTCAGCCGCGGATGGTGGTGGGCGACGACGCGCGTGGCCGCCGCGCGGGCGTGCGGGTCCTTCGCGCGGAGCACCGCGTTCAGGAGGTCGGGCTCGATCACGTCGAGCGTGAGATAGGTCCAGAGGGCCTCGAGCCGCTCGTGGTCGTCGTCGGGCCCGAGCGCTTTGACCCACGCGGCGAGCGCGGGGAGCACGTCCTTCGGGTCGCGCTCGGCGATCGTGCGCTTGGCGAAGTGGCGCGTCCAGCCCTCGGGTGACTTGAGCGCCTCGAGGAGGTCCTTCACCGGCGCGCCGTGGAGCCTCGGCCGCTCGACGAGGGGCCGGTCCTTGGCGGCGACGCGCCAGATGCGCCCGTGGGTCTTGTCCCGCCGCTCGTCGCGGAAGCCGACTTCGCCGTGATTGATGATCGGGTTGTACCAGTCGGCGATGTAGAGCGCGCCGTCGGGGCCCAGGCGGACGTCGACAGGCCGGAACGCGCGGTCGGTCGAGGTGATGAGGTCGGGCAGTTGCTTGGAGGAGAAGCCGGCGCCGTCGTCGGAGATCACGTAGCGGACGACCCGGTTGGCGCGGAAGTCGTTGGTGATGATGTTTCCCTGCCAGTCGTCGGGGAAGTGGCGGCCGCTCACGACCTCGTGGGAGCAGTACTTGGGGCTCCCGGGATTGAGGCCGGGGAAGAAGCGGTCGCCGCTGGGGAAGTGAGGGTAGGTCGCGCCGGGCATCAGGAAGTGGATGCCGTCGCCGCCGGCGCCGTCGGTGCCGAACGACTGGCCCCAACGGTCGAACGCGTGGCCCCACGGGTTGCACATGCCCTTGCAGAAGACCTCGAGCTCCAGCGAGTGCGGGCGGAAGCGCCAGATGCCCGCGCCGCCGAGGCGCCGCGGCCCATAAGGGGTCTCGATGTGGCTGTGGATGTAGATCGACTGGTTGAAGTAGAGATCGCCGTCGGGCCCCCAGCGGAGCGTGTGGAGGATGTGGTGCGTGTCCTCCGTGCCGAAGCCCGAAAGGAGCACGCGGCGCTCGTCGGCTTTCCCGGTCCCCTTGCTGTCCCTGAGGTGGAGCAGCTGGGTCGAGTTCGAGACGTACGCGCCGCCGTCGCCGGGCTCGACGGCCGTGGGGATGAAGAGGCCGTCGGCGAAGACGGTCGCCTTGTCGGCCCGCCCCGTGCCCTTCGAGTCCTCGAGGATGATGATCTTGTCGTTGGGGACCTCGCCCGGGAGGACCTGCGGGTAGACCTGCGAGGTGGCCACCCAGAGGCGGCCCTTGTTGTCCCAGTTCATCTGGATGGGTTTCGCGAGGAGCGGGTCGGCCGCGAAGAGGGTGACCTCGAATCCGTCGGCGACCTTGAACGTCTTGCGCTCCAGCTCGGGATCGGGCGGCACGTCCTGCTTGCCCTGGGCGGGGGCCTGGAGGAGGAGGGCCAGGAGTACGCTGATCATTTCTCACGCTCCAGGGCAAACGTGTGGGCCACGGGCACGCGGAGCTTCGCGATCTCCGCCTCCATCTTCTCGATGATCGGGTCGAACTGCGGGATCTCCGGGGCGAGGTGCCCCTGCTCCTTCTTTCGGAATCCGAAGATGTAGGTCTCGTTCTGCGGGCGCCAGCGGTTGAAGTACTGGAAGTTCTTTGCGGCGGTCGTCTCGCGGAGCTTCGCGGCCTGCTCGTGGGCGGGGCCCCTGGTCACCGGCAGCCCGCTCCGCCACTGGGACTCCGTCCCGGAGACGACCGCCTGCCCGTCGATCTTGAGCGTGTAGAGGCCGGCGTTCAGGCTGGTGACTTTCAGGATCCGCTCCTCGTCGAGGGGAAGCGTCCCGTCGAGCGCGGTGAAGCGGATCGAGGAGGTCGAGGCCGCGATCTCGCTGAGCGCCGTCCCGCCGGTGTTCGACTGGCCCAGCGAATCGATCTCGACGTGCCACGCGGGGGGCGCCAGGCCGAGCGCTTTCTCGATCGCGGCGGCGGCCTTGCGGTAACCGCGGCCGTTCAGGTGGATGCCGTTCTCGGTGAGCGGCTCCTCCTTCGTGCCCGGGCCAAGGAGCTCGAAAAGGTCGACGAACGCGTGGCCGCGCTTCGCGGCGACCTTCGCCATCGCGTCGATGTAGAGCCGGAGGTCCTTGTTGTGGGCCGACGGGTCGGGCAGCGGACGGCCGAGGTCCTCGTGGCGGACGGGCGAGATCATGACGATCCGTCCGCGCGACGCCTCGAGCATGTCGAGCAGGCGGTCGAGGCCTTCGAGGAACCGCGCGAGCCCCTTCTCGCCCTCGAACGATTCGTTCATGCCGTAGGCGAGGAAGATCGTGGTCGGCCGAAGTTCCGCGACGTGCTTTGCCAGGTGGTTGAAGCCGTCCTGCGCCTTCCCGAAACCGGCCCGCGCGTCGCACCAGACGGTGTCGCCGCTCCAGCCGAGGTTGCGGAACTGGAGGTTCCGGTCCTTGTACCGCGCGGTGAGGCGGATCTCGAGCGCGCTGTGCGGGAGGTCGCGCTCGGCGTAGGTGTTGCCGATCAGGGCGACGCGGTCGCCGTCCTTGAGTTCGAACCCGCCCTGCGGGGTGAGCGCGACGAGGGCAAGAAGGGCGAATGTCACGGGTGAGGTTCTCCCAGCAGCTTAACCGGATTAGCCTACATTATAACGGCGGATGGGATTCCGGATTTCGGATTTCTACGGCCCCTAGCAGTGGACGGGCCGGGTGAGCCGCTCCACGGTCGCCCTCAGGTCGGCGAGGCTGAAGGGCTTCTGGAGGAACGCGATCCGGTCCAGGCCCGAGCAGGAGGAGAGGACCTCCTCCGACAGGAAGCTCGACATGAGCAGGATGGGGATGCCCTCGCCCCTCCCGCGGAGGTCGTGGATCACCTCGACGCCGGACTTGTGGGGCATGAGCACGTCGAGGATGAGGAGGCCGTACTTCCCCCCCTCCTTGAGCCGGCGGAGGACGGCCTCGCCGTCGTGGCACATCTCCACGTAGTGGCCGGCCTGGCGGAGCGTTTCGCGGACCAGGCTGCAGATCTGGACTTCGTCGTCGGCCACGATGACCCGGAGCATGTCCTTGGTGCTGCCCATCCCCTACCTCCCTTGCCTCCTGCCCGGATTCTCCATCCCTCCCCGGAGCCCCGTCAAGCAATTCCAATTCTCACCGCTCCAAGGGGCTCGTTGAAGGAACGCCCGGTCGCGGTAGAATGTTTTGAGGAATGAAACTCGACGAATTCTTCGACCTGCGGATCGCGACGCTCGCGCCGGGCGAGGAGCCGCCGGCCGGCGCGCACCTCGCGCGCGTCGAGGAGCCCACGCGCGCCGAGATCGAGCGTCGCGTCGCGGACGGATGGTTCCACAAGCCCTGCTACGTGACCTACGTGATCGGGGTCCCCCGATCGCTCGAGGAGTACATCGAGGGGAGCTTCCATTCCGGCTCGCGCAACAAGCCGCGCAAGCTGCTCCGCGAGGTTCCGAAGCGGTACCGGCTCGCCGTCGAGGAGGACGGCCGCGGGATCGGGGAGTTCAAGGCGCTCTACCGGCGCACGATCGTGGGCCGCCCCCGCGGCCGCGACCGCGTGGGCGAGCACGAGGAGGGGTTCGGGCCGGGATGGGTGGGCTTCTACCTCCGCGACGGCGGCGCGATGGTCGCGGGCGTGCTCGTCCACGCGCTCCGCCACCACCTCTCGGTCGCGTACGGAGCGTTCGACCCCGTGCACCGGAAGCTCGATCTCGAGCACTTCCTGATCATGCAGGCGATGCAGCGGTGCATGGACCTGGGCGTCGAGTCGCTCTCGCTCGGGATGGACACGAACCGCTACGGCCACCACCTGCCGCTGGGCCTGGCGGCGTACAAGCTGCGGATCGGCTTCACGCCGCTCCCGTGGGACCCGGCGGGGCGGGAGGTCGTGAAGATCCAGTCGTTCGACCTGTTCGAGAACGGGCTGTTCTTCTACGCCTTCGAGGGGCGCGGGTTGGTGGGCCACCTCTTCACGCGCGGCGAGCCGGACCTGCGGCCGTACGCGCACCACAACGCGCCCGAGGTGAAGGCGCACCGGATCTGAGCCCCTTCGTCAGCCCTTCGGCGGATGCGGAGGCGGGGGTACGTTCTTCAGGTGAAAGGGGATGCGGACTTCGTCCTCGCCCAGGATCCGGTTCAGGACGAACCGGGCGGGAGCGGCGCCGGGCGGGATGGAGGCCGAGCAGTTCCCCGAAACCGAGCTGCCAGACTCCAGATTCGTATGGTCAAGGTCCGAGAGCCACTTCCCTCTCTCGTCTTCCAGCGTGGAGAAGACCAGAAGTCTCGCGGACTCCGCCCGGCCGACAAAGTTCAATTGGCATTGACGATCCGGGTCGATCTGGATGCTTGCGATGGTCAGCGACGATCCCTGGAACTTCACCGAGAGGGGCGTCTTGAGGCCCTGGAGCGCGAACTCATGCCGCTCGAGGTCGTGCGGGTACCGGAGGAGGAGCGTCCCCTTGACCTGGAGGGATCTGGCCGCCTTCAGGTTTTCCGGGAGGACGGCGAATTCCATGGCCCGGATCTTTCCCACGCCTCCCGGCACTCGGTTGGTCGTTCCTCCCGGAGTGCGATCCGCTTCGATGGCATGGCCCTGGTCGTCGAGCAGCAATCCGTCTTCAACCTGGGCCGAGCTGGGGGAGAAACCGGGGGGAAGGAGGACCTGGACGACGATGTCGTTCTTCCACGGCCCGTCGCCATGCTTCTCCCGGCCATTCTGCTCGGCGAAGATCAGCGCCTCTGAGACATCGAACCCGCCGACCGAGTCCATCGCGGGCGCCCTGTCCTGAAAGTGCCAGCGCGAAGCTCCCCTCGAACCATACGCCGAGGCGGCGCGGCCCAGAGCCTCCACCGCCTGCCAGAAAGTGGCTCCCTTGAGATGGAGGGTGACGCGCCGCCGGCCGACCTCCTCGCTCCACTCGACGGAGGTGAGTCCGAATGGGCCCAGGCTCTTACGTACCGCCTCGTCGAAGGGCTCATTGTGGAACTCGAGGGTCAGCGGCCTGGTCCGCGGACGCACTGCGGCCACTCGTTCCCGCCGGCCGATTTCCTCGAGAGCGCCCTTGAGACGGCCGCGCACCTCGGCGTCCCGCTCGGAGGCCGCAGCCTTCTCGATCTCCGCCACGGGCGGCGCGTCCAGATCCAGGAGCGCGCGTGAGGCGTCGTCGCGCTCCTCGATCCGCTCCGAGCGCATCTTCTCGAACAGGTCGCGGACGTCGGTCTGCGCGAGCATTGTGGCGAGGAGAAGGGAGGCGATCATTTCTTCTCCCGGCGGGCCACCAGCGACTTTTTGAGCGCAGCAAGGTCGTCGTCGGTCATTGAGAGGCGGACCTTCTTCAAAAGGTCGATGAACGCCGCGATCTCCTCGTCGGTGTCGGGGCATCCGATGTTTCCGTTCGGGCCGTTCGAATCCCCGAGCTCCTTGCCCTCGCCGTCGAGGATGACGAACCAGGGGATGCCGCCCTTCTGGCTCTTCGGATAGGACGCGTGAAGGTCCTTCCCGCCGGCGACCTTGGACGTGTCGATGTAGAGGTTGACGATGTCCTTTGCGAGGATCGGGGCGACCTCCTCCCGGGCCTTCCAGGCCTCGAAGATCTTGCACCAGCTTCAGCCGGCCCCGCCGAAGGTGAGGAGGACGCGCTTCTTTCCCTCCTTCGCCTTTGCGAGGGATTCCTTGAGCTGCTCCCGCGCGGTTTTCGATTCCTGGGCGGCGGCGGGCAGGCCGGGAAGGGCCAGAAAGAGAGAGAGGAAGAGGGAGTGGAGAAGCTTCATGACAGGTCTCTTTCAAACGTCCGCAACTAGTATATAGTAAGGACGCCGCAACCGGCGGCGGCACCCGAGGTTCAAGACAAGAGGGTCGAGGAGGCCGTCATTGATCACGTTCACCTGTCCGTCGTGCAAGGCGATCTGCTCGGTGGGCGACGAGTTCGCCGGGCGGAAGATGAAGTGCCCCAAGTGCCGGACGCGGATCCGCCATCACAAGGACGGCAACATCGAGCTCCTCACGGTGGGGGAAGTGCCGCCGCCCGTGGCACTTTCCGCGTCCGCCCCCGCACCCGCGGCCGCGGAGCCGGTCAAGAAGGGCTCGACCGTCGAGATCGCGGCCGTACCCGAGATGGTGAAGAAGCTCGTCTCGCAGAGCGAGTCGAAGCAGAACACGATCGTCATCGGGGGCGTGATCGCGTTCTTCGCGATCGTCCTGAGTGGGATCGGCATGCTGATCAAGGAGATGATCCTGACGGTGGCGCCGCTCGCCGTGGGGCTCGCGACGGCGTTCGTCTGGCTCGTCCTTCGCGCCCGCAAGCGCCAGGCGTCCGCCGAGAAGGCGCATCACCCCAAGGACGGCAAGCCGACCGCGAAGGACGAGGGGAAGACCGAGGCGCTTCCGAAGCTCTGATCAGACTCCCGCGAGGTTGGCCGCCAGTTTCGAATACCCCTGCTCTCGTGCGATGACGTCGAGCGGCGTCGACCCCAGTTCGTCCACCACCGGTTCCGCGTCGGGGTTCTTCGTCAGATCGACCGACTTGAGATAACCCCGGCAGGTGTCACAGGCGTCGACCCTCATCCACGGGATCTCCAGCGCTGTGAAGCGCGGCAGCTTTTCAGGCCGCTCCTCCCGGCACTTGGGACAGACGACGCGGGGGAACTCCCACTCGGTCGTGCAGAACGAGCACACGAGCGAGCGTCTCACCGTCTCCGCCACCCGGTCCTCCCGGAGCACGCTGACGAGGGGCGACCGCCCGCAGGACGGGCAGCCCGTGTCACCGCTTGCGGCCGGGAAATTCTCCGGCCGCACGCTCATCTTGAGAGGCTGGTCGAAGACCGTCCCCAGGAAGTGGTAGAGGGGACTCGGGCAATCCTCGCACAACGGGTCCGGTTGATGTGGCCGGCCGTGCTCCTCCCACCACCGATCCTCGACGTGCCCCCGCCACCGGGCGGCTTCCTCGGCGAGCGTCCCGGGCCCCTCCGCCGCAACCCGGTCGACCAGGTCGCACAGGCGATCCATGAACCAGGGGGTGAAGGTCTCATCGGGCGGGAACTTGCCCGCTGCTTCGGCGTGGATCCTGGCCTGGATGGGGAGGAGCGACCGGTAGAGTCGGAGGATGTCCGCCGCGAACGGCCATTCCTTCTCGAGCTGCACGGCGCGACGGAGCCGCCGCTCCCAGGCGTTGGTCATGCAGGAGGGCCGAGTTTCTCGTCCGCCCACTTGCCGTGGTGGTGGCGCGCCCACTCCTCGCTCACCTTCCCCTCGGTCATCGCCCGGACCGCGCCCTTGGTGATGAAGACCGCCATGTGGATGTGGACGACGAGCGAGAGGATCGCCGCCGCCGCCGACGCGGAGTGGACGAGGATCGACCAGAGCCGGAGATCGCGCGAGAACTCCTTCGGGAACCAGACCGGGATGCCGCTCGCGAGGAGCACGAGGCCGAGGATCACCTGCGTCCAGAAGAGGAGCTTCTGCCCCGCGTTGAAGCGGCCGGTCGGCGGCACCTTCTCGTCGCGACCCGCGAGGTAATCGCGCATGCGCTTGAGCCAGACGCGGTCGTCGGGCGTGATTCGAAGGTCCTTGAACCATTTGAAGAACTGGATGAGGACCGCGCCGACGAACACCGCGCCGACGATCGGATGCCACGCGCGCACGACCTGCCCGCCGCCGAACACGCTCATGAGCCATGCGAGCTTCGGCGTGAAGATCGCCAGCCCCGTGAGCGACAGGTAGAGGAACGTGAACGCCACCGTCCAGTGGAGCAGGCGCTCGAAGAGCGTGTAGCGGACGATCTCCTTCTTCGGGGCCGCCGGCGCCGGCGGCGCGTGGGACTCGGTCCGTCGCGGCCCCGACGTGAGATAGTGGACCGCGGCCGCGACGAGCGACGCGCCGAACGCGAGTCCGCCCACCCATTTGAGGGGGCCCTTCCAGAACCGGATCTGCGGGTCGATCTTCGGCTCGCGCGGCAGGTTTCCGTAAAGCTCGGGCCGGTCCGCGTGGTGGAGGACGTAGATCACGCCCGTCCCGCCGACGCCCGCCGGATCGTACACGTCCGCCTTCGGGAAGCCGTCCTTCCTCACCTGGTCCGCGCGGTGCTCCGCGTGGTGGCGCATCTCCTTCTTGGTGCCGAACTCAAGGCAGCCCGTGGGGCACGACTTCACGCACGCCGGCCCAAGGCCGTTGGAAACGCGATCGCTGCACATGGTGCACTTGAAGACGCGCTGGGACTTCTCGTCGAACTTCGGGATGTTGAAGGGGCAGCCTGTCATGCAGTAGCCGCAGCCGATGCAATTCTCCTGCTGGAAGTCGACGATCCCGTTGGTGTACTGGACGATGGCTCCTTCCGCGGGACAGGCGATCATGCAGCCCGGCTCCGCGCAGTGCATGCACATGTCCTTGCGCATGAGCATCATCACGGCCTCGCCGGAGGGCGCCACCTCCCCGGTCGCGAACGCGGAAGGGAGGAATCCCCCGCCGGCCGCGACGGGAGGCGGCTGGCGCTGGGAGTCCACCACGATCTCGTCGAACTTGATCAGGTTCCAGTACGAGGGCGTCATGTCCGCCATCGTCTGGTAGGAGTGGAGCAGCCGCTGGCCGTATTCGGGCTCGATGTGGAGGTCGTTCCACTCCACGCACGCCACCTCGCAGGCCTTGCAGCCGATGCACGTGGTCGTGTCGATCAGCATGCAGAGCTGGTCGTCCTCGCGCACGGTGGTGTGCGCGCCCGTCGCGCTCGTGTTCTTGATCTCCAGGGCCCCGCTCATGACGAGACCTTCTCCAGTTTCACGAGGAAGGTCTTGTACTCGGGCGTGAACGAGTTCGGGTCGACGACGCTCGCCGTCAGCAGGTTTGCCATGGGGCCGCGGCCGCCCTTGACCGCGGCGTTCCCCTTCTCGGTCCGCCCCTGGAAGCCCCAGTGGATCGGGATCGCGACCTGCCACACGGTCTTCCCGGCGACCTTCATTCCGTGGATGCGCTTCGTCACGAGCGCGCGCCCTTCGATGGACCCCCGCGGCGTCGAGAGGCGCACGCGGTTCTCGTTCTGGATCCCTCTCTCCAGGGCCAGGCCCTCGGGGATCTCCACGAAGAACTCCGACTGCAGCATCGCGGCCGGCGCCACGTGCTTCGTCCAGTAGTGGAAGTGCTCGGTGAGCCGGAAGGTCGTCGCGACGATGTCGTAGCCCTCCTTGGGGGTTCCGAGCCGGTCCATGTCGCTCTTGAAGACGGGCGCGACGGGGCTCGTCGTCTGCTTGTGGAGTGGGTTCTCCTCGGTCGGGTGCTCCATCGGCTCGTAGTGCTCGGGGAAGGGGCCGTCGGCAAAGTCCGGGGCCCATAGCTTGGCCACGCCCTCGGGAAGCATGATGAACGCGCCGAGCCCGTCCTCGGGCTTGCTGTCCGCCTTGAGGTCGGGCACGTCGCCGATCCACTTCGACCCGTCCCACGTGATGCCCGATCGCGTCGGGTCCCAGGGTTTTCCCTGGGCGTCCGCGCCCGCCCGGTTGTAGAGGACGCGACGGTTCATCGGCCAGTTCCATGCCCAGTTCTCGTGCCGTCCGAGGCCCGACGGGTCGCGCGGGTCGCGCCGGGCCATCATGTTGCCGGCCTCGGTGAAGCTCCCGCAGTAGAGCCAGTTGCCGCTCGCGGTCGTGCCGTCGGCCTTGAGTTCGCTGAACGCGTTGAGCTGCTTCCCGGTCGCGAGATCCCGGCCGTTGATCTCCTTCGCGATCTCCTCGAGCGACGGGGCGTAGGGGTTCTTGTACGACCAGTCGAGCGCGCGGATCGCGTCGGGGAACGCCCCGCTCTCCTTCTCGTAGAGCTCGCGGACCCGGACGAAGATCCGCGCGAGGATCTCCTGGTCGGTCCTCGCCTCGCCGGGGGGCTCCGTCGCCTTGTGCTTCCACTGCGCCCAGCGCGACGAGTTGGTGAACGAGCCGTCCTTCTCGGCGAAGATCGCGGCCGGGAGCATGAAGACTTCCGTCTTCGGGGACTCCTTGGCGACGGTCCAGAAGGAGGCGGTCTCCGTCTCGAACGCCTCCGCGATCACCATCCAGTCGAGCTTCGAAAGCGCGGCGATGATCTTCTCGGTGTTGGGGCCGTTCGCGACGGGGTTCATGCCGAAGTCGATGAACCCCTTGATCTCGCCCTTGTACATCTTGTCGAAGATGTAGACCCACGAGTAGTTCACGGCGGGATCGATCTTGGGGAGCCAGTGGAAGCCCCACTCGTTCTTCTCGGTGGCGGCGCCGCCGTACATCGACTTCATGAGCGAGACGAAGAACTTCGGCGCGTTGGCCCAGTAATTCATCGACGTGGCCGAGAGCGACTCCGGCGTGATCCGCTTGAGGTACGTCGCGACGTCCAGGTCGGTGGCCCGCGGGATCGCCATGTAGCCCGGGAGCGCGTGGTACGCGACCCCGTGGTCGGTGCCCCCCTGGATGTTCGCGTGGCCGCGGAGCGCGTTCACGCCGCCGCCCGCGCGGCCGATGTTGCCGAGGAGGAGCTGGAGGATCGCCGCGGCGCGGATGATCTGGACGCTCGTGGAGTGCTGCGTCCAGCCGAGCGCGTACATGATCGTCCCCGCTCGGCTGGCCGTGCCGGTCGAGTTGATGATCGCCGCGGCCTTGAGGAAATCCTCCTTCGTGCAGCCGGCGATATCGGCGACGACCTCCGGCGTGTAGCGGGAGTAGTGGCGCTTCAGGTGCTGGAAGACGCAGGCGGGATCGTCGAGCGAGGCCGTCCGCTTCGCGAGCCCCTTTTCATCGAGCTGGTATTTCCATTTCGACTTGTCGTACTTCTTCGCCTCGGAATCGAATCCACCGAAGAGCCCGTCGGTCCCGAGCTCCGACCCGGGCTCCAGGAGGAAGAGAGCGTTCGTGTGGAGCTTGACGTACTCCTCGTGAAAGAGCTTGTCCTCGATCGCCTGGCGGATGAGTCCGCCCAGGAACGCGATGTCGCTCCCCGAGCGGATCTGGACGAAGCAGTCCGAGACGGCGGCCGTGCGGTTGTAGCGCGGGTCGATGCAGACGATCTTCGCGCCCCGCTTCTTCTTGGCCTCGATCGCCCATTTGAACCCGCACGGGTGATTCTCGGCGGGGTTGCCGCCCATGCAGAGGACGACATCGGTGTTCCGGATGTCGGTCCATCCGTTCGTCATCGAGCCGCGTCCGAAGGTGGGGGCCAGACTGGCCACCGTGGGACCGTGTCATATCCGCGACTGCTGCTCCAGGTGGGCGATGCTCCAGGCCCGCGCGACTTTCTGGAAGAGCCAGTTGAACTCGTTCGTGTCGGTGCAGCCGCCGATGGCGGCGATCGAGTCGAGGCGGTTGACGGTGCGGCCGTCCCTGTCTTTCGCGATGAAGTCCGCGTCGCGGGTCTTCTTGATCCGCTGGGCGATCATGTCGATCGCCTTGTCCCACGAGATGAAGGTCCAGTCGCTCGCGCCGGGGGCGCGGTGGCGCACGCGGTCGAGGCGCCGGTCGTTGTCGACGTAGTGCTTGAGCGTGGCGCCCTTGGGGCAGAGCGTGCCCAGGTTGACGGGGTGATCCGGGTCGCCCTCGATGTGGACGATCTGCCGCTGGGTGTTCTTTCCCTCGCCCCGCGTGTGGACGATGACGCCGCACGAGACGGAGCAGTAGGGGCAGATCGAGCGGGTCTCGGTGGTGCGGGCGATCTTGAACTTCTTCGCCTCGGCGAGGGCGGGGGTGAGATCGAACCCGAAGGGCGTGACGAACGCGCCCGCCGCGGAGAGCTTAAGGAAATCCCGGCGGCTGACGCCCATGGACAATAACCTTACCCGAAAGCGAAGACGGGGGTAAGTGAAAAGGACCCCTCTTAACAATTCGGGGGTGGGCCGCTTTTCTTGACACCCGGGACCGGGGACTGATACCCTCCGGGTCCACTCTTGAGAGCGGATCTCCACGTAACCGTAGGGAGGAACTGGTCATGAGTCACGCTCGCAGCCTTCTCGCCTCGCTCGCCTTCGCGGCGGCGCTCGGATGCACCGTCGCGCCCGAGAAGCCGGCGCCGGCCAATCCCAAGGACGCGCCGAGGATGATGTCCGCGATCGATCCCCAGAAGCTCGAGGTTGCGCGGCCGGGCGGCAAGCTGCCGGGCGACCTGAAGGTCCAGCTGGTCGAGGTCGCAGGCGGCTTCATCGACCCGATCGACATCGCGAGTCCGAAGGACGGCACGGGCCGGCTCTTCGTGTGCGAGCGGCCCGGCGTCATCCGGATCATCAAGAACGGCAAGGTCCTGGACGAGCCGTTCTACGACAACCGCTCGAACGTCGGCTGGCAGTTCCTGGAGTGCGGGCTTTATTGCGTGGAGTTCCACCCGAACTTCAAGTCGAACGGGCTCCTGTACATCAGCTACGCGGACATGTGGTTCAACGGCTCGACGATGATCGTCGAGTACAAGGTCGCGGCGGGCGACCCCAACAAGGTCGACATGGCCTCCGCGCGCCCGGTCATGCGGATCGACTTTCCGTACTGCAACCACCACGGCGGCAAGGTGAAGTTCGGGCCCGACGGCTATCTCTACGTCGGCGTTGGCGACGGCGGGTGGGAGGGCGACGTCCTCGACGTCGGCCCCGACCTCTCGACCTGGATGGGCAAGATGCTCCGGATCGACGTGAGCGACAAGAGCGTCCCCTACAAGGTGCCCGCGACCAACCCGTTCGTCGGCTACGCCGATCCCAAGCTCATGGTGCTGTTCGGCAAGAGCGAGCTGGATTTCTCGAAGATCAAGCAGCGCTCCAAGCCTGAGATCTGGGCGTACGGCATCCGGAACCCCTGGACCTTCTCGTTCGACCGGAAGACGGGCGATCTCTACATCGCCGACATCGGCCAGAACATCTGGGAGGAGATCAACTTCCAGCCCGCTTCCTCGAAGGGCGGCGAGAACTACGGCTGGAACTGGATGTGCGGCGTCCACCCGTTCCCGATCGAGAAGGAGACCTCGGGCGAGAAGTGGCCCGTCATCGGCGTCCTGCCGGTCGCGGAGTACAACCACGAGAAGGATGGCATCTGCGTCATCGGCATGGGCGTCTACCGCGGGAGCGAGTGCCCGTCCCTCGACGGCACCTACTTCGTGGGCGACTGGGGCAGCGGCCGCTTCTGGGGCCTGAAGCGCGACGGCGCCGGCAAGTGGCAGATGGAGACGCTCCTCCACACGGGGCTCCACTTCTCCTCCGGCGGCGAGGACGAGCAGGGCAACGTCTACGCCACCAGCATGACCAGCCAGTACGGCCCGTTCATCCCCGACATCAAGCCGGGCTCGGTCTGGAAGATCGTCTCGGCGGACAAGGTGCCGGCCGGGGCGAAGACCCCGCCCCCGGGCAAGTAGGTCGACTCGCCTTCTAGGACGGCGGGCCGGAGAACCTCTCCGGCCCGCCGTCGTTCCATGGGAGACCGGGTGATCGGTGGAGATAGAGTGATGAAGTCCTTCCGGATCCTGGCGACCTTGCTGGTGGTGCTTCCGGCCTCCGCCCAGGAGAGCAAGGAAACCGGCACGGTCACCGGGGTCGTGAAATTCAAGGGGCCGAAGCCCGAGCGCAAGCCCAACGAGGGCATGCTCGCCCAGGCCTTCTGCAAGGAGGCGTGCGCGGGCAAGGCGCCGCTCGAGGAGAAATGGGTCTTCGGGAAGAACGGCGACGATGACACGTTCACCAACGTGCTGGTCTACGTCTCCAAGGGGCTCGAGGGAATGACGTTCGAGGCGCCCAAGACGCCCGTCGTCATCGACCAGGTCGGCTGCACCTACACCCCCCACGTGGTCGCGCTGATGGTCGGGCAGACGCTGGAGATCCGCAACAGCGACGCGACCCTCCACAATGTGCTCTGCAATCCGTTCAAGAACAAGCCGTTCAACGAGGGCATGTCGGTCAAGGGCGGCAAGCTCGAGAAGGTCTTCGAGAAGCCCGAGTTCAAGGTCGATCTCCGGTGCGTCCTCCATCCGTGGATGCTGGGTTACGTCCACGTCCTGGATCATCCCTACTTCGCGGTCACCCGGGAGGACGGGTCGTTCACCATCAAGGGCCTTCCGCCCGGCGAGTACGAGCTTTCGGTGAAGCACGAGTCCCCGCGGTTCGCGGCGGACACGGCGACGATGACGGTCAAGGTTGCGGCCGGCGAGTCGAAGAAGGTCGAGTTCGTCTACCAGGACAAACAGCAGTAGAACTCCATGAGACCGACCCGGCGGGAGATCCTCAAGGCGGCCGGTGCGGGCGGCGTGCTGGCGCTGCTGGGATTCCCCGGCTGTTCGATCCCGGCGCGGGAGGCGGACGGCGCGAAGGAGCTCCTGACCCGGATGGAGACTCCGTTCAACGCGGAGCCCGCCCTCGAGCACTTGTCGACCTCCTGGATCACGCCGCTTCCGCACTTCTACGTCCGCTCGCACGGGCCGGTCCCGGTCGTCGACCCGGCCCACTGGAGCCTCTCGGTGGAAGGGATGGTCGAGCGGCCGCTTTCGATCCCGCTCGATCGGCTGAAGGGCGAGTTCGGGAGCTCGACCGTCGCGGCGACGCTCCAGTGCGCGGGGAACCGCCGGATCGAGCACGCGAAGACGAAGCCGATCGCGGGGG
Organism: Planctomycetota bacterium; assembly: GCA_041482015.1. Lineage (GTDB taxonomy): Bacteria > Planctomycetota > MHYJ01 > MHYJ01 > JACPRB01 > JACQFK01. The sequence goes on along the minus strand of JBGPCZ010000004.1, from coordinate 56,362 downwards.
TCCAGTGGGACGCGGGCGCGATCGGGAACGCGGAGTGGCGCGGCCCGCGCCTCGCGGAGCTCCTCTTCCGCGCCGGCGTGAAGAACGGCGCGCGCTTCGCCTGGTTCGAGGGCCTCGACGAGCCGATGTTCGCGGGGAAGAAGTCCCGGTTCGGCGCGGCGATCCCCCTCGAGAAGGCGATGCGGGCGGAGACGCTGGTCGCGGTGGAGATGAACGGCCGGCCGCTCGCGGCGGAGCACGGCGCGCCGGCCCGGACGATCGTGCCCGGCTACGTCGGCGCGCGGAGCGTGAAGTGGCTGGGCCGGATCGTCGTGAGCGACCGGACGAGCGACAACCCCTACTCGGCGCGCGACTACAAGCTCTTCCCGCCGGAGGTCACGGCGGAGACCGTGAAATGGGAGGAGAAGGAGCCGATCCTCGAGTACGCGATCAGCTCGGCCATCTGCAGCCCGCGCGCGGGCGCGGAGGTCGCGGAGGGGAAGGTGAAGGTCCGCGGCTACGCGCTTTCCCCCGCCCCGCTCTCGAAGGTGCAGGTCACGGCGGACGGCGGCGCGACATGGACGGACGCGTCGCTCGAGGGGAAGGACGCGCCCTGGACGTGGCGTCTCTGGGAGGCGGAGGTCGGGGTGGCGAAGGGCGCGCGGACCCTCGCGGTGCGCGCCACGGATTCGCGCGGCGTCACGCAGCCCGAGGCGGCGCCGTGGAACTTCAAAGGGTACCTCTACAACGGCTGGCACCGCGTGCCGGTCACCGCGGTCTGATCGCGCCCGTCAATCCAGGTCCTTGAACGACCAGGTCTTCGCGGCCACTACCGGCCTGCCGTCCGCCTCGGCGTAGGGCTCGAGGAAGAAGTTGAGGGGCGCACCCTCCTGCTCGGGCGCCAGCGTGAGGTCGCGGCCCGTGGAGAGCGTCACGCGGTTGGACGTCAGGCTCCCGAAGAAATAGTCGCGCCGCGCGGGGGCGCGGCTCGCCTCCGAGCAGTCGACCGGCACCCACGTCTTCCCGGGCAGGCGGAAGAGCGCCCAGCAGTGGTAGCTCCCGGGCTTCTCGTCGGACTTCCGCTCATAAGGGAGGTAGAGCCCGATCTCGAATCCGCTCGCGATCGCCTGGGAGCGGCAGAGCGAGTTGAAAAGGGCGTGGAAGTCGGTGCAGTTGCCCTTTCCCACCTCGCACGCGTGCTTCGTCGAGCCCCGCCCCCAGCCCTCGTGGTTCTTGTCGTAGGTCATCTTCGAGACCACGTGGTCATAGATCGCCCGCGCCTTGTCGAGCGTCGAGGTCTTCCCCTGGCAGACGCCATCGGAGAGCTTCCCCGTCCCGCTGTCCACGAGGACGAGGCGGTCGGCCCGGCGGAAGACGTCGAACGAGCCCACCTCGTCGCGTCCCTCGTCCTTCAGCGCCGCCAGGTCGGTCTTGATCTCGATCCGCGTGACGTCGAACTTCATCGTGATCTCGACCGGTCCCGCGGGGTTCTCGATCTCCCAATAGGCGATCCTGTTCCCGTACTTCGCCTCGTTCCCGAGCTTCGGCGGCTTCGAGAAGGTGAAGTTCTTGATCGACTGGACATTCGTGTCCTGCGGGACGGGGAACCACAGTCGGACCTTCTTCGTTCCCGCGGGGATCTCTGCCACGCGGCCGACGTACTCGATCGAGAACGTGCGGCTGTCGCCGGGCTTCAGGAACTCTTTCGAAACGATCTGGGCGCGATTGGGGTCCGCGCCGCACGGGCACAGCTCGGCCGGAACGCCGCCCTTCGCCGTCGGCGGCCTGGAGCCGTCGCAGGACGCCAGCGCCAGGGCCAGGAGTGGGAGCAACGCCGGCTTCATTTGAGCTTCGCGATGACCTCGAGCACGGCCTTGCTGTCCTCGGCCGGCGTCTTGATCTCGGTGTTCTTGTAGGCGACCTTGCCGTCCTTGCCCAGGACGAATGTCCACCGCTTGAGCGTCACGCCGCGGATGAACTCCTCGTCATTGTCGTCGACCTTCGCCTTCGCCGTGCCGCCCTTGCTGACCGGCACACCGAACGCCTTGCCGACCTCGCCCTTCTCGTCGGCGAGGAGCGTGAAGGTCAGCTTGTGGAATTTCTTGAACGCCTCCTGCGTCTTGACCGTGTCGCCCGAGACGCCGATCACGTCGACGTCCTTGTCCGCGAACGACTTCATGTCGTCGCGGTACCCGCAGGCCTGCTTGGTTCAGCCGCCGGTGAAGGCGGCTGGGAAGAAGTAGACGACCAGGATCTTCTTCCCGACGTGCTCGTCGGACTTCCACGCCTTGCCGGCGTCGTCGGTCGACTCGAACTTCGGCGCGGCGTCGCCCACCTTGAGGTCGACGGCCTGCGTCGCGGCCAGCAGGCAGAGCGCGAGAGCGGTCCTCATAAGGGTTCTTCCTTTCGTGTCCTGATCACTGGTATACGCCGGCTACCCGAGGGCGGCCTCGATTTCCTTGCGCAGGCCCGGGTCGTCGGGCTTGACCTTGCTCCTGAAGAACTTCACCACCTGGCCGTCCTTCCCGACCAGGTACTTGCAGAAGTTCCAGTCGGGGAGCTCCTTCGACTGCGCCTGGAGATTCGCGAAGACCGCGGACTGGCCGCCGCCTGCCTTGGTCACCCCCTTCTCGAACATCGGGAAAGTGACCTGGTACTTCGTGGAGCAGAAGGACTGGATCTCCTCGGCCGTGCCGGGTTCCTGCCCGCCGAAGTCGTTGCTCGGGAACCCCAGGACCGCGAAGCCCCGGTCCTTGAGCTCGCCGTGGAGCTTCTCGAGGCCCTTGTACTGCGGCGTGAACCCACACTCGCTCGCGACGTTGACGACGAGCGTGACCTTGCCGGCATAGTCCTTGAGGTCGGAAGCCCTGCCGTCCAGGCTCTTCGTCTTAAGCGCGTAGAAGGATTCTTGCGTCATGGGTCCTATCCTTTCACCACGTGGAGGTGGGGCGTGTCGGCGGCGAATGCCTCGCCGATGATCCTCGCGTCCTTCACCCCGCGCTCGTGGAGCGTCTTGAGAAGGGCCTCCGCATCCTTCGCGCGGATCGCGATCAGGAGCCCGCCCGACGTCTGCGGATCACTGAAAAGGCCCTGCTCGGCCACCGTGACGGCCGCGTCGTACTTCATCCCGTCCCGGATGAGCGCGAGGTTGCCCGGGGTGGCGCCCGTCGTCAGGCCCTGTTCGAGGAGCGGGATCGTGTCGGGGAAGAGGGGCAGCGAGTCCGCGTGGATTCGGAAACCGAGCCGGGCGATGCGGGCCATCTCGAGGCCGTGGCCGCCCAGGCCGAAGCCCGTGATGTCGGTCGCCCCGCGGACCTCGAATTCCATCATCGTCTCGCCGGCCGTCTTGTTGAGCTGGGCGAGCGTCTCCATGACGCGACGCAGTTTCTCGTCGGGGAGGAGGCCGCGCTTGGCTCCCGTGACGTGGACGCCGCTCCCGAGGGGCTTGGTGAGGATCAGCCGGTCGCCCGCCTTCGCGCCGCCCTTCAGGGCGATCTTCTTCGGGTGGATGAAGCCGGTGACCGAGCAGCCGTACTTGAGCTCGTCGTCGCGGACGGAGTGGCCGCCGACGAGCACCGCGCCCCCTTCCTCGATCTTGGAAAGGCCGCCCTGGAGGATCTTCGCGAGCGTCTCCGTGTCCACTCCCTTGGCGGGGAAGCAGCAGATGTTCATCGCGGTGACGGGCCGGCCGCCCATCGCCCAGACGTCCGAGAGCGAGTTCGCCGCCGCGATCTGTCCGTACAGGTAAGGGTCGTGGTAGATGGGGGTGATGAAGTCGACCGTCTGGACCATCGCGATCTCGTCGGTCACGCGGTAGACCGCCGCGTCGTCCGACGGGTTCAGGCCGACCAGGAGGTCGGGGTGACCCTTCGGCGAGATCGATTGGACGAGCTCCCGCAGGACCTGCGGGCTCAGCTTGGCGGCTCAGCCGCCGCTCTTGGCCTGGCTCCAGATGTCGCAGGAGGTCATGGCGAGGGGTACTCTACGCTTCTGAACGCGGGATGGAAACGATTTATTCGAATGGGCGCGGGCCTGCCGGTGTTATAAGAACTGGAATGAGACGCCTGCTGATCGTCGCCGGCCTTCTCGCCCTGGCCGCGTGCGCGGAAAAGAAACAGGAGCCGCCGGGTCCCTCCATGAATCTGAAAGCGCCGCCTCCGCTCCCGCCACCCGTCCCGCCGGCGCCCGCGCCCTCCGGCCTCGAGCGCGCCACGTTCGGCGAGGGCTGCTTCTGGTGCGTGGAGGCGGTCTTCCAGGATCTGAAGGGCGTCGTCTCGGTCGAGTCGGGCTACTCGGGCGGGAAGGTGGAGAACCCGACCTACCGGATGGTTTGCAGCGGCGAGACCGGCCACGCCGAGGTCTGCCATATCACGTACGACCCGTCCAAGATCTCCTTCGCGAAGCTGCTCGAGGTCTTCTGGAAGACGCACGACCCGACCACGCTCAACCGCCAGGGCCACGACTCGGGGACGCAGTACCGGTCGGTGGTCTTCTATCACGGCGACGGGCAGAAGGCGCTCGCGGAGAAGTACAAGAAGGAGCTGGACGCCGCCGGCGCTTTCAACGGGCCGATCGTCACCGAGATCAGCCCGTTCACGAAGTTCTTCAAGGCGGAGGACTACCACCAGAACTACTTCAAGCTCAACCCCGACGAGCGCTACTGCCAGCTCGTCATCGCCCCGAAGGTCGAGAAGTTCAAGAAGGTCTTCGGCGACCAGCTCAAGTGATTTCGGTTGCCCCCCGGTTCGGGTCCAGATATAAGAAGAACGGATGAACTTTTTCGCCGCCAGCATCACTGTCGCGTTGATGGCCTGAGACAGCTGCAAATACGGGCTCGGTGAGTCCGAAGCGGCCGGGATGAGATACTCCATCTACATCCTTCTCGCCTTCATCTACACCCTGATGGGCTCGATCACCTTCTACATCGTCCGCACCATGCGCCGCGAATCCAGGCTCGAGGCCCAGCGCAAGGCTGCGGCGGCCGCTGTGACGCCCTCGGAATCACCGACTCCGACGGGATCCACGCGGTAATCAGTCCATCCATGATTTCGAGGGAAGAACCATGGGACTCACCCCGTCCGCGATGAACCCCCTTGGCACCCCCGCGCCCGACTTCTCGCTGACCGATTCGGTGAGCGGCCGGCGCGTCGCGCTCTCCGACGTCAAGGCGAAGAAGGGGCTCCTCGTGATGTTCATCTGCAACCACTGCCCGTACGTCAAGCACGTGCAGGACGGCCTGGTGCAGCTCGGGAAGGACTACGAGAAGAGGGACCTCGCGATCGTCGCGATCAACGCCAACGACGCCGTCGGCTACCCCGACGACTCGCCCGAGAAGATGGCGGTCGAGGCGAAAGGGAAGGACTACCGGTTCCCGTATCTCCACGACGAGACGCAGGCGGTCGCGCGCGCCTACCAGGCGGCCTGCACGCCCGACTTCTTTCTCTATGATGCGGCGCGCACGCTCGTCTACCGCGGCCAGTTCGACTCCAGCCGCCCCGGCAACGGCATCCCGGTGACCGGCCAGGACCTCCGCGCCGCGATCGACCTCGTGCTGGCCGACAAGCCCGTCCCCGCCTACCAGAAGCCGAGCGCCGGCTGCAACATCAAGTGGAGAGCGTGAGGGCTACGCGCGCTGTTTCGGGTCCAGCAGCCACCGCACCGCCTCCTCCCGGTCGGTGAAGGCGTCGATGTTCAATCCCCGGTTCCGCGCGACCAGCGTTGAGAATTTGCGCTCGATCTGCTCCCGGGTCCCGACGATGGCGACCTTGGCGAGGTCGGCGGCCAGGCGTGCGCCCAGCGCTCCCATTTCATAGCGATCCACGGTGGAGGGGAAGAACCCGGCGAGGTCCGTGAGATCGACCAGGAGTAGTGGAATGGTGCGTTCCTTGCACGCCTGCACCGATCGCTCCATCAGGACTTTGTAGGAGCTGGCCTCGTAAGTCCCCAGATGGCGGGCCTCGAGGTAGCCCTCCCTTTCGATGATCTCCAGACGATCGCCGGATGGTGTCGACATTCCAGGCCGCTCGGCCCACCCAGTATACCGTGAGTCACGTAGTCTTCCATTCCATCCGCTCCATCCACTCGCTCCCGGAGGCAGGCAAGGGGCGACGTTGCCTGATAAAATCATCCGGATGGGAATCCTGCCCTTCCGGGAGCCGGATGACGTGGAATCGCGGTTCGCGCTCGTCGAACGCCGGGCGGTCACGGCGCTGGAACGCTCCTGCGAGCCCGTCCCGTCCGGCCTCGTTCCCAGCTTCCGTCTCTGGTACTATCCCCCCGTCGGCCCCTGGTCGACATGGACCTTGTTCGTTCCACCCGGGGTCGACTTTCGGAACGGTGCCGCGCGGGTCCGGAAGATCCGATGGGATTCCGTCACGGAGCGGATCCGGCTCGCCGAGACGCTCCGACGACGCCCTTCGTTGGAGCCGACCCTCGTTCACGCGGAGGCGGACGCTGCGAACGAGGACGTGACCGACCTCTTGCGGGCGGCATCGGGGCTTGGCCTGGCGCTGCGACATCTCAACTCTCCCTACCGCTGCGCGATGCTGACCGAATTCGGCATCGAAGGCTTTCCGATCCGTTCCAAGCCCGTCCGTGTCGAGTGGGGGTCGCCGGTTCCCACCGGCCTCCAGGCGATCGCGGCCTGGCATGCCCGGGCGCGCCGCCTTTTCGATTCCTCTCTCCCCGCGACCCCGGGAGACGTCTGACCCGTCTCGTGTCTTGTCCCCACATCTCCTGTGGCCTTGCGCGCGGCTTTCGCATGGTAGTCCGGAGATGCTCGTTACGTGCTTCTACAGATCTCCAAAAAGAAAACGGCCCCGGAGGTCACCCTCCGGGGCCGTTGTGAGATCCTTCTCGAGTTAGTTCGTCGCCTTCTTCGCCTCGACCGCCACGGCCGAGGTGAGGCCCAGGGTCAGCGACCCCTGGCAGCACTCGCTCAGCACGCCGGCCGCCTTGATCGAGGTCTTGCCTTCCTTCAGCAGCCCCTCGATCTTTGCGACCACGTTCTTCGCGTTGCAGCACTCGCAGTCGTCTTCCTTCTTGGCCGTCTCCGCCTTCTTGGGCTCCTCGACCGGCTTCGCGGCCTTCGCGGCGTCGGCCTTCTCGTCGCAGCACTTGTCGTCGCCGGCGTTCGCGAGCGTGTACTTCGCGCCCGACGCGGTCGTCAGGACGAGCGCCTTCTCGACGCGCGCCACGGTCCCCGTGAGCGTCGCCTCGACCTTCGTCACTTCGAAGCCCGTGCCGATCGCCTTCTCGATCACCGAAGGCTTGACCGACGTCTTCGCGTCGAACGAGACGGTGAAGAGGCCTTTCTCGAAGTCGGCCAGCTTCACCTCTTTCGCGCCCTCGATCCCCTGCAGGCTCTTCGCCACCTTGGCGCCGCAGCCCGTGGGGCAGCTCATGCCCTTGACCGTGACCTTGACCGCGACGGTCTCCTCCTCGGTCCTCGCCAGCGCGAGACTGGCGAACGCCAGGACCACCGCCGCCACCGCGAATTTCCTCATCATCGCCTCCACTCGTTCATTCCATCCATTCCATCCGCAACAGCCAATGACTCAAACGGGCCGGTGCCCGGCGTTTATTCCCACTTCCATTCCTACTTTACGACCGTCTGGACGAAAGCGAGGATGTCCCGCTTCGGGCCGGAGCCCGTCCGCCGGGTCGCCTCCTTGCCGTCCTGGAAAAGGACGAGCGTGGGCACCGACGTGATTCCGAGCGTGGCGGCGAGGTCGTTCGCCTCGTCGAGATCGACCTTCACGACCTTCAGCTTGCCGGTCAGGTCCTTGGCGATCTCGTCCACCACCGGGGCGAGCGCCTTGCACGGCCCGCACCACGTGGTGAAAAAGTCCACCAGCACCGGGGTCTTCGACTTCAGGACTTCCGCGTCGAACGCCTGCTCCGACACCTGCGCCACGTTGCTCACGATTCCTCCAAGCGTGGGTTCGTTGCAATCACTCTACCGATCCCAACGCCGGAAACAAGGACTTTATTCTTTGCCCCCGAGGTGCTTCGCGAACCAGCCCGTCATCTCCCGCCACATCTCGGGCGTGTACACGTGCGCCACGCCCGGGTAGAGGACGCCACGGAAATTCTCCGGCTTCCCGTGGAGCTTCGCGACGCCGGCGCAGAAGGCGTTGATCGTCTCGACCCCCTTTGCGGGCGAGCCCTTGTCGTCCGCCCCGGAAAGCGTCAGGAACGGCCGTGGCGCGATGAGGCTCGTCACCGCCTCCGTGTCGAAGTGTTTGAGCATCCCGGGCACGAAATAGTAGATGCCGTGCTCGTGGAGCCCTCCTTCGGCGATCAGGTCCTGGTAGCGCGTCAGGCAGCAGATGCCCGCCGACGCGGTCACGCGGTCGTCGAGCGCGGCCAGCCACCACGTCCGCGTCGATCCCATGCTGATCCCCGTCGCGCCGAGCCGCTTCGCGTCGACCTCGGGCCGCGCGGCCAGCACGTCGAGCGCGATCTGGTCGTCGCGCACGATCATCCCCCACAGGGAGCGGCCCATCCAGAGGAACGTCTTGGACAGCGTCAATTCCTCCTGGCCACCCTTCTGTTTCGGTCCGTCGGGGCCGAGTCCGGAGCGCTCGCCGAACGCGTAGGCGTCGGGCGCGAGGACGACGTAGCCGCGCTTGACGAGGTCTTCGCCGCGCTTCGCGCCGCCGCCGCCCGGGACGTCCTGCCAGAGCTCCTCTTTGCCGAGGTTGTACTGGCCCGCGTGCCAGTGGAGGTAGAGGATCGCGGGGAAGGGGCCCGGGCCCTTGGGGATCAGGACGGTCGACGTGATCTTGCCGCCCGCGCCGTTGTCGATCGCAAGCTTTTCGAGACGGTAGTCGCCCTTGTCCTGTTTATCTAGTGTGGTGATCTCCGGCTTGGCGGGACGCGCGGGCAGGTCGCCCAGCAGCGTCCAGAGGGTTTTCCGCGTCGCCTCGCGCCGCTTCGTCCACTCCTCCAACGACGTCGGGAGCGGGAAGGCCGGCGCCTTGACCTCCGGAAACGCGCGCCGCTCGGGTTCGTTCTGCGGCAGGGCGGCGAGCGCCATAAGGATCCACCTCGCGACGATCATGGTTGAATCTCCTATACCTTCCTACACGGGGGGCGTCAAATCATCGTGAGCGCGCTCCTCCTCTCGGCGCTGATGGCACTGCAGGATCCGAGGGACCGGCTCGAGCAGGCGGTCCGCGAGACGAAGCTCCAGGAAGCGGAGATCGCCCTCGCCCAGCTCCAGGCGGGCGACGGGGCCCGGGCCGCTCGCGCGCTCCTCGTCAACCTGCCGCGCCTGCGCGAGCGGCAGGCGCAGCTCCTCCTCGCCACGGTCCAGTCGCGCCTCGCCTACGACAACATCGACACCTCCTTCGCCTTCAACCTCGAGGAGGAGAAGCTCAAGCTGAAGGCGCTCACCACCGCGAAGGAGCGGATCCAGAACGCATGCAAGACGGCGCTCGACGGCGAGAAGATCTACTCCGCGATCCTCCGGACGATGGCGTCGCTCCGGCCCGAGGCCGTCCCGGTGTTCGCGGGCGAGGCGCTGCGGACGGCGAGCTGGCTCTCGCGGTGCGAGCTCCTCGAGGCGCTCGGGGCGATGGGCGCGAAGGCGGACGTGCTGGTCTCGCTCGACCGGGAGAAGGAGCCCGCGGTGATCGCCGCGGGGCTCGGCGCCATCGCGAGCGAAAAGGGGGTCGCGTATCTTTCGCACCCGCAATGGCAGGTGCGGCTGGCGGCGGTCCACTCGCTCCGCGAGTCGCGCGAGGCGGTGGGCCCGCTCGTGCAGGGATTGTCCGACATGGACCTCCGCCTCCGGAACACCGCGGTGGGCCACCTCGGGTCGCTGACGAAGACGGAGCTGCCGTCCGACCCCGCGGTCTGGAAGGACTGGTGGAAGGCGAACGGCGAGGACTTCGCGGCGGGCCGCTACAGCCCGCAGGAGCGGAAGGACGTCAAGGGGCCGGGCCGCACGACCTTCTACGGCGTCCCGGTCGTCTCGAGCCGCGTCTGCGTCGTGATCGACCGCTCGGGGAGCATGAAGCAGCAGGGCCGGTACGACGTCGCCTGTCGCGAGCTCAAGAAGCTGATCGAGGAGCTTCCCGACGGGGCGCGGATCAACATGGTCTTCTTCGGCGCGACGCAGTCGTGCTTCTCGGTGACCCCCACGCGGGTCCTCGACCGGGCGTCGCGCAAGGAGGCGCTCGCGTTCGTGGACCACCAGAACTTCGAGGCGGGGACGGACCTCTACGCGGCGCTCGAGAAGGCGATCTCGTTCGTGGGCTCGCCCGAGACCGGCCGCCTGCGCGAGGACGGGCCCGACACGATCATCGTTCTCTCCGACGGCCAGGCGACGGTGGGGCGGCTGGTGGACGACGAGCTCGTGGCGCGGGTGATCGCGCGCCGCTCCCACTGGCTCCGCCCGGCGATCCACACGGTCACCCTCTCGAGCGAGGCCAAGTCGCTCAAGATGCTCGCCGACTTCACCGGCGGTGTCAGCACGAACAAGTAAACCGGTTGCGGCCGTTCCCGTGATTCGCCTTACTTGTCCTTCTTCACCGGCTTGGGTTTCAGGTTCGCCTCGAGCTCCTCCTGCGTCGGGGTCTTCGAGGCGACGCCGTCGGCCGGCACGTCGATCTTCGCGATCCAGGCGATCGCGTTGAGCATCAGCTTCCGCTGGTCGTCGTTCTTCCAGTTCCAGTGGGCGTGGCCGCCCGTGAAGCCGAAGCCGCGGCCGCCGCCCTCGTTCTCGCTCACCCACATGACGTGCTCGGCCGTGTTCTTCCCAATCTCGGCGCGGACGGCGGGGTTGCCGCCGTGGGAATCGTCCTTCCGGTTCCGGGTCGAGTCGGGCGGGACGGCCGTCAGGACCGGGGTCACGCCCTTCATCCCCTCGCGGAACCGCATGTGGTAGTACCATTCGTCGTTCGTTTCGAAGGGCTTCACGCCCTTGCAGACCGGGTGGTCGGGGAACTTCTCGAACTTCGCCGTCCAGTGGGGGTTGACCGACCAGTTGATCTCGAAGTAGCCGCCCATCCAGTCGAGGAACTTGGTCCCGGGTTCGCCCGCGATCGTCTCGACCGCGTAGTGGATCGCGCCGATCCCGCAGCCCTTCTTGGCGAGCGGGTCGACCTCGGCCAGGTGCTTGTTCGCCATGTGGCCGCCGCCGCCGTCGGAGTACATCACGATGGCGGACGCGCCGTCGAAGACCTTGGCGTCCTTGGGCCATCCGTTGTCCTTCGTGACGACGCACTCGACGGGCAGGCCGCTCTCGTTCAGGAGCTTTGCCAGCAGCATGCAGCCGCCGAGATGCTCGTGCTCGCCGTACCCGTGGCTCGGCCCGCCGGCCACGAAGACGATCTTCTTCTTCTCCTGGACGGGGGACGCCACGGCGACGGCCGCGGCGAGGACGAACGCGAGGGCGGTGCGGATCATCGGTCATCCTTTCGTTGGGGGACGCGCCGGTATATCCGGCCGGCGCCCCTATGTTACACGTCGATGCGCGCGAAATCTCACGCCATCCCGCAGGCCCGGAGCAGCGCCTCCTGTACCGCGAGGTCGTGGTCGAGGTCGAAGTCCGGCGCCTTCCGGCCCGCGACGACAGCGGCAAATTCCCTGAGGTCGGCAATCTGGAGCGTCGCGGCGGGGAGCTCGATTCTCTTCCACTCGCCGCCCGCCGCGCAGACGTCGATCGGCTGGATGTTCTTGTTCGCCAGGTGGCCGCTCCCGAGGTGCGGGATGATGCAGGCGCCGCCGGTCCCGTAGACCTCGAACCGGCGCTGGAACGGCACGACCTCCAGGGCCGGCACCTCGACGATCCCCCAGCCGCGCTCGAACCCGAAGACGGTGACCCCGTTGTCGATGAAACCGGCGGGCTCGCCCGTGTGGTGGTGGGCGAGCGACGGTGAGATCGATCTCGGCCTCCCCAGGATCGCCACCATCATGTCGATCGCGTGGCCGGCCATCTCGAAAAAGATCCCGCCCTTGTAGCGGCCGCACTCCTCGACGTTGCGCGCGTAGGACGGGAAGTCCTTTGAAAGCCGCGCCCGGAACTCGTAGACACGGCCGAAGTCGCCCTTCTTCGCGCGCGCCAGCATCTCCTGCACCGCCGACATGTAGCGGAAGAGGTAGACCATCTGGAGGTGGAGCTTCTTCGAGCGCGCGAGGTCCACGAGCTTCCGGTGCTCCTCGAGATTGTCGCCGGCGGGCTTTTCGAGCATGACCGGCCGCCCACTCTCGAGCGCCATCCGCGCGTGCTTCAGGTTTTCGGTGACGCGGCCGTCGACGACGACGCCGTCGAGTTTCTGTTCGAGAAGCTGCCCGGGCGTCTCGAAGACCTTGAAGCCGGGGACCAGGGGCTCCCATGTCTTGCGGCGGCGCGCCACGACCTCGGCGTCGGGGTCGTGGAACCCGGCGAGCGCGAACTCTTTTGGATTCTCGGCGACCCGCTTGACGATCCCGTCGGCGTGGGAGTGCCACATCCCGAGCATCCCGAGCCGGAGCGGCGGCGTGTCCTGGGGCGGGCGGGCGAGGAGCGCGGCGCTCCCCGTGGCGGCGATGAACTCGCGGCGCGTGATCGGCATCATCGGGGGTTCCTCCGGCTTTGTTATATCACTGTACGAAGGAGGGGCGCATGTCTTCCCGCCGGCGCAGTATCGCGATCCTTGCCGCTGCCCTCGCTATCTGCGGCCTCTCCGCCATCCCCCGGGGCGCGTCGTGGCGAGCGACCGGGGCGATCCAGCCGCGCCTCTCGCCCGACGGCTCGACGGTCGCGGTCTCGTACCAGGGGGCGATCTGGCGCCTCCCGCGCGACGGCGGCGTCATGAAGCGGCTGACGTCCGACGCCCGCTGGGATTCCGACCCCGCGTGGTCGCCCGACGGGAAGCGTATCGCGTACCTCTCGAACGGCGAGCTCCGGCTGATCGACGCGGAGAGCGGCGTTGCGGCCGCCGCCCACCCCGCGGTGCAGGGGAAGATCGAGTTCGACCCGGCGGGAAAGAGGATCCTCGGAAGTTTCAGGGCGGGAACCGCGACGGCGCTCGCGTGGCTTGATCTCGAGTCGGGCAAGGCCGTGCCCCTTCTGGATCCGCCGCGGTCGCTCCCGGTCCACGCGCTTTCCGCGGACGGCACGACGGTCGCCTTCGCGACGAACCTCGACGTCCCGGGCGAGCAGGGTGGGAACGACGGTCCGCAGGCCGATCTCTGGACCGTTGCGGCGACCGGCGGCGAGCCGAGAAAGCTCGCGCGGTTTCCATCGCGCGTGTTCGATCTCGCCTGGAGCGGCGACGGGCTGGTCGTCGTCAGCGACCTGGGCGGCGCGCACAACGCCCTTTGGGCGGTTTCCCTCAAGGACCCGGACCACCCGCTCAAGCTCACGTTCGGGCAGGGCGACGAGGATGCGCCCACGATCGTGAACTCCCGCCTGGTCTACACGGACAACCGCGAAGGGGCGACTGCGCTTGTCGATCGCGACCTCCGGACGGGCGACGAGAGGACGATCGTCGTCACGGGTCTCGACTTCGGGCGGCCGGCCGGCGTCGTTGCCGTCGAGTTCACGGACGCGGAGACCGGGAAGCCGGTCGTCGCGCGCGTCTCGATCCAGGAGGAGAACGGGAAGACCCTCGCACCTCCGGGCTCGCTCTACCGGATCCACGAGGCGATGGACTTCTATGCGGACCGGGCTGCGGAGTTCGTGCTCCCCGCCGGGAAGTACGCCCTCCGCGCGTGGCACGGCCCCGAGTACCGGGTGTCGCGCGAGGCGTTCGAGGTCGCGGCGGGCGAGCGGGTGACGCTCAAGGTCGAATTCAAACGGTGGGCCCATCCGCAGGCGAACGGCTGGCACAGCGGCGAGAACCACATCCACGCGAACTACGGCTACGGCCACTGGTACAACTCGCCGGCCGACATGCGGCTCATGATCGAGGGCGAGGGGCTCGAGGTCGCGAACTTCGTGGTCGCCAATTCCGACACCGACGGGATCTTCGATCGCGAGTACTTCCGCGGCCGCCCCGACCCGCTCTCGACGCCGGAGACCGTCCTCTACTGGAACGAGGAGTTCCGCGCGACCCTTTGGGGCCACATGACGCTCATCGACCTCAAACAGCTGGTCGAGCCGATCATGACCGGGTTCAAGGAGACGACGAACCCGTGGGACGTGCCGACGAACTCCGACATCGCCGACCAGGCCCATCTCCAGAAGGGGCACGTCAACTACACGCACGCGGCGCAGAACGTGAAGGACCCGTACCTGAGCGCGTACTCCGCGAAGTCGGTTCCCGTCGACGTCGCGCTCGGAAAGATCGACTCGATCGACATCAACGGGAGCTTTGAGGCGACGGTCCCGCTCTGGTACCGGCTGCTGAACTGCGGGTTCCATCTCCCCGCGTCGGCCGGGACCGACTGCTTCCTCAACCGCATCCGGAGCCGACTGCCGGGCGCGGACCGTGCCTACGTGAAGTGCGAGGGCGGGTTTTCGTACGACGCGTGGGTCCGCGGGCTCAAGTGGGGGCGGTCGTTCGTGACGAACGGCCCGATCCTCGAGTTCGAGTCGGGGAGGAGTATCCGGCTCGAGGCCCCCGGCGCGGAGGTCATCAAGGCGTCGGTGCAGTCGCCCGAGCCGATCGATCGCTTCGAGCTCGTCCAGAACGGCGAGGTCGTCGCGACGGGGAAGCTTGCGGCGGACAAGCTGAGCGGGACGATCGACGAGAAGATCGAACTCAAAAGGAGCGGCTGGCTCTCGGTGCGCGCGTTCGCGGGACGCCTCCAGGCCCACGCGAGTCCGATCTACGTCGAGGTCGGCGGGAAGCCTGCGGGCTCGATGGTTGAGGCCGGGGCGTTCCTGGCGTGGATCGACCGCCTCGAGGAGCAGTTCAAAAGGCGCGACCGGGCCCCGAACGACGAGGTCCGGAAGCACGTCGCCTCGCAGCTCGAGGCCGCGCGCGAAGTCTACCGGAAGATCGCCGCCCGATCCGAGTAGGGCCGCATTAATTATGCTACCCGGATCTCGGCCTCCGGGTAAGGAGTGGGTAGGCTGAAGGAGGACCCCGATGTGTACGACCCGCCTAACCCTGCTCACCCTGCTCGTCTCCGCATCCGCATCCCCGGCGCAGGACTCCCCGAAGGAGAAACCGGTCACCGAGGTCCGTTTCGGCTGCCACTCGAACGCCACTGATGCGGACCTGGCGGCGTTGAAGATCTACCCCGAGCTCAAGACGCTCGACCTCCTCAGCGACAAGATCACCGACGCCGGCCTCGAGCATCTCAAGGCGCTTCCCAAGCTGGAGACCCTCCATCTGAATTCGTCCGTGATCACGGACAAGGGGCTGGAGCACGTGGTGGCGATCCCCACGCTCCGGAACCTCGTGCTGTTCCGCACGAAAGTCACGGCCGACGGCCTCGCCCTCTTGAAGAAAATGCCGCTCCTGCGCGACCTCTGCCTCTGCCGCATCCCGATCACGTCGGAGTGTGTCGCGCAGCTGAAGGAGCTGAACAAGCTCGAGAAGCTCAGCTTCGAGCAGCTTCGGGAGGAATCGCGGGAGAAGGCGGCGGAGCTGGTGAGCCTGCTGCCCCGGACAACGATCACCTTCTCCCGGTGATCGCGGGGGACTACGCCAGGACGGCCTGCACGAGCTTCCCGTGCACGTCCGTCAGCCGGAAGTTCCGGCCCTGGTACTTGAAGGTGAACTTCGTGTGCTCGATCCCCAGCAGGTGAAGGATCGTCGCCTGGAAGTCGTGGACGTGGACCGGGTCCGTCGCCACGTTGTAGCCGAACTCGTCGGTCTCGCCGTGCACGAACCCCGGCTTCACCCCGCCGCCCGCCATCCAGATCGTGAAGCAGCGCGGATGGTGGTCGCGGCCGATGTTCTTCCGGTCGTTGAAGTCGCCCTGCGCGAAGACGGTGCGGCCGAACTCGCCGCCCCAGATGACGAGCGTGTCCTCGAGGAGCCCGCGCTGCTCGAGGTCCAGGACGAGCGCCGCCGACGGCTGGTCCGTGTCGCGGCACTGCGTCTCGAGCTGGGTCGTGAGGTTCCGGTGCTGGTCCCAGCCGGCGTGCATCAGCTGGACGAACCGCGTCCCGCGCTCGAGGAGCCGGCGCGCGAGGATGCAGTTGTACGCGAACGAGCCCCGGCGGTGGACGTCGGGGCCGTAGAGGTCGAGGATGTGCTTGGGCTCCTTTGAAAGATCGGTGAGGTCGGGCACCGAGGCCTGCATGCGATACGCGAGCTCGTACTGCGCGATCCGCGTCTGGATCTCGGGATCGCCCGACTCTTCGAGCTTGAGCTCGTTCAGCGCCGCGACGTCGTCGAGCAATCCGCGCCGCGTCTCGCGGTCCATCCCGTCGGGGTTCGAGAGGTAGAGCACCGGGTCGCCGCTCCCGCGGAACTGGACGCCCTGGTACTTCGAGGGGAGGAACCCCGTCCCCCAGTAGTGGTCGTAGAAGATCTGCCCGCAGCTCGCCTCCTTGTCGCGCGAGGTCATGACGACGAACGCGGGCAGGTCCTTCGTGTCGCTCCCGAGTCCATAGGAGAGCCACGCGCCCAGGCTCGGGCGGCCGGGCATCTCGGCGCCGGTCAGGAAGAAGGTGATCGCCGGCGAGTGGTTGATCGCCTCGGTGTACATGGACCGGATGAAGCAGGCGCGGTCGGCGATCCGCGCGGTCCACGGCATGAAGTCGGTGACCCACGCGCCGCCCGGCCCGTACTGCTTCATGGGCGCGATGTTCGGGAGCAGCTTCTTGTTCTTCTGGCCCGACGTCATCGTCGTCAGCCGCTGGTTGCCGTAGACGGAGGCGGGGATCTCCTCGCCCATCCGCTTCGTCAGCTCGGGCTTGTAGTCGAAGAGGTCGACGTGCGTGGGCGCGCCGTTCTGGAAGAGGTAGACGACTCTTTTGACCTTGGGGTTGAAGTGCGGGACGCGGCCGGAGGCCGGCTCCTGCTTCGCGAGGAGGTCCTCGTGGAGCAGCGTCGCGAGCGCCGCCGCGCCGATCCCCGTCGCGGCGCGTCCGAAGAAATGGCGCCGGTTCAGGAGGAGCCGGTTCTCGAAGCAGGGGTCCATCATCACTCCTTGGTGATCACTTCGTCGAGGTTAAGGATGACGCTCGCGATCGCCGCGCAGGCCGCGTGCTGGACGGGATCGAGCGACTCGTCGCGTTTCGACTCGCCCGCCTTGAGCAGTTTGAGCGCCGCCTCCTTGTCCTTTGAATACCGCTCGAGGAGCGCGTCGTAGCGCCGCGCGAGGATCTCGAGCTCCCGGTCCGTCGGCGTCCGCGCGGCCGCGAGACGGAAGGCGAGGGTGATCCGCTCCTTCGGGGTCCCGCCGCCCTCCTTCATCATCCGCTGGCCGAGCGCGCGGGCCGCCTCGACGTAGGTCACGTCGTTCAGCAGCGTGAGCGCGTGGAGCGGCGTGTTGGTGCGCGACGCACGGACCGTGCAGACCTGGCGCGGCATCGAGTCGAACAGGTTGGCCGGGCCGACCGTGCGGCGCCAGAAGACGTAGAGGCTGCGCCGCCAGAGCGCCTCGCCCTTGTCCTGCTGGAACCGGATGATGTTGAACGTCATCTCCTCCCAGATCCCGGCGGGCTGGTAGGTCTTCACGCCCGGGCCGCCGACCTTCTCGACGAGCAGGCCCGCCGCGGAGAGCGCCTGGTCGCGGATCGCGGCCGACGAGAGGCGGTACCGCGGGGCGCGAGCGAGGAGCCGGTTTTCGGGATCCTTCTCGAGGAGCCCGGGCGTGACCTTCGAGGTTTGGCGATACGTCGCGCTCGTCACCAGCAGCTTCACCAGGGCCTTCACGTCCCAGCCCGTGCGGATGAACTCGGTGGCCAGCCAGTCGAGAAGCTCGGGGTGGGTCGGCCGCTGGCCCTGCGTGCCGAAGTCCTCGATCGTCCGGACGATCCCCGCGCCGAAGAACTGCTGCCAGAAGCGGTTGACCGTCACGCGCGCGGTGAGCGGGTTCGCGGGATCGACGATCCAGCGGGCGAGCGCCAGCCGGTTGGGGGGCGCGTCCTTGGGGAGCGGGGGGAGGCTCGCCGGGACGTTCGCCGTGACCTTGTCGCCGAACTTGTCATACGCGCCGCGGACGAGGAGGAACGTCTCGCGCGGCTTGGGCCGCTCCTCCATCACCATGACGAGCGTGACCGCGTCCTCGGCCGCCTTGACCGCCTTCTTCGCCTTGTCCTGCTCGTCGATGAGCTTCTTCCGCCCGGCGTCGAGGCCGAGGTAGTAGTCGGTCAGCTCCCGCGCCTTCTTCTCGTCGCGCTGGGTCTCGGCGGTCTTGAGGATCTCGGCGATGTTCTTGGGGAGCTTGTCGGCGGTCTTCGCCGCCTCCTCCTCCCACTTCGGCTGCTCGGCCCGCAGCTTCTGCTCGTGATCTTTCGACCGGGCCTCGACCTCGGCGAGCTTCTGCTTCTGCGCCGCGATCTTTTCCGCCTGGTCGGCCGTGGGCAATTCCATCACGGGGTTCGCGCTCGACCGCTTGTCGACGCCGCCCGATTCGGGCAGGTTGTTGTAGAACGCGAAGAGCTGGTAGAACTCCTTCTGGGTGAACGGGTCGTACTTGTGGTCGTGGCAGCGGGCGCAGCCGATCGTGAGCCCGAGCCAGACGGTGCCGGTCGTCTCCACGCGATCGGCCACGTAGTCGACGCGCGACTCCTCGGCGATCCGGCCGCCCTCGCCGTTGAGCATGTGGTTCCGGTTGAAGCCGGTGGCGACCCTCTGCGGCACCGTGGGGTTCGGGAGGAGGTCGCCCGCGAGCTGCTCGAGGGTGAACTGGTCGAAGGGCATGTTGCGATTGAATGCGTCGATCACCCAGTCGCGCCACGGCCACATCGTCCGCGTCCCGTCCCCCTGGTAGCCGTTCGTGTCGGAGTAGCGCGCGGCCGAGAGCCACGGCCAGGCGAGGTGCTCGCCGTAGCGGGGCGAATTCAAAAGGCGGTCGACCTGCTTTTCGTAGGCGTCGGGCGCGGCGTCGGCGAGGAACGCGTCGACCTCGGCGGGCGTGGGCGGCAGGCCGGTCAGGTCGAGCGAGACGCGCCGGAGGAGCGTGACCTTGTCGGCCCCGGGGGAGGGCGCGAGGCCTTCCTGTTCCAGTCGTGCGAGGATGAAGGCGTCGACCGGATTCCTCGCGTTCCTGATCTTCGGAAGCACGGGCCGCTCGGGAGCGGTGAACGCCCAGTGGCCTTTCCATGGGGCGCCCTCCTCGACCCACCGTTTGAGGGTTGCGATCTGCAGCGGCGTGAGTTTCCGGTTCGACTTCGGCGGCGGCATCATCTCGTCGTGGTCTTTGGACGTGATGCGCCTGATCGCCTCGCTCTCGCCGGGCTTGCCGGGGACGAAGGGGAAGACGTCGCCCAGTTTGCCGAACGCGCCCTCTTTCGTGTCAAGCCGCAGGTCGGCTTTGCGCTGCTTCCCGTCGGGCCCGTGGCAGTGATAGCAGTTGTCCGAGAGGATGGGGCGGACCTGGCGGTCGAAGTCTATCTTCGCCGGCTGCTCCTGCGTCGGCGCGGCGCCCGCGAGGGATAGGAAGAGAAGCAAGGCCCGCATGCCTTCTAATACATCAGGCCGGCCGCAATGCTACGACCATAATGGAAGAGACCGCGACGTTCAGGATCGGGCCGTCGCCTTGGAGCGGCGCAGGACGAACCACTGGTTCAGGAGGGTGACGCGACCGCGGCCCCCGCACCGGCGGCAGGGAGCCGATGGAAGGGCCTCCCTCAGGGGTCGCAGGTAGGGCTGACCGCTGCAGTTCGGGCAACGGGCAATGCGGGCGGCGCTCAGAAACGCGGGCGCGGCCGCCAGGAGGAAGATTCGCAGGAGGCGCCGGGTGTCGTCCCACGGCAACCAGCTCCAGCTCAGCTCCTTATCTCCCCATTTTTCCCCGCAAGTGGGACAAAGGCGATTGAAGCTGAATCCCCTGCCTCCGCAACCTGGAAAGGATTTGCCGGGGTGAGCCTCTTTCCAAGTGCATCGTAAGCACTCCTTCTCGAAGGTGATGGTGGTCCAAAATACATCGACGGCAAGGATGCCCAAGGTGACGACGAGGAGCAGGGCGAACGCGCGTGGTAGCCAGTCCATAGGTTATTGGACGGTGCCGTGGGGGCTGGCGTCCTAGTGCTCGCGCACCCATAACCGTCCAAACTGTTAAGTGAGAGATCGGATGTCTCACTTAACAGTTGGGTCACCGCCCGCCGTAGAGGTCGACGAGGAACGCGATCGCCACGCCGCGGCCCCTGTTCTCGATCGCGTGCGGGACGTCGGCCCGGTAGTGGGCCGAGTCGCCCGGGCCGAGGTCGCTCACGTCCTTCCCCGACGTCACGCGCAGCGAGCCCTGGACCACCGTCAGGATCTCCCGCGTCCCGGCGAAGTGGGGGGCGCTCCGGAGAGACACGCCCGGGCGGAACCGGAGCTCGTAGAACTCCACCTCCTTCTCGAGGTGGAGCGGCGAGAGCGTCCGGATCTCGCAGTCGCTCTGCGACCGGAAGTGGGTGGCGCGGTCGGACGCGCGGATCACGTCGATCGCCGGCGCGTAGTTCGGGCCGTCTACCAGGCTCCCGAGCGAGACCTCGAACGCCGCCGCGATCCGCTGCGCCACCGCGACCGTCGGGTTCACCCGGTCCCGCTCGATCTGCGAGAGCATCGAGCGGCTCACCCCCGAGGCGGCGGCCAGCTGCTCGAGCGACCAGCCCTTCTGCGCCCGCAGCTTCCGCACCTGCTCGCAGAACGGGTTGGCCTTCGACTGTACGTTCCGGCGCTTCATCGGTGTCCTCTATACTGGATGACGTCCATTATATCAAACAGCGGACCGTCCGCCTCGTACAGGATACGACGCGGGCGTCCCTGTGAAAGGAGGATCGCGTGTCCAGGTGGAGCGGGATGGCGTGCGCGGCGGTTCTCGCCGCGACGGTGACGGTCGGCAGTATCCCCCGGGAATCCCGGGCGGCGCAGGAAGCCCACAATCCGGATTGGCGCAAGTGCAAGATCTGCGCCCCGGCCCTCGCCAAGGCGATGGCCTACCTGAAGGCCAACCTTCGGAGCGACAAGGCCAAGCGGGTCATCGGCTCCAAGATGGGCGGCTACATGATGGGCGGCTTCGCCTTCATGATGGACGGCGAGAGCCCGAAGGAGCTCGAGGAGTGCGTCAAGTACTGCTGCCAGGCGATCAAGGACGAGGGCTTCAACCGCAACTGGTACCTCTCGATGTCCATGATCTTCCTCGCGGAATACGCGACGAAGTACGGCCTGACCCCCGAGGTCGAAAAGGCGCTCGCGGAAGGGCTCAAGATGGCCGAGAAGCAGCAGGAGGAGACGGGCGGCTGGTGCCACCACCTCCGGATGTGGAAGGAGGACAACTACAACAAGAAGGGCGGCGGCCAGGACCTCGGGATGGTCACCACGATGATCTACGGCGCCTTCCTTGAGCTCAAGTCCCTCGGGATCAGGATCGGGCCCATGATGGAGAAGGCCCAGAAGAACCTCGAGACGCTCTCCGACGGCATGGGCGTCCGCTACGGCACCGACAACGGCGTGGGCGATGCCGCGATGGCCCGCGCGTCGTGGGTCCTCATGGCGCTCCTCGCGACCGGCCAGACCAGCCATCCGCTCTTTCCGAAGTACGAAAAGGGGATCGAGCAGCGGTACAAGAAGATCGAGGACGGTGTCCACGGCTTCGCGCCGCTCCACTACTTCAGCGTGGCCGCGGCGATGCACCGCCTGGGGCCCGACGTCTATGCGAAGTTCACGGCCGAGCACCTCGACCGCCTCATCAAGACGCAGACCGCCGAGGGCGTCGTGCCGCTCCGCGGCGAGGACGACGTTGCCTCGACCGCCGTCTTCGCCTGCATCATCATGATGCAGAAGCCCGGCGCGTTCCGCCCGCCGCCCAGGAAGAAGGCCGTCCCGGCGGAGGAGCCGAAGCCCGCCGCGCCGGCGCTGGCGACCGGCGAGAAACCCCGCGCGAAGGCGGCCGACCCGAAGGCGCTCGCCGCGTGGGACGAGCTTCTCGCGGAGCGCGTCCGGAAGGAGATCCACGAGGGACATCCCGCGCGGTTCCACTTCAAGCTGATCGATCAGCTTGCGGCGATCGCGTCGCTCGACGAGGCGGGCGCAATGAAGCTGGAGTCCAACGGAAGCACGATCGACTATCTCTGGGCGAACTTCAAGCTCGGGGACCGGCGCGACCTCGCCGCCGCCCTGGCGAAAAAAGAGGACCCGGGCGCCATGGCGCTTGCGGCCTTCTACCACCTGGCGTGCGGGGAGGAGCCGGCGGGCGAGGAGCTCCTGCGGCGGCTCCCCGGCGCGGACGCGGAGCGGGTAAGGGCGGCCTTCAAGGGGAACTGACGGATGAGAGCGCTCATGAAGACCTCGGCGGCGCGCGGCGCCGCGCTCCGGGACGTGGACCTGCCCCGCTGCGGGCCGGACGACCTGCTCCTCAAGGTGCGGGCCGCGTCCATCTGCGGCACCGACCTCCACATCTACTCGTGGAACGCGTGGGCGGAGCGGACGGTCCGGCCGCCGCTCGTCTTCGGCCACGAGCTCGCGGGCGAGGTCGTGGAGGCCGGGCGGAACGTCCGAGGGTTCCGCGCCGGCGACGGCGTCTCGGTCGAGAGCCACGTCCCGTGCGGCCGTTGCTACCAGTGCGAGCACGACCTCATGCACATCTGCGACAACCTCGAGATCCTGGGCGTCCACCGGCCGGGGGCGTTCGCGGAGTACGTCGCGATCCCCGCGATCTGCGCGTGGAAGAACCTGCCGGGGACGACGGCCGAGGTGGCGACGGTCCTCGAGCCGATGGGGAACGCCGTCCACGCGGTGAGCGAGGCGGGCGTGGAGAACAAGGCCGTGGCGGTCTTCGGCTGCGGGCCGACGGGGCTCTTCACCGTCGCGGCCGCGAAGGCGATGGGCGCGTCGAGTGTCTACGCGGTCGACGTCAACCGGACGCGACTTGCGATGGCCGGCCGGCTCGGCGCGGACGAGCTCTTCGAAGGGGCGGACCCGGACGTCGCGGCGCGGCTGGCGGTGGCGGCGGGCGGCCACGGGCTCGACGTCGCGTTCGACATGTCGGGCAGCCCGGCGGCGATCACCCACGCGATCCGCTCGCTCCGGAAGGGCGGCACGTTCGTCGCGTTCGGCCTCCCGAAGCAGCCGGCCGAGATCGACCTCGCGAACGAGATCATCATGAAGGGCCGGCGGATCCTGGGGATCGTCGGCCGCCACATGTTCGAGACGTGGCGCACGATGGAGCGGCTGCTCGAAAGCGGCCGGCTCGACCCCGCGCGCGTCGTCACGCACCGGTACGGGCTTTCGCGCTTCGAGGAGGCGTTCGAAACGCTGACGTCCCCGGACCACGTCTGCGGTAAGATCGTGATGTTCCCTTCGGAGTCGCTCTCATGAAGCCGTTGCTGCTGGCGTTCCTCCTCGTCCCGCAGGACAAGGTGAAGATCGAGGTCGACGTCTCGCAGGTGCCGGAGCTCCAGGAATGGGCCGACAAGGCGAAGGCGCTCTGCGAGGAGTGGTATCCGAAGATGTCGGAGTACCTCGCGACGCCCGGCTTCACGCCGCCCCGCGAGGCCTCGCTCATCTTCGAGAAGGACAAGAAGGGCGTGGCGGCGACGTCGGGCGCGAAGATCCGCATCGCGGCCGACTGGGTGAAGAAGCATCCCGAGGACACGGGGATGGTGATCCACGAGCTCGTCCACGTGGTGCAGGGCTACAAGAACGGCGGCCCCGGCTGGGTGACCGACGGGATCGCCGACTACATCCGCTACTTCCAATACGAGAAGAAGGCGATTACCCCGAAGGAGAAGCGGAAGGGGAGCTACAAGGACAGCTACCGGACGACGGCGTCGTTCTTCGCGTGGCTCGTCGAGAAGCACGACAAGGAGATCGTGAAGAAGCTGAACGCCGCGATGCGCGGCGGGAAGTACGCGGACGACCTCTTCAAGGAGTGGACGGGGAAGGACCTCGACACCCTCTGGAAGGACTACGTCGCGGCGGATTGAAGGGAATCCACGCCCGCCCCGACGCGTTGAAGGGTTGGAGCCAGGGCTATCCGCGTAACCCCGCGGGTCCCATGATTCTCCGATCCCCATGAAGAAAGACTGGCGTCGCGCCCCGGACCATCCGGCGAAGACCGTGAAGGTCGCGCTCCCGTGCAGCCACCGGATGTGGGCCCTCCGCTGGCTCCACGCGCGCGCCGGTGCCGCGTTCCCCGCGACGCCCCCCTTCCGGCCCGTCCGGCGTTGACTGTCACCTCCCCTCGCGCAGCGCCTTGAAGAGCGCCCGGAAACAACGCGTGGCCTCGGCCGGGTTCCCCGTCGCTTTCGGGTCGTCCGCGGCATAGTCGTCGCGGAACGGCGCAAATCCGGACCACGTGGTCTGGACGACGCCGAGCGCGTGGCCCGTCCCCTTGAGCGACCGCATGTGCGCGAGCTGGCCGAGCGCCACCGGCTCCTTCCGCCACGGGCACGCCACGACGTCGAAGCCCTTCTCCGCGAAGAAGCGCGGCGTCTCGTGCGCCTTCTCGTAGTGCCAGTCGCAGATCACGATGTCCTTCGGCACCTTGTCGACCGCCGCCGCCGTCCCGTTCTCGCTCGCCTCCCACTTCCCGATCCCCGTCGCCTTCCCGTCGATGAGGCGGTCGCCCCACATCCACATCCGGAGGCCCGTTTGTTTCAAATGATCGCGAAGGAACGTCACCTCGCCCGCGAAGACCTCCGCCGCGTCCTTCCCGCCGCAGCGCGGACAGTCCTTGTCGGCGACGATGAAGACCTCGTCCATCCCGACGTGAAACGCCTTTGCCTCGCAGGCCGCGGCAAGCTCGTCGACGAGCGGGAAGAGAACCTCGTGTATTTGCGGATGGAGCGGGCAGTAACTGCGGCAATAGATGTCCTTGTTTTCCGGGAACTTCCCGGGAGTCTCGTCGAACTCCGGGTGCTTCGAGAGGAATGCGCCATTCCGCTTTGCCCACGATTGGTGTCCGAGGCAGTTGATCTGTGGGATGAGCGCGATCCCCGACTCGCGGCACGCCTTTGCGAGCTTCGCCACGTCGTCCCTTCCCGGCGCGCCCGGGTTCGCGAACTCGGGGCGTGAGGTGAAGTTGAAGGAGAAATCGAATTCCACGATGAGCGTGTTCACGCCCTCCTTCGCCAGCGCGTCGCGGACGAACGCGGCAAAGGCGTCGACGTCCTTCTTCGCCGGGGCGCCCACGTGCAACCCGCGAACGGGGAGCGGATCCGCCTTCTCCTGGGCGGCGCCGAGAATCGCGATCGCGAGCAGCAGGCTTGTCATCATTGAGAAGAGTTGAAAAGAAAAGCCCCCTCCGGGGAACCGGAGGGGGCTTTCGTTCGAATCCAGGGGGTTACTTCTTCTCCGCCGCCTTCACCTTGCCGAGGTACTCGGTCGGCTTCTTGTCGAACTTCTCCTTGCAGTCGCCGCAGCAGAACGCCACGGTCACCGTCGAGGAGGCGTCGCCCAGGGCCTTGCCGCTCACCGGGCACTTCTCGTTCGGCAGCTTGTCGACCTTGCCCAGGCACGCCGACGGATCCTTGTCGAACTTGCCCTTGCAGTTGTTGCAGCAGAAGGCGACCTTGACCTCGCTGGTCTTCGACTTGTCGATGGCCTTGCCGCTGACCGGGCACTTGTCATTGAGCGCGTCGACCCTCCGGGCGGTCACCGCCGCCAGGCCGATCGAGCCCACCACGATCACCGACACGAGCGCAATCCATGCCTTCTTCATTCCATCCTCCAGCAAGAAAACCCCCAACCCAATTCCTACAGGAATTCAACAATCCAACGCGGCCCGGAGTGTCAAATTGCGGACCGAAACCTCCCCGGCCGGCGGCCCGTTCAAGGATGGGAGGAACGATCATGAGGGCAACCCTGGCGATCGTCGCGGCGGTGCTCCTGGGGGGCGCGCCGGGGCCGCGCCGCGACCTTCCCAACATCCTCGTCATCCTGGCCGACGATCTGGGCATCGGCGATCCCGGCGCCTACAACCGCGACTCGAAGATCCCCACGCCCGCGATGGACGCCTTCGCGGCGGAGGGCATGCGGTTCGCCGACGTCCACACGCCCTCGTCGGTCTGCACGCCCACGCGCTACGCGCTCCTCGCGGGCCGCTACGCGTGGCGCGGGAAGCTAAAGAAGGGCGTCCTCCAGGGCTACAGCCCGTACCTCTTCGAGGACGGCCGGCCGACGATCCCGTCGGTCCTCAAGCAGCGCGGCTACCGCACGGCCGGGATCGGGAAGTGGCACCTGGGACTGGGGAGCGCGGCGAAGACGGACTACGCAAAGCCGCTCGACCCCGGGCCGATCTCCGCGGGCTTCGACGAATTCTCCGGCATCCCGGCCTCGCTCGACATGGAGCCCTACGTCTGGGTGAAGGACCGCGCGGTCGAGGTCCAGCCGACGGATCGCGTCGAGGCGGGGAAGCACCAGCGCGAAGGCGGGAGCGGCTTCTGGCGCGCGGGGCCGATCGCCCCGGGCTTCAAGCACCTCGACGTCCTCCCGCGGATCGAGCGCGAAGCCGTCGCGTACCTCGAGCGCCAGGGAAAGGATCGCGCGGCTCCGTTCTTTCTCTACCTCGCGCTGACGGGGCCGCATACGCCGTGGCTGCCGGTCGACGAGCACGGCGGGAAATCAAAGGCGGGCGCGTACGGGGACTTCGTCGTGCAGGTCGACGTCCTGGTCGGCCGCGTGCTCGGGGCCCTGGAGCGCGCGGGGCTTGCGAAGGAGACGCTGGTCGTCCTGACGAGCGACAACGGCTCGCACTGGCCGGTCTCCGACATCGAGAAGTGGGGCCACCGGTCGAACGGACCGTGGCGCGGCCAGAAGGCGGATATCCACGAGGGCGGTCACCGCGTCCCGTTCGCCGTCCGCTGGCCGGGCCGCGTGGCGCCGGGCTCGACGTGCGACGCGACGGCGTGCCTCGCCGATCTCTTCGCGACGTGCGCGTCGGCGGCGGGAGCGAAGATGCCGGCCGACTCGGGCGAGGACAGCTTCGATCTCGGACCTCTCTTCAAAGGAGAAAGGATGTTTGCGCGGCCGTACACGATCCACCATTCCTCGGCGGGGATGTTCGCCATCCGCGAGGGTCCGTGGAAGCTGGTCGAGGGGCAGGGGAGCGGCGGGTTCACGAACGTGAAGGTCGCGCCGGGCGATCCCGCGGGCCAGCTCTACAATCTTGTGGACGACCCGGGCGAGACGAAGAATCTCTACGCCGAGAAGCCCGACGTCGTCCAGCGCCTCGCGGCGCTTCTCAAGAAGTGCCGGGACTCCGGCCGCTCCCGAGAGTGATCCGCCGCCCCGAGCGCTCCGACCGGATCC
The DNA here is from genome assembly GCA_041482015.1 of Planctomycetota bacterium. Taxonomy (GTDB): domain Bacteria; phylum Planctomycetota; class MHYJ01; order MHYJ01; family JACPRB01; genus JACQFK01. The sequence continues at coordinate 29,084 of JBGPCZ010000004.1, read as the reverse complement.
CGGCGGAGAGGATCTCTTGCGCGAGGAGCCCGGTCTCGGCGCGGCAGAGCTTCGTGAACGGGCGGCCCGAGCGGATCGAGTGGACGAAATGCTCGGGTCCATTCCGCCGCCCGGCGGGGAGCGCGGGGAGCGGGACGTCCTCTGGATTCATCCGGTTCGCGCCCCAATGGGAGAAGTCCTCGGCGCGCGTGTGGGTGCGGATCAGCTTTCCGCGGGCGGTCTCGAGCGTGCCCTTCACGCCGAGGAAGAGCGCCTCGTGGAAGTCGGGGTTCTGGGTCCACGACGCCTGCGACAGCACCGTTCGTTCCGGCCAAAGGGCGACGATCATCGCGTTGTCGTCGACCGGGAAGCGCGGCTTGACGAGCGTGCGCGCGACGCCGACGACCTCGCGGGGCCGTCCCCAGAGGGCGGCCATGACGGCCGCGCCGTAGCAGGCGTAGTCGACGATCGCGCCCGCCCCGTTCTGTTTCGGATCGTAGAGCCACTTCCAGAAGTAGGGGGAGCAGCCGGCCTCCTTCGGCCCCTGGTGCGCCATGTGGATTCGCGCGTGGAAGACCTGGCCGATGTCGCCGCTCTCGACGAGCTCCATCGCGCGGACGATCGCGGGGTTCCACGCGATCGGCCAGTTGACCATGAGGCGCGTGCCGTGCTTCTTTGAGGCTCGGAGCATTCGCCGTGCGCCCTCCGCGGTCGCGGCCATCGGCTTCTCCACCAGCACGTGAAGCCCGCGCGCGGCGGCGGCTTCGGCGATCGGGACGCTTCCCGAGTTCGAAGCGCAGACGAGGACGGCGTCGGCTTTCACGCGCGCGAAGAGGTCGCGGGGCCGCTCAAAGAGGGCGGTGACGCCCAACTCCTTCTTGAGCTTCTCGAGCAGGGGCGGGTTCGGATCCGCGCCGCCCACGATCTCGACCCCGGGGACCTTGGCGAACTGGGGAAGGAGCCCCCACGCGTGGTCATGGACCAGCCCCGCGACGACGACTCTAAATGGCTTCATAGTCCCCGGATTCTACCTCAACTGTTAAGTTACAGATCGGATTCGTCACTTAACACTTGGTTCACATTTGAAGGCCGTAGAACCGCGATGCTGTCCCGCCGAAGATTTTCTCGCGTTCGGTGTCGCTGACCGGGCCGAGGGCCTCGTGGAGCGCCGCGAAGACGTGCTCATAAGGGGCCGCGAGCACGCAGACCGGCCAGTCGCTGCCGAACATCAGGCGGTCGGGGCCGAAACGTTCGAGCGCGAGCTGGACGTAGGGCTTGAGGTCCGCGACGGTCCACGCCTTCCAGTCGGCCTCGGTCACCATGCCGGAGAGCTTGCAGAAGACGTTCGGGAATTTCGACGCCGCGACAAACGCATCCTTCCAGACGTCCATCGAGTGATCCTTGATCCGCGGCTTCGCGAGGTGATCGATCACCATCTTCAGGTTCGGGAACTTCGCGGCCAGCGTCGCCGCGTGCTTCAGGTGCCTGACGTAGAACAGCAGGTCAAAGGGGACGCCGCGCTTCTCGAGGACCCTGAGCCCCGCGAGCACCGCCGGCCGGACGGTGAAGTCGTCGTCGGGCTCGTCCTGCGTGATGTGGCGGACGCCGACGAACTTCGGCTGCCCTTTGAACTCGAGGAGCTGCTCCTCGCAGCGCGGGCTGGCCAGGTCAACCCAGCCGACGACGCCCGCGATCCAATCGTGCTGCTTCGCCAGCCCGAGCACCCAGCGGTTTTCCTCGACGTCGTGCTGGGTCTGGACGAACACGGTCTTCTGGACTCCGGTCTTCCGGAGGAGCGGCGCGAGGTCCGCGGGCAGGAAGCTGCCGGAGATCGGCCGATGTTCCGGCCGGTCGAGCCAGCCGTCCTTGAACCTACCGCGCTGCCAGAAGTGCTGGTGAGCGTCGATCGTTGGGGTCGTCATTATTCTCCGGCCGCCCCTCGACATAGAACCAGTTGTGGATCGGCGCGAGGATCGCCTGGACTTCCTTCATCAGAGGTTCGTCGACCGGCTCCTCGACCCACCTCGCCCACTGCGCGACGCGCTCGGGGCTGGCCGAACCCGCAATGCAGGTCGCGATCTCGGGGTTCCGGATCGAGAACTGGACAGCGAGCTTGGCGAGGTCGCTCCCTCGCTTCGCCGCGTGCCCGGCCGCCATCCGCGCCGTCTCGCGAACCTCGGGGGTCGCCTTGTGCCACGCGGGGAGCGGCGCGTTCGACAGCAGCCGCGCCGAGAAGGGGGCCGCGTTCATCACGCCCGTCCCCTTGGACTTCGCGAGCGGGATCAGCCCCTCGAGCATCGTGTTCTGGAGCGTGTAGTGGTTGTACGAGAGGAGGACGTCGATCGGCGCGCGCTCGAGGACGTAGCGGAACATCTTCATGGGGTAGCCCGAGACGCCGACGAACCGGACCTTCCCCTGCTGCTGGATCTTCCGGAGCGCGGGGAGCGTCTCCTCCACGATCTGGCTCATGTCGACGAACTCGAGGTCGTGGCAGAGGCAGATGTCCAGGTGATCGACGCGCATCCTTTTGAGCGAGACGTCGACGCTCTCGACGACCCGCTTCGCGGAGAAGTCGAAGTGGGCGGCGTCGTAGCGCCCGAGCTTGGAGCACAGGAGGTACTTCTCGCGCGGGACGTCCTGGAGCGCGACGCCGAGCAGCACCTCCGACATGCCGCGCCCGTAGAAGGGCGACGTGTCGATGAAGTTCATCCCGCAGTCGAGCGCGACGCGGACCGCCTTCATCGCCTCCTGGATGTCGATCCCGCGGAACTCTGCGCCGAGCGAGGAGGCGCCGAACGACAGGATCGGCAGCTGAAGCCCCGTCTTTCCCAGCGTACGAGTCTTCATGACATCCTCACTCCGATCGTCAGAAGCAGATTCGCGAATCGTTGCTGGTCCGCCGTCAGGATGGTCAGGACGTGGTCGGGCGTCGCGACCGCCTTGTAGAACTCCCACTTCTCGATCGGCTGGAGCTTGAGCGGGAGCTTCGCCTTCTTGAAGACCGACCGGTACTGCGCCCAGACGGGCGGGTCGGCCTTGAGCCCGTAGGGGCCCGTCTTTTCGTACATCATCGTGTTTGCCGCCTCGATCGGGATCGCGGTGACGAGCGCTTCCAGCACCTGCGTGCAGGTCACGACGCCCGGCGAGAGGTTGAGGGCGACGAGCTGGGCGTTCGGCCCGAGCGTCGACGACGCCGGGTAGTTGCCGTCCGCGATCAGGACCTTGCCGTGGTGGCCCGCGCGGCCGAGGATCTCGTTGATCGTCGGATGGATGAGACCGTGCTTCAGCATGTGAAGAACCTCCGGATGCCTTCCATCGCCAGGCGCGCCGCGTCGTCGGGATTGGGCCACGGGAGCGCCTCGGCCGAGAGATATCCGTTGTACCCGATCGACTGGAGGACCGACGCGACCTCGCGGAAATCGGTGTGGCCGTGGCCCGCGGGGCGGCGGTTGGAATCGGCGAGCTGGACGTGGGTGATGAGCGGGCCGCCCGCGCGGAGCGCCCCGGGGATGCTCGTCTCTTCGATGTTCATATGGAAGAGGTCGGCCAGGATCGTCACGTTCCGGGTCGCGAGCGAGCGGACGATCGCGACCGCGTCCTCGATCGTGTTGACCACGTTGCCTTCGTAGCGGTTGAGCGGCTCGAGGAGGAAGGTGACGCCCTGCTTCTTCGCGTGCTCGCCGAACTCCTCGAGCGCGGATCGCAGGTGGTTGACCGCGGTCGTCTTGTCGACGTCCGCCCCCCAGCGTCCCTGCATCGAGCCGAGGATCGCGGGCGCGCCAAAGCGGCCGGCGAGTTCGATGACCGCCTTCGTGAACTCGCGCGCCTCGCGACGGACGCCCGCGTCGGGGCTGGTCAGCGTGAGCTTTTTCAAGACCCAGCCCGCGCCGGTCCCCATGGCGGCGACCTTGAGGCCGCTCTCCTCCAGGCACTTCTCGATCAGCGCCGCGTCGACGTCCGCGCCCGGCGGGAAGATTTCGATCGCGTCGTACCCGAGGGCCTTCGCTTTCCGGCAGGACTCCGGCAGCGGATCCCAGAGGATGAACGGTCCACCCCTGGCCTGGGGCACGAGGCTCACGGTCAGGGCGGTCGGGTTCACTGGGCGACCTCCACCATCAGCTTGATCATGCCGCTTTCGGGCTTGGTCGCCTCCGGGAAGTCCGCGATGTACTGCTCGAAAGTCGTGCGGTGCGTGATCCAGGGCTTGATGTTGACCTTTCCCTCCTGGATCAGCCGGATGATCGCGTCGAAGTCGGGCGGGAGCGAATTCCGCGAGGCGAAGATGGTGATCTCGCGCCGGTGGAAGAGCGGGTCGGGGAAGCTGACGTTGTCGCTGGTGATCCCGACGAAGACGAGGCGGCCGGTCGGCGCGACGAAGTGGATCGCCTGGCTCATCGAACCGGCGTGGCCCGTCGCGTCGATCACGAGCGGGAACGCGCCGTCGAGCTTCTGCTTCTCGGTGCCGTCGGCGACGACCGTCTGGTCGACGGCCATCTCCTGCCTCGCGAACTCGAGGCGGCGCGGGTTGACGTCGAGGACGGTCAGCCGCGCGCCGCGGATCTTGGCGAACTGCATGGCGGCGAGGCCGATCGGGCCGGCGCCGACGACCAGGATTTCCTCGCCCCTCTGGGGAGCGCCGCGCTCCACGGCGTGGTACCCGATCCCGAGCGTTTCGACGAGCGGGAGCGTGTCGGGGGGAAGCGTCCCCGCCGGGTGGAGTTTACGCGCCGGGAGGACGAAGCGCGGGCGGAGCCCCCCGTCGGTCATGACGCCCAACACTTTCAGAGTCTCACAGCAATTCCCGCGGCCTGCGCGGCAGGCACGGCAGGTCTCGCAGTTCAAATAGGGCTCGACCGCGCAGCGCTCGCCGGGTTTCGCGTTCGTCACGCCCGGCCCGACCTCGAGCACTTCCACCCCGAGCTCGTGGCCCGGGATGCGCGGGTAGGTGTAGAAGGGCATCTTTCCGAGGAACCCGGAGACGTCGGTGCCGCAGATCCCGACAGTCAGGACGCGGACGAGCGCCTCGCCCGCCGCGGGCTTCTTCGGCTCCTCGATCTCGACCCGGGCGTAGTGGCCGGGCTTCTCGAGCCGGATCGCTTTCATCGGCGCGCCCCGGCCGTCGCGCGGCGCTTCTTCTTCGCGAGGCCCGCCTTCAGCCCCTTGACGTGCCGGCCCAGGTGCTTCGCGAGGCACTCCGTGTAAAGGTCCTCCTCGCGCGCGAGCAGGTCGAAGATCCGGTCGCGGAAGAGCCAGCGGCCCGAGGCGTCCTTCGCCGTGAACGCCGAGCCGTACGTCACGTGCATGATCTGCCGGCCGTCGTCCTCGACGACGTAGATCCGCTCGAGGTCGGAGTCCTTCAGCGTCCGCGGCGGCGGGACTGTCCCGGGATCGCCCGAGATGTGGTAGCTCGCGCGGTCCTTCTCGTACTGGCCGCGAACGTGGTCGCACATGTCGCGGAAGAGGCCGGGCTCCTTGCGAACGATGACGCGCACCGCCTCCATCCAGCTCGTGCCGGCGGTCTTCAAATGGAACTTTCCGGCGGTCGCTTTCGCGATCATCGGGTAGACGGAGAACTTGTCGCTCCCGGAGTGGACCGAGATCTTGTAGCCGCCGTGGGCGCGGGCGAGGACGGCGTGCTCGACGACCGAGTCCTCGAGGACTTTCCGCTCGCCCTTGTAGTCGACCCCCTTCTCGAACTCGCCGACGAACCGGGGCGCGAGGCCCTGGAACGTCATGCCGCGCTCCTGGAGCTCGCGGACGATGAAGAGATGCTCGGCGGCCGTGGTGACGGCGCCGGTCTCGTCGACGGCGATCTCGATCTCGAGGGCGCGGCCCTTCGTCTTCTGGCGCGCGCGCTTCTCCATCTCGAGCCAGTAGGGGATGCCGCGGCCGTATTTGACGACGCCCTCGCGCCACGCGCGGCCTTCGAAGGTGACCTTCACCACCTTCTCGAAGGTGAAGGATTTCCCGAGGTACTTCTTCTCCCACGACTTCGCGCCCGGGACCTCGTCGATCACCTTGCGGTACTCGGTCTCGAGCACGGCGTCGCTCATCTTGGGGGCCTGGTCCTGGACCTTCTCGATGGCGTCGAGCGTGAACATGACGAAGCCCGCCTCGGCGCAGCGGTCGACGTCGTCGAGCGTCTTCAAATGGTCGGCGTCGGCGCCGAAGCCGTCGAGGCGTCCCGACTGGAGCGCGCCGAAGACGGCCGCGTCGAGCACGTCCTGGGGCGTCCGCTGGGTCCGGCCCATCTCGCGGATCGACTGCTGGGCGAGGTTGGGGAAGAAGCCGCTTCCCTCGAGCGCGAGGAGATGGCCCGGCGTGGCGAGGCCGGTGCGGTCGCCGAATCCAAAGGATGGGCCGGTCCCGGTCGGGCGGGGCTGGAGGAACGGGAGCGCCTGGCGGAGCGCGACGAGCGTCTCGTGGCTTCCGTCGCAGAGGAGGATCGTGACGTCGCCCTCGGCGCGCTCGAATCCGCGGAGCGCGGCCGCCCAGCGCGGGCGCTTCCCGGCGGGGAAGCCCACGGCGAGGCCCCGGTCGCGGCCGGTCCGTCCCGCGACGATCCACGCGCCCTGGTGGGAGATCGCGGAGGCGGGGTACGCTCGGTCCCAGTGCGCGAGCTCGCGGAGGGCTCGGGCGAGCGCGATCTGCGTCTTCGAGGGGAGGGCGGCGGCCTCGCCCCCGCGGCAGGAGGTCCGGAAGAGGTCCATGGAGATCCTTTCGTGCAACCCCCTCACGATAGCCGGGCGGGCCGTGCCGGGGAATCCCCGAACGCGCAAAAGAATATCGTTATTTTACATTCTCCCCCCTAGTCCTTGACGCGAGGGAGGTCAAAGGGTTAACTTTTTAACATGGCCCGCCGGAGCCGTCCCCACGTGGCGCTGATCGTCGAATCGTCGATCGCGTACGGCCGCGGCGTCCTACGCGGGATCGCGCGCTACCTGAAGGAGCGCGGGCCGTGGTCGATCTTCCTGGAGCAGCGCGAGCTCGGGGCGGCGCTCCCGGACTGGATCGGCCGCTGGAAGGGGGACGGGATCATCACCCGGAGCGACGACCCGCGACTGGCGCGGACGGGCCTGCCGATGGTGGGACTGTTCGACCGCGTGGAGCGGCGCGCGCGGACCCCGATGATCCTGAACGACAACCGCGCAGTGGGGCGGATCGCGGCGCAGCACCTGCTGGACCGCGGGCTCCGCCACCTCGCCTTCCACGGGGTGCGGGGGGAGCACTGGTCGGAGGAGCGGCTCTCGGGCGTGGAGGAGGTCGCGCGGGCCGCGAAGGTGACGCTCGCGATCCATCCCTCGGGCGGCCGGTGGGAGGCGCAGCAGGAGCGGCTCCGGCGCTGGATCGCGTCGCTGCCCAAGCCTCTCGGACTCGTCGCGACGAACGACATCCACGGCCTGCGCGCGCTCGACGCGTGCCGGCGGGGCGGGCTCGCGGTGCCGGAGGAGGTGGCGGTCGTCGGCGCGGACGACGACCGGGAGCTCTGCGAGCTCTCCGACCCGCCGCTCTCGAGCGTGGCGTTCAACCCCGAGCGCGCGGGCTACGAGGCGGCGGCCCTCTTGGACCGGTTGATGCGGGGCGGCCGGGCGCCCGCGGGGCCGACGCTCGTCGCGCCGCTCGGCGTCTCGACCCGGCAGTCGACGGACATCCTCGCGATCGCCGACCCGTACGTCGCGAAGGCGCTCCACTTCATCCGGCGCCACGCGCTGGAGGGCATCGACGTGGGCTCGGTCCTCCGCGAAGTCCCGCTGTCGCGCCGGGCCCTCGAGCACCGCTTCGTGAAACATCTCGGGCGCACGCCAAAGGCGGAGATCCAGCGGCTCCGGATCGACCGCGCGAAGGCGCTGCTCGCGACGACGGACCTCGCGGTCCGCCGGATCAGCGACCAGCTGGGCTTCCACCAGCCGGCCTACCTGAGTTCGCTCTTCCGGAAGGCGACCGGGCGGACCCCCGCGGCGTTCCGGCGTGAGTCGCGCTGACGCGGTCGCTTGCTGCGGAAGGTCGTGTCGGCTATGCTCGCCCGACGGGAGGTAGCGCGATGAAACACATCCTGGCCGCATGGGTCCTCTGGGCCGCGCAGGAGAACGCGACGTCGCTGACCGCCGAAGGCCTGTTCACCGAGGGCATCGAGGGTCCCGCTTGCGACCGCGACGGGAACATCTTCGCCGTCAACTTCGGAAAGCAGCAGACGATCGGCCGCGTCACCCCGGACGGAAAGGGCGAAGTCTGGGTCACGCTTCCCGGGAAGAGCACGGGGAACGGCATCCGCTTCGACCGGAAGGGCCTGATGTACGTGGCGGACTACGTGGAGCACCAGGTGCTCCGGATCGACCCGAAGACCCGCGAGATCACGGTCTTTGCGCACGAGCCCAAGATGAACCAGCCCAACGACCTCGCGATCGCGCCCGACGGGACGCTCTACGCGAGCGATCCGAGTTGGAAGAACGGGACCGGCCAGCTTTGGCGGATCGGGACCGACGGGAAGACGACGCTCCTGGCCGGCGAGATGGGGACGACGAACGGCATCGAGGTGAGCCCCGACGGGAAGACGCTCTACGTGAACGAGAGCGTCCAGCGGAAGATCTGGGCCTTCGCGATCGTGCCCGAAGGCGTGACGGGGAAGCGGCTCCTCGCGGAATTCCCCGACCACGGCTTCGACGGAATGCGGTGCGACGTGGACGGCAATCTCTACGTCACGCGCCACGGGAAGGGAACGGTTGCCGTCGTCTCGCCGGAAGGGAAGGTCCTCCGCGAGGTCGACGTCCTGGGCAAGCATCCGACCAACGTCTGCTTCGGCGGCCCGGACGGTCGGACCGTCTACGTCACCGAGGTCGACAAGCGCCGGCTGGTCCAGTTCCGCGTCGACCGTCCCGGCCTCGAGTGGCAGCGCTGGCAGGAGAAATAGTTCACTTCAGGGACGAGAGAAACTCGAGGAGGTCGGCCACGTCCTGCGCCGTGAACTCCCGCAGGAGGGAGTCGGGCATGATCGATTTCTCCTGCGCGACCATCCGCTTCACATCCTTCGCCGCGAGCTCGACCGTCTTCTCCGCGTCCCGGAGCACGATCGTCGCGGGCGTCTTTTCGACCACGATGCCGGCGTGGATCGCGCCGCCCGTCGTCTCGACGAGGTAACTCACGTACTTCAGCTCGATCTCCCTCGACGGGTCGAGGAGGGTCTCGAGCAGCTTCCGCCGGTCGTACTTCGCGCCGATCTTTTCGAGGTCCGGGCCCATCTTCTCGTCCCCCGATCCGAACCGGTGGCATGCGCGGCATTGCATTGGCGATTCGAAGACGAGGTCGCGGCCGCGATCGAAGTCTCCCTGGAGCGCGAGGATCTCCCCGGAGCGCCCGCCGGAGTGGAGGCAACCTGACGCGAGAAGCAGGCCCGCGGGAATCAGGAATTTCAGTTTCATCGGGAGCGTCTATTCAACACGATGCCGCCTGCGCGCACAAATGCCTTGAACGCCCGGGGATGCGGCCTGATGATGGAAGCCTTGAAGAGAGGGTGGAGATGACGGCCGCGCTCCTCGCGTTGCTCGCCGCGGCCCTCCCCGCCTCCGCCCAGGAACCCGGCGACGACAGCAGCTGGTTCCAGAAACCCAACGTCGGCTACGGGCCGTTCCGCCAGACGTCGCTCTCTCCCTTCTCCTCGCTCCGCATGAACCTATCGCCCTACTTCCCGGCCTCGTTTTCGGAGCACACCTTCGAGCTCCACGTCCAGTCGGAGTGGGGCAAGGACCTGGCGGCCAACAACTACTGGGAGATCGACTACGAGGTGGTCGCTTCGGACGTCTCGTTCAGCTGGGGCCTCTCGGACCATGTCCGGGTCGAATTGGAGATCGTCAGCGGCGAGCGGACGGGCGGCGGTCTTGACGCGCTCATCATCGGGTTCCACGACACCTTCGGGCTCGCGCTCGGCCCCCGCACGCGGTTCCCCCGCAACGACTACGTGTTCAACGTGCACTCGCCGGACGTGGGGCCGCCGGTGCACGTCGACCGCGAGGACCCGCAGCCGTTCGTCGAGTCGGCGATGCTCTCGTTCCAGCACGTGGTCACGTATGGAAACGACCTCCTGCCCGCCGTCTCGTACGCGGTCACCCTCCGGGCGAAGCTGGGCGGCGGAGGGGATCTCGAGGAGGCGACGCCGGTCGACCTGGCGGCCTCCCTCTCCGTGTCGAAGGACCTGTCGTCGGGGTTCCGACTCTACGCGGGCGCGATCGGGGCGTGGTACGGCCGGGACAATTTCTTCGGGATCAGGCTCCGGACGTGGCAGTGGTCGGGCCTGGCCGCGCTGGAGTGGAACTGTCTCCCGGGATTTTCGCTGGTCGCCCAGTACCTGATCACGGGCGGGGCGGTCGACGGTCTGCGGGACTTCGCGCTGCCCTCGAACGAGGTCGCCGGCGGCTTCAAGTGGGAGATCGAGCCCGGCCTCCTCTTCGAGGCGGGGATCATCGAGAACATCCTCAACTTCGTGAACAGCCCCGATCTCGGCTTCCATGCCGGGCTCACGATCCGCTGGTAGGGTCCTGCGATCTCTGGACAGTCCGCGGGTCGGAGCATAGTCTCGCCGATTCCCCCAATCTGGAAAACGCCGGGAGGGGGAACGCCCGGGGAGCAACCGTCGTTAGAGTCCAATACTCCACAACAGGGGCGGGGTCGGGGTGTAAGAAAAAGAGTGGACTGGGATTTTTATTCATTAGGAGGAGGTGCCATGCGGTATGCGGGAGGTGTTGCCGGGGCCCTGGCGGTCGCGTTCCTTCTGGGCGCGGCGGCGCAGGACGCGCCCAAGTCGATCAAGGAAGTCATGGTGGCCCACAAGGGCAAGGACTCCCTGCTCGAAAAGATCAAGGGCGGCAAGGGGACCGACGACGACGCCAAGAAGCTCGTGAGCTTCTACGAGGCGCTCGTGACGTTCAAGGCGCCCCAGGGCGACGAGAAGAGCTGGAAGGACAAGACCGAGGCCCTGCTCGCGGCGTCCAAGGAAGTCGCCGAAAAGAAGGCGGGCGCGGCCGACAAGCTCAAGACGGCGAGCGACTGCAAGGCCTGCCACAGCGTCCACCGGCCGGCGAAATAGCCTCATCGATCGGGGAGGGGCGGCGCGGGCCGCTCCTCCCGATCTTTCGCTTTCACCGAGCCGCGCGAAACGCAGCGGGGTCGATCGAAAAAGTCGTCTTCACTCTTTCCCACCAGGAGCGCAATTCTTCGGCCTTCTTGGATTCCAAGCCCTCTCCCGGGGCCAGGCGAGCAAGCACCCGGTGGGCTTCGGCTGAACCGCGAGAGGCGTGGTCGACAAGCGCCGGGACCAGGACTTCGGGCGACAGGGTCGGAAGCTTCTCCCACACGCGATCGGCATACCTGTCTCGCGAGGTCAGCCAGATCTCCACGGCCAGCGAGTCGTTGCCCTGGATAAGTTCGATTACGGCATCACTGTTGAGGAACTTTGGTTCTACTCCCGTGGAGTATTTCTTACGCAACCAGGCCAGCGCTTCATCGTGACGAAGGTGATAGAGGCAGATGAAGGCGATCCCGCGATCCTCCTCGCATCGATAGGCGCGGCACCACGCCGAGAAATCCCCCTCGGGAACCTTCTCCTCAGGCGCATCGAGATAGGGACGAATCAGCGGGACCACGGAACTTTCGCCCAGCTTGGCCAGCGCGCGGCAAGCGACCAGGGGGGAACGATCCCCCTTGGCCCATTTCTGCAAGATCGGTCTCGACTTGTCAGACCCGACCCTCATGAGCGCCGCCAAAGCCCAGCGCTCGAAGAGCGGCTCGCCACAATTCCACGCCTCCGTCCATGTCGCCGCCTCCTGGAGCCATGGGAGCCGCTCTCGTGCGCCTTCTTGGAAGGCTGTGACGAGGAACTCGATCAGCGGGCCCTCGGCGCGCGGGTTGCCCTTGAATCCCAGCGTGAGGGCTGCCAGGTAGCGCGTCACAGGCTCCTTCGCGCCCAGGCGCAACTCCAAGGTCGGTCGGAGTCGGTCGAAAGGAAAATCCTTTCCGAAGAAGCTGGGATAGAAGACGGGATCCGTGAACATCCCCCCGGAAAGGTGCCACGCTATCCCCAGCGCTGCGGGCCACTGAGAGGATCGCCTGCCGTCGGCGAGCGTCTCCAGGAGGGTCTCCTCGATCTTCTCCCAGGGGCGGCCCCGGTAGCCGTCCTCCGGGTCAGGTCGAGACTTGAAAAAGCCGATCGCTCTCCATCTCAGGTGGAAGTCCTCGCTGTCCTTGGGCACCCTTCCACAGAGCTCAAGAACGATGCGACAGAGACGGTCGTCGTCGCCCCCGAGGGCCATGAGCAGCATGCAGCCACTCAGCCGGTCTTTCGGGGGCCGTGAGTCTTCCGTGAGAGCACGCGCGTCCTCACGCGCGCCCTGGCGCCACTCGTCGACCGAATGTCGATCCTGATTGCGCTCCCACCAAGCCCGAAACCGTTCGAGGCGGGGGAAGATTCCGTGATGAGCGGTGTGGTACGGATAGATTCTCTCGACCCATTGTTCTGGGTCGATCGGAAAGCCTACGATCCCCTGGATCGCCCACGCGGCCTTCTCAGCGACACAGTAGGTTCGGCGCTGTCGTGGATCGGGATCAAGGACAGGGGGTTCCGAAAGAAGTGAGGCCAGTCTTGGGACGGCCTCAGCATCGCCGATCCGGCGGCAGGCCCGCGCGGCGTACTCTCGTACCGCCGGGTGAGGGGACTCCAGCCCCGTCAGCGCAGCGTCCAGCGCCGATCGGTCCCCGGCCAAGGATGCGAGGTACAGGACCTGGCCGCGGCGGAGACCCTGGGGCGTTGCCCGGTGCATCTCAAGGAGGTAGCGGATCGGTTTCGGGCCAAGATCCTGCCACCGCTTCCAGAGGTCGACGTCGATGAGGAGTTGGTCGTCCGCATGGCTCCTATCATCGAGGGGAGAGATCCGGCATCGCTCCAGGAGCGAGTCGATTTCGCTCCTCGTTTGAGGAGTCAATCCCCAGTCGTAATACTTGAGGATGCGCGCTGCACGAAGCCGCCGCTCGGGGTCGGGAGAACGGAGCAGCGACTCCACGACCTTCTGAGCCTTGGCCCCATGTTCGATAAGCCGGGTCTCGGCCTCGTCCCGCGTCTCGATCGAGTCACTACCCAGCTGCACCACGAGACGATCGAAGTCCTCGGCTTGCGTCCAAAGGGCGAAGGCCAAACCCACTATCGACATACGACCCCCTATTCAGTGGACGCGCTTGGAGCGGTGTTTTCCTCTCGAAGGGGTCTTCTGGATGTCCTTTGTGACTTTGTGGTGAGCTTTACTTCTTCTTCCCTCCCTCGCGGGACGACGCCAGGAACTCCAGCAGCGACGCGATGTCGTCCTCCGGCAGCAGGTCGACCAGGCCCACCGGCATGATCGAAAGGGCCGAGGCCTTCATGAGCTCGATGTCCTTCCGCTGGACGACGTGGCTTTTCCCCTCGACGTCGTAGAGCTCGATTGAAGTCGCGGTCTCGGTGTCGAGCCGGCCGGCCAGGACCTGCCCGTCCACGGTCTTCACCTGCCACATCCGGTAGTTCGCCTCGACGCTGCGGTTGGGATCGACGATCTCCAGAAGGATGTCCTTCCGCGGGCGCGCGCCGATGCCGGTGAGTTCGGGGCCCACCTTGCCTCCTTCGGCCGCGAGCAGGTGGCACTTCGAGCAGAGCGTGGCGAAGACCGCCTTCCCCTTGGCGAGGTCGCCCTTCCGGTCGGCGAGCGGGAGCATTTTCTGGTAGATCTTCTCGCGGTCGGGCGAGACGGCGCCCGGGCCGGTCGCCTCGATCTTCTGCGCGCGCGCCGCGATCTCCCGGTCGGGGTTCAGCTTGAGCTGTTGCCAGTGCTCGGCGGCGAGGTCGGTCTTCGCGATCGCGTCCTTCTCGACCGCGTCGAGGAGCGCCCGCGTCCACGCGGGCTGCCTCATGAGGAGCGCGATCCCGCCCCGGCGCGTGGCCGGCGTCAGGGCCGTCCATTTCGACAGCACGATCACGCCCGTCTCCGCGAGCCGGCTCTCGGAGAGCGCGTCGAGGAGGCCGTTTACGAGCACGGGCGGCGCCAGCGGCGTGACGGGCGCGACGATCTTCTCCGCCGTCGCGGGGAGGTCGGCGATGCGGACGAGCCGTCGTGCGGAGGCGACCCGCTCCTCGACCTGGAGCGAGCCGTCGGCGACCCGCGCGGCGAGCGCGTCGATCGTCGCGGCGGCGTCGGCGGCGAAGAGATCGCGCCGGCCCCACTGGTCGGCGAGCGCGAGCAGGCGGTCGCGGAGCTCGATCGGGAGCGCCTTCATGACGCTGGAGAGCTCCTCCTTCTGGGTTGCCGTGAGGTCGGGCGACACGCCCTTCGGCCAGCCGTCGGCCAGCCCGTCGAGGACAAAGCCCGCGAGGCGCGCGTCGGCGCCCTTGAGCGCGGAGAGCGTCGCGACGACCGACTCCGACGGGCCGCGGCGCGCGTAGTTCCGCGTGACGATCGTGACGATCTCGCCCACGCGGCCGGGGAGGCTCGGGCCCGAGACCTCGACGAGCTCGACCTCGTCCCACCAGGCCTCGCCCTTGGACCGTCCCCAGCCGCCGTAAAGGCAGTTGACCGTGACGTGCGAGAGCGCGCCCGACGAGAACTCGATCTCGAGGCGCTTCCAGTCCGAGGTGCCCGTCACCGGGCGCGGGAGGCCTTCGGCCTGGAGTTCGTGGATGTTGAAGAGCGCGCCCTTGCCGCTGCCGGCCGCGAGGTCCTTTGTCTTCACCCAGCCCGAGAGGCGGTAGCGCGTCTGCGGGCGGACGTCGACCGTCACCGACCAGCTCGCGTCCGATCCGTCGGTCGAGGCGATCTTCAGGCTCCGCTTGTTCTTCCTCCCGGTGTCGTCGACCGTGTGCTCGGCGGTCCCCGAGTAGGTCACCTTCCTCCATCCATTTGGATTCTTGGGGAGCAGGTTGACTGGATCGCGTCGGGCGGCGACGTCGCCCTCGGGCTTGCCCGCCGGAGCTTCAGCGAAGGAGGGCTTCAGGCTCGCGAGCACCGCCTTCAGGAACCCCGCATCGTGGCGCGCGGCGGCCGCGGTCGCGGCGTCGGGGATCCACGTGTCGCCCGCGTTCTCCGGCTTCTGGATCATCGCGAAGACCGCCTGGCCGGCCTCGATCGAGGCGGGGGCGTCGGCGAGCGCGAGGAGCGCGGCCATCCGGACCTGCGCGTCGGGATCGCTGAGGAGTTTCACGGGGCCGGCCGGAGCCGCGGCGCGGCGGACCCCCGCGGATTTGTGATCGAGCGCCTCGACCGGCACGGCGGCGCCCAGTCCCCGCAGGGTCCAGATCGCGTGGATCGCGGCCGGATTGAGGCCGATCGCGTCGACGGCCCGGTCGCGCGCGAGGGCCTCGAGCGCGGGAACGACGTCCTTCTGACCGCGTTCGACGAGCAGCCGCTGCGCGTGCATGCGCCAGAAAAGGTTGTCGTCCTTGAGCGTCGCGACCAGTTCCCCGGGCGATGCCGTGTCCAGGCGCCTCGGCGCGGGGAATTTCGCCCCCTTTGGATAGACGCGGTAGATGCGGCCGTGGGTCTTGTCGCGGAGGTCGATGTCGTAGGCGTTGCCCCTCCCGTTCTTGAAGCCCCGCGGGACCGGGTTGTGCTGGACGATGTAGTTGTACCAGTCGATCACCCAGACGGCGCCGTCGGGGCCGACCGCGGCGGCGATCGGGGCGGTCCACTCGTCGTCGCTGGCCAGGAGGTTCCAGCCGACGGTCGAGGAGAAATTCGCCCCTTTGGGTTCGAGGACGAACGTCGCCGCGAGGTGGCCAGTCGGCTCGCATACGAACGCCGTGCGGTTCCAGTACTCTTTCGGAAAGAGCCGCGCCGTGTAGAGCTCGTGGCCGGCGGCGGCGGTGAAGCGGCCGTGGAAGTCCACCTGGCGGACACGGTCGGTGACCGGGTGGAACTCCGGGTTGCCGGAGATGCCGCCCAGGCGGCCCGCGGTCCAGCCCTGGACCGACTCGTAGTAGCGGTTGGGGATCGGCATGTACTCGCTCGGGTTGCCGTTCGCGGTCGAGCCGAAGACGAGGCCCTCCTCGCTCAGGCCGCAGCCCCACGTGTTGTTGTTGGTCGAGCGGAGGAACTCCAGCCCGGAGCCGTCAGCCTTGAACCGGTAGAAGCCCATCTGGAACTGGTGCGTCTTTCCGCCGACCGTGCCCTTGAAGCCGCTGTAGCCCACCATCCCATAGATCCAGCTGTCGAAGCCCCAATGGAGATTGCTCGGGCCCGCGTGGGTGTCGCCCGTCCCCCAGCCGCTGAAGAGGACGTGCCGCTCGTCGGCGTGGTCGCCGCCCTTTGAATCCCTGAGGAAGAGCGTGTGCGGCGCCTGCTGGACGATCACGCCTCCGTTGGCGAACGCGAGGCTGGTCGGGATGCTCAGCTTGTCCGCGAAGACCGTGAACTTGTCGGCGATGCCGTCGCCGTCGGTATCCTCGCAGATCTTGATCCGGTCGCGGCCCTGTCCCTCGGGCTGCATGTCGTTGGGGTAGTCGACGGTCTCGGCGATCCAGAGCCGGCCGCGCGCGTCCCACGCCATCGCGATCGGCTTGGTGATCTCGGGCTCGCTCGCGAAGAGCTTGACCTCGAAGCCCGGGGGGACGACGAGGTGCTTGGCCGACTCGGCCGGCTCGACGGGGAGCTGCATCCGGTTCCAGTCCTTCAGGTCCTTGTTTCCCGGAGGGCTGTAGAAGGGGACGTTGGCGTCCTTGTATTCAAAAGGCTTGAGGTCTTTGCGTCGCTCGGGTTCTTGAGCTTGCCCGACGGCCCACCGGAGGCCCTGCTCGAGCTGCTTCTGGAACCCCTCGTTCCCCCACGTGCGCTCGTCGTGGCCCCACGCGGTATAGAAGACGCGTCCTTTCCCGTGGGTGCGGACCCAGGTCCACGGCTCCTCGTCGCGCATCGCGAGCACGGTGCGGTTCTCCTCGTTGTGTTTCGCGTGGACGTAGGTCTCGTCCCAGCTCTCGAACTCCGGGACGCCCTGCATGGCGGGATGATCGGGGCGGACGATCCTGGCGCGGAACGTGCCCGTGCCGTGACTCTTGAATTGGGCCCCCATGAGGGCGACGACTTTCTCGGAGTTGCGGAAGCAGAAAGAGGCGCAGTGGACGGGAACGAAGCCTTTCCCGCCCTCGACGAACTCGAGAAGGGCCTTCTCCTGCTCGGGCTTGATCGCGTCGATGTTGGCGTAGAGGAGGAGCGCGTCGAAGCCGGCGAGCTTCTGCGCGTCCAGGTCGTTCGCGTCCTCGGTGTAGGTGATCGCGATCCCGCGTCCGGCCAGGACGGGCGTGATCTGCTTCGCGCGGTCGGCCGGCTTGTGGTGGCCGCGGTCGCCCAGGAAGAGGACCTTGATCTCCTTCTGCTGCGCCGTGGCGGGCGCGAGGAGGAGGGCGATCGCCAGGAGCGTTCTCATGGTCCTTCTCCAGCCAGTTCGATATATACCCGGTTCACTTCGTTTCGTTGCGGTCCGCTCAGGAGAATCGATCGGGGGCGAGGAGGGCGAGATCGATCGAAGGCGTCTCGCGGGAGACGATCTCGGCGACGAGCTTTCCGGTGATGGGACCGAGCGAGAGGCCGACCATCGCGTGGCCGGTGGCGAGGACGAGATTGTCATAGGCCGCGGGGCGGCCGAGGATCGGGAGCCCGTCGGGCGTGCAGGGGCGTAGGCCCGTCCACACCTCGAGCTCGGGAAGGCCTTCGATCCCCTCCAGATATTCGCGCGTGCCGCGGCGGATCGCCTCGACGCGTCGCTCGTTGATCGAAAGGTCGAGGCCGGCCAGCTCGAGCGTCCCGGCTAGGCGGAGGTTCGGGCCCATCGGGGTCACGCCGACCTTCGCCTCCATGAGAAGCATCGGGAGCGCGGGCGGATCGGTGGGGGACTTCATCGTGATGCTGTATCCCTTCGCGGGCTGGATGGGGATGCGGAGGCCGAGGGAGCGCGCGACGCCCGGCGACCAGGAGCCCGTCGCCAGGACGATCTCGTCGGCCGCGATCATCCCTTTTGAGGTGCGCACGGCGGTGACGCGGCGGCCCGACGTTTCGAAATCGATGACCCCGGTGCCGGGCAGGAACTCGACGCCCTGCGCCGCGGCCTTGGCGGCGAGATCCCGGACGAAGAGCGCGGGGTCGAGGTGGGCGTCCTCGGGGAAGTGGATCGCCCCCCGGACGCCCTCTTTCAGCCGCGGCACGCGGGTGCGGGCGGCGGCGACGTCGAGCTCCTCGGAGGCGAGGCCGTGCTCGCGGAGCAGTCGCGCCTCGTGGCGGCCCTCATCGAGACCTTCCTCGCTCCGGTAGACGAGGAGGAGGCCGCGGCGTCCATAGGAGCACGCGGGACCGGCCAGCTCCCGGTACAGGGCGGCGCTCGCGCGGTGGAGTTCGCGCAGGACGGGGATGGCGCGGCGCATCGTCTCCTCGCGGCAGGCGCCGCGGAACTTGAGGAGCCACGAGAAGAGCTCGAGGCTCCATCGGAACTTGATGTAGAAGGGGCTGTCGGGCGAGAACATCCATTTCATCCCCTTCGCGATCATGCCGGGCGCGGCCATGGGGATCGAGTGGCTGGGGACGATGAGGCCGGCGTTCCCGTGCGAGCAGCAGGAGCCGACGGCGCCCTGGTCGACGACCGTGACCTTCCGCCCGCGCGCGGAGAGGAAGTGCGCGGCCGAAACGCCGACCACGCCCGCGCCGATGACGAGGACGTCCGCCCGCACGTTCACGGCGCCGAGTCGGGGCCCGCCGGGGCGATCTCGGGCCACTCGCCGAGGGGGAGCTTTGCCAGGCGCGCCATCATCTTCTTCATCACCGGCGCCTGGTCGCGGATGTGCGTCGCGAGCGCGTCCCGGGCGCGGTTCCAGCGGCGCTCCAGCAGGTCCTCCAGGATCTCGCGGTGCTGCCGCGCCATGTCGCTCACGACCGAGGCGCCGAGCGCGGCATAATAGAAGAGGGTCGTGTAGTACGCGCCGTGGCGGCGGAAGAAGTCCTGGATGAACCGGTTGCCGCTCTTCTCGATGAGATACGGGTGGAGCTCGGTGTCGACCTCGGACGGCC
This sequence comes from Planctomycetota bacterium, assembly GCA_041482015.1. GTDB lineage: Bacteria > Planctomycetota > MHYJ01 > MHYJ01 > JACPRB01 > JACQFK01. The sequence continues at coordinate 10,050 of JBGPCZ010000004.1, read as the reverse complement.
GGTTCTTCTCCAGGATCGTCTCCAGGATCTCGGCGTTCAGCCGCGGGCGCGCCAGGTCGAGCGCCTTCACCTCGAGCAGCTCACGGACCTCGAGGTAGGCGCGCATGTCCTCCTCGCGGAACGGGCGGACCCGCCAGCCGCGTCGCGGGACGTGCTCCAGCATCCCCGCCCCGACGAGGCGCGAGTAGACGTTGCGGAGCACCGTCCGGCCGACGCCGTACCGGTCGGCCGTCGCCTCCTCGCGGAGGAATTCCGCGTCGCCCCGGAGGCTCCGGCGCATGAGGTCCCGCGCGATCACCGGGTGCCAGTCCCGCGGCCGCGGCGCCGCGGCGGCCCGGCCGGCCCGGGGAAGCGTCTGCGGGATGGCGAGGCGGCCGCTCTCCTCCTTGTGGATGATCTTCTCCCGCACGAGCGCCTCGACCGCCTCGCGCACGGGGGTCAGGCTCACGCGGTAGCGCTCGGAGAGGTCGCGGAGCGTGACCTTCCCGGTCAGCGTCCCGCCCAGGATGCGGGACTTCAGGTCCTCCCGGATGTAGGCGGCGAGCGTCACGGCCCGATTCTACTTGACTTTGTACGCAATGCCAACGTATTGTGTTTTTGTATGCAAAAGCAAAGAAGCTCTCACTGTGACTTCGCCCCGGAGGAGTTCGCGGCGCGGCGGGCGAGGCTCCTCGGCCTCCTGGGCGGCGCCTCGGCCGTGCTCCAGGGCGCCGGGCCCGTGCGCGGCTTCGAGGCCTTCCGGCAGGCGAACGACTTCTACTACCTGTGCGGGGTCGAGGAGCCGCAGGCGCTCCTCCTTCTCGACGGGCGCTCGCGGACGACGACGCTCTTCCTCGACGGCGAGGCGGAGGCCCGCGGCGTCGAGTCGATCCGCCCGCTTTCCGAGGCCGCGGCGGCGATCCGCGTCCAGGCGACGCTCTACGCGCCCCACGCGCCGGCCGAGGGGATCCACATGTCGCGGGACATCGCGACCCGCTCCCGAGCGGCGATCGCCGCCGACCGGTGGGACGGAGCCCCGTCGCGCGAGGCGCGGTTCATCGACCACCTCCGCCGCGAGGCGCCCGCGGCCGCGATCCGCGACCTCAACCCGCTCCTCGACGGCCTGCGCCTCATCAAGAGCCCGTGCGAGCTCGCGCTCCTCCGCAAGGCCGGCCGCCTCTCCGCGCTCTCGGCCCTCGAGGCGATGAAGTCGGGCCGGCCGGGCGTCCGCGCGTACGAGCTCGGCGCCGCGATGGCCTACCTCTACCGGGTCAACGGCGCGAGAGGCGAAGGCTACGCGCCCATCATCCCGTCCGGGGCGAACGTGTGGGACGCCCACTGGTGGCGGAACGACGACGTGCTCAAGGCGGGCGACTTCGTCCTCTTTGATTGCGCCCCCGACGTCGGCTACTACACGAGCGACATCGGGCGCATGTGGGTCGCGGGCGGGCGCTTCGCGCCGTGGCAGCGCGAGCTTTATGGATTCATGGCGCTCTATCACGCGACGCTCCTCCGCCTCATCCGCCCCGGCCGGTACGCGGGCGGGATCCTCGAGGAGGCTGCCGCGGAGATGAAGCGCGTGATCGAGTCGACCTCCTGGTCGAAGCCCTCCTTTGAGAAGGCCGCGCGCGCGACGCTCGCCTACGCCGGCCACCTGTCCCATCCCGTGGGCATGGCCGTCCACGACGTGGGCGACTACCGGAACCGCCTCCTCGAGCCGGGCATGGTCTTCGCGGTCGATCCGCAGCTCTGGGTCCCGGAGGAGAAGATCTACGTCCGCGTCGAGGACACGGTTGCGGTCACCGCGGACGGGATCGAGAATTTCACGAAGGACGCGCCGTTCATGATCGAGGACGTCGAGCGCGTCGCGGGTGCGGGCGGCCTGGTCCAGGCGTTCCCCCCGCTGGAGGAGACGGCATGAACGTCCGATGGAAAGGTGTCTACCCCGCCGCGACGACGGCGTTCCGAAAGGACCAGTCGGTCGATCTCGACGCGACGACGCGGCACCTCGACCGCCTCGTCCGCGCGGGCGTCCACGGCATGGTCGTCCTGGGCTCCGTAGGCGAGAACCAGGCGCTCCTCGCGGAGGAGAAGCGCGACGTCATCCGCGCCGCGGTCGGGGCGATCGGTGGCCGGGTCCCGGTCTTGGCCGGAGTGGCGGAGAACTCCACGTTGCAGGCCTGCCGGTTCGCGCGCGACGCGGAGAAACTGGGCGCGGACGGCCTCATGGTCCTCCCCGCGATGGTCTACGCGTCCGATCCGGCGGAGACGGTCGCCCACTTCCGCGCCGTGGCGCGCGCGACGGGGCTTCCGATCCTCTGCTACAACAATCCGCCCTCCTACGGTGTCGATCTCACGCCGGAGATGTTCGAGGAGCTCGCCCCCGAGAAGAGGCTGGTCGCGATCAAGGAGTCGAGCGACGACCCGCGGCGGATCACCGACCTGGTGAACCGGCTCGGCGACCGGTACGTCCTCTTCGCCGGCGTCGACGACCTCATCCTCGAGAGCGTGGTCCTCGGAGTGGCGGGCTGGATCTCGGGGCTCGTCAACGCGTTCCCCCGGGAGAGCCTTCTTCTCTGGGACCTCGCAACCCATGGGTGCTATGATCAGGCCTTGACGATCTACCGCTGGTACACGCCGCTCCTCCATCTCGACACGCACCCGAAGCTCGTCCAGTACATCAAGCTCGCGATGGCGGAGACGGGGCTTGGGAACGAGGTCACGCGTGCCCCGCGCCTGCCGGTCGGGGGCGCCGAGCGGACCCGAATCCTGAAGATCATTCGTCGCGCGATCGCGACGCGCCCCCAAGGGAGCAGGAATGGCCGCGCGAAAGCCCGGACGCGTTGAGGTCGTCGACTCCCACACCGGCGGCGAGCCCACGCGGGTCGTCGTGGCCGGCGGGCCCGACCTCGGGACGGGGCCGCTTCCCGGGCGTCTCGAACTCTTCCGCCGCGACCACGACCGGTTCCGCTCCGCGGTGGTCAACGAGCCGCGCGGCTCCGACGTCCTGGTCGGCGCGCTTCTCTGCGAGCCGCACGACCGCGCGTGCACCGCGGGCGTGATCTTCTTCAACAACGTCGGCTTCATCGGGATGTGCGGCCACGGGACGATCGGCCTCGTGGCGACGCTCTCCCTCCTGGCGAGGATCAAGCCCGGCGAGCACCGGATCGAGACCGTCGTCGGCACCGTCACCTGCACGCTCCTCCCGGACGGCGGGGTGCGGATCGAGAACGTCCCGAGCTACCGGTTCAAGAAGGGCGTCGTCGTCGAGGTCGACGGGCGGCGCGTGACGGGGGACGTCGCCTGGGGCGGCAACTGGTTCTTCCTTGTCGACGCGACGGACGAGGAGCTGGCCCTGGGCAACGTCGAGCGGCTGACGCAGCGGACGTGGGCGATCCGGCGGGCGCTTCAGAAGAACGGCATCACGGGAGGGGACGGCAAGGAGATCGACCACATCGAGCTCTGTGCGCCGTCGCCCGTGAAGGGGATCAACAGCCGGAACTTCGTCCTCTGCCCGGGCGGCGCGTACGATCGCTCGCCCTGCGGCACGGGGACGAGCGCCAAGGTGGCCTGCCTCTACGAGGACGGCGCGCTCAAGGAGGGGGAGACCTGGAGGCAGGAGTCGATCCTCGGCAGCGTCTTCGAGGCGTCGGTGCGCCTCCGCGACGGGAAGATCATCCCCACCATCGAGGGGAACGCGCACGTGACGGGCGTCGGGACGCTCATCCTGGATCCCGGGGATCCGTTCGTGGACGGAATCAGAAGATAACCACAGAGACACAGAGGCACGGAGAGAAGAGTGTCCGTAAAGGGGAGGAAATGATGCGGCCGATCCCGTTCCTGCTCCTCGCCGGCTGCACGCTCGTCCCGGTTGCCGCCGCGCCGGCGCAGGAGGGCGTGGAGAACCCCGTGCGCGCGGTCCTCGAGCGGTTCCACGAGGACGCGGGCTCGCTCCGCCGCGCCTCCGCGTCGCGCGACCGGATGCGGAAGCACTACGAGCTTTCCCAGAAGGAGCTCGAGGCGGTGGACTTCGACGCGCTGGGCGTCGAGGGACGGATTGATTGGCTTCTGGCGAAGGGCCACCTGGGACACGAGCTGCGTCTCCTCGCGCTCGAGGAGACGCGCGATCGCGAGATCGCGTCGCTCGTCCCGTTCGCGGGGACGATCACGGCGCTCGAGGAGTCGCGCCGGAAGATGGAGACGATCGATCCCGAGAAGGCGGCGGGGACGATCGCGGAGCTCGGGAAAAAGGTCGAGGAGATCCGGAAGGGCGAGCCGAAGGCCGAGCGGGTCCCCGCGCGGCGCGCGGCCCACCGGGTCTCGGCGCTCCGGGAGTCGCTCCGCTCGTGGTACCGCTTCTACGCAGGCTATCACCCCGAGTTCACGTGGTGGGTGCAGAAGCCTTTTGAGAAGACGGAGAAGGAGCTCGACCAGTACGCCGGTCATCTTCGCGACAAGGTGGCGAAGGAGAACGAGCCGGGCGCGGCGGGCCTCGTGGGCGATCCGATCGGTCGCGACGAACTCCTGGCCGAGCTGGGATACGAATGGATCGCGTACACGCCCGAGGAGCTGATCGCCGCCGCGGAGAGGGAGTTCGCCTGGTGCGAAGGGCGGCTGCGCGAGGCGTCGCGAGAGGCGGGGTGCGGGGACGACGTGAAGAAGGCGCTCGAGAAGGTGAAGCAGGACCACGTGCCTCCGGGGAAGCAGCCCGACCTCGTCCGCGATTACGCGAAGGCGGCGGTCAAGTTCCTGGAGGAGCGCGACCTGGTGACGATCCCGGACCTCGCCAAGGAGGTCTGGCGGATGGAGATGATGCCGCCGGACCGGCAGAAGGTGACGCCCTACTTCACGGGCGGCGAAGTGGTGAGCGTCTCGTACCCGACGGCCGAGATGGACCACGAGCAGAAGTTGATGAGCCTGCGCGGGAACAACATCCATTTCTGCTGGGCGACGGTGCACCACGAGGTCATCCCCGGCCACCACCTCCAGCTCTACATGGCGCAGCGACACCGGACGTGGCGACGCGACTTCCGGACGCCGTTCCTGGTCGAGGGCTGGGCGCTCTACTGGGAGCTCTATCTCTGGGACCTGAAGTTCGCGCGGACCCCGGAGGACAAGGTGGGGATGCTCTTCTGGAGGATTCACCGCGCGGCGCGGATCCTCGTCTCGCTCAAGTTCCACCTCGGGCAGATGAAGCCCGCGGAGATGGTGGACTTCCTGGTCGACCGCGTGGGCCACGAGCGGGACGGCGCGACGGCCGAGGTGCGGCGCTACATCGGCGGTGACTATCCCCCGCTCTACCAGGCGGCGTACCTCCTGGGCGGGATGGAGCTCCGCGCCCTCCACAAGGAGCTCGTGGAGTCCGGAAAGATGACCGACCGCGCGTTCCACGACGCGGTGCTGCGCGAGAACGCGATCCCGATCGAGATGATCCGCGCGGGCCTGGCACAGACGAAGCTTCCGCGCGATCACTCGCCTCGCTGGAAATTCCTCGACTGAAGTGTTAAGAGACAGATCCGATCTGTCTCTTAACAGTTGGAGACCGGTAGGGCATGGCTCCTGGCGCTCCTCGTCCACGTCAAAGACGTGAGGGCGCGGTAGCGCGGGCCTTCCCGCTTCCTCTTCAAAGTCTTTGAATTCCTGCGCCGCCCCCGTACCATCGAGACCGTGAAGATCGCGCGGGTCGAGTCGTTCCTGATGTCGTGCCCCCTCCCCAAGCCGCTGACGATCACCTTCTGGAACGGCGAGCGGTACATCCTGAAGCGCGATGCCATGCTCATCCGGATCACGTCCGACACGGGGCTCCGCGGATACGCGCCCGGACCCGCCCACGACCGGGCCGCCCGCGAGATCCGCGATACAATCGGCCCCTTCCTGGTGGGGAAGGACCCTTTGGATTGGAAGACGTTTGCGTTCCAGGGGGAGCTCGAGGTCCGGAAGACCTACCACGCGGTCGAAGTCGCGGTGATGGACCTCGCGGCGCGCATCGAGGGGAAGCCGCTCTCGGAGGTCGCCGGCGGCCGCGTGCGCGACCGGATCAAGCTCTACGGCTCGGGCGGGATGTACCAGCCTCCCGAGAAGTACGCCGCCGAGGCCGCGGCGGTGAAGGCGATGGGCTTCCCCGCCTACAAGTACCGTCCCGCGCTCGGTCCCGAGGAGGACCTCCGCACCGTCAAGCTGATGCGCGAGGCGACGGGGCCGGACTTCGGGATCATGATCGACGCCCACTCGTGGTGGCGGATGGGCGACAAGAGCTACTCGTTCGAAACCGTCGCGTCGCTCGCGAAGTCGATCTCCGCGTACGGACCCGTGTGGCTGGAAGAGCCGCTCCCGCCGGACGACCACGACGCGTACCGCAGGCTCAAGGCCCTCGGCCATCTTCCGATCGCGACCGGCGAGCACGAGCAGGACGAGGCAGGCTTCATGGACCTCATCCGGACGCACGCGGCGGACTACATCCAGATGGACGTCTGCTGCCAGGGCGGGTTTGCGATGGGCCGGCGCATCTGCGAGGCGCTCCAGAAGGAGAACATCCGCTTCGCCTTCCACAGCTGGGGGACGACGCTCGAGGTCCTGGCCGCCGCGCACTTTGGGGTCTGCTTCCCCGAGAGCGTGGTCGAGTGGCTGGAGCACCCCTGCCACGCGAACTCGGGCCGCGCGGGCATGTATCCGTTCACGCTCGCCGACGAGATCCTTTCCAAGCCGCTCGACATCAAGGACGGGATCCTCACGGTGCCGAAGGGCCCCGGCTTGGGGATCGACGTCGATGAGCGCGTCATCGAGAAGTACCCGTGGATTCCCGGCCCGTGGTCGTTCTTCAAGATCCACTCACCCGCCGAGACGATCGCCGTCACCGGCGATCACAGCGTCAAGTGGGTCGAGGCAAAGTAAAGTAGAGCCGCTCGGCGTTCCCCCCCAGGATCTTCTCCCGCTCCCCCTTCGCGAGCCACGGATAGCGGCTTTCAAAGAGGTTGAGCGAGCGCCCGTAGTCCGTCTTCAGAAGGACGTGCGGGAAGTCGCTCCCCCAGATGAGGCGGTCGGGCCCGAAGCGGTCGTAAACGGCCCTGAAGAAATCGCCGCAGTCGTCGTAAGGATATCCCGTCTTCGAATAGTAGTAGAAGCCCGTCGGCTTGACCGAGACGTTGGGGAGGCGTGCGAGCGCGAGGAGCGCCTGGAAGTCGGGCGAGCCGACCCCGGCCGCGACGTCGGGGTGTGCGAGATGGTCGACGATCAGGGGGACGCCCGGGAACCGCTCCGCCCGCCGCGCGATCGCCGGCACGTGGCTCAAGTTCGCGAGGACGCTGATGACGATCCCGAGCCGCGCCGCCCGCTCCCAGAGAGGATCATGCTCGAAGAGGTCCGCCTCACCTGCGAACTTCGGACGGAGTCGCAGGCCTCGGCAGCCGCGCTCCCGCACCCAGTACTCCAGGAGATCCGGCTTCCGCGGGTCAACCACCGCCACGGCCGCGTACCGCCCCGGCTCCGCCCGGGCCGCATCGGCCACCAGGCTGTTGTCCTCGCCCGGGAACATCGGCTGGACCAGCACGGTCCGCCCCACGCCGTGCTCGTCCATGTACTGCCGGAGGAGATCCAAAGGGACGTCCGATGCCGGGCTCATCGTCGTGACGGCGGGGTTCGGATACTTCGGGTCGGCCTTCCAGACGTGTGCGTGGGCGTCGACAATCATGGGGTCCCCATCATAATATGCCCGCGGCGGTTCTTATGAAGATCGTGATCCATCCCCCGGTCGACGACCCGCGCCTGGCGGCGATCCGCGAGGCCGCCGGGAACGCCCGCGTCGTGAACGCGCCGGACGAGGCCGCGGCGCTCGCGGAAATCGGCGACGCCGACGCGTTCCTCGGGAAGATCACCCCGCGGCTGCTCGCCGCGGCGCTGAAGCTCCGCTGGGTGCAGTCGTTCACGGCGAGCCTCGAGCACTACGTCTTCCCGGAGCTCATGAAGCATCCCTGCACGCTGACCAACATGCGGGGCCTCTTCTCGGACGTGATCGCGGACCACGTCTTCGGATACATCCTCTGCTTTGCGCGGAACTTGCACCTCTACCTCCGGCGACAGATCGAGGGGCGGTGGGCGCCCGTGGGGGGCGGGATGGAGCCCCAGCCCTTCACGACGGGCCCCAGCACGGTGACGCCCGTGGACCGCGCCCACGTGCACCTTTCGGATGCCGTGCTGGGCGTGGTCGGCATGGGCCATATCGGCTCCGAGGTCGCGAGGCGAGGGCGCGCGTTCGGGATGCGCGTCCTGGGCGTCGACCCGCTCCCCCGCGGCGAGGCCGCCTGGCCCCTGGAGCGGCTGGACGAGCTTCTCGCGGAGAGCGACTACGTCGTCATCTGCGCGCCCCACACGCCGGAGACGGCCGGGATGTTCCACCGGGCGCGGCTCAAGAAAATGAAGCGCTCGGCGATCCTCATCAACATCGGACGTGGCGCGATCGTCCCGCTCGCCGACCTCGTGGCGGCTCTCGAGGCGCGCGAGATCGCCGGGGCGGCGCTCGACGTCTTCGAGACCGAGCCGCTCCCTCCCGGCCATCCCCTCTGGAAACGGGAGGACGTGATCCTGACGCCCCACGTGGCCGCCGCGTCGGTCCGCATCGCGGAGCGTCACCTCGAGACCCTGCTCGACAACGTCCGGCGGTTCGCGCGGGGCGGGGAGCTGCGGAACGTCGTCGACAAGGAGAAGTGGTTTTGAATTCCGTTTGGTACCATGCCGGGCTCCATGAAGATCGTTGAGCTTCGCGTCCATTCGATCGCGATCGCCGACCCGCCGCTCCGGAGCTCCTATGGACTCCACCAGCCCTACGCGCTCCGAACGATCCTGGAGCTCGTGAGCGACGAGAAGATCACCGGGATCGCGGAGTGCCACGGGGGCGACGCGATCGCGAAGGGGTTCGAGGCGCTCAAGCGGCGCGTGATCGGCGCCGATCCGTTCCGGCTCGCGGGGCTGCTCATCGACCTCGTCGAAGGCGAAGTCAAAGGATCGAGTCTCGACCGCTCGCAGACGCACCACGTACCGGGAGAAAACCCGCTCGACCAGGACCGGCGGCTCTACTCGGCGCTCGAGATCGCGTCGCTCGACCTTTGCGGCCGGGCGCTCAAGAAGCCCGTGTGCGACCTCCTCGGCGGCCGCGTGCGGGACGAGGTTCCGTTTTCCGCCTACCCGTTCTACAAGCACGCGGGCGGGGGCGGCGAGGGGGCCGACGCGCGGCCCGACGAGTACGGCGAGGCGCTCTCGCCCGAGTCGCTCGTCAGGCAGGTCCGCCGGATGGTCGACCTCTACGGCTTCAAGGACATCAAGGTGAAGACGGGCGTGCTCGACCCCGAGGTCGAGGTCGAGACGATGCGCCAGCTCCACGTTACGTTCCCCGGCCTGCCGCTCCGCATGGACCCGAACTCCGCGTGGACCGTCGAAACGTCGGTCAAGGTGGGGAAGGCGCTCGCGAAGGAGCTTGGGAACGGCGGCTACCTCGAGGACCCCGCGGCGGGGATGGACGGGATGTCGTCGGTGCGGAAGAAGCTGCTCGAGGCAGGGATCGAAACGCCGCTCGGGTCGAACGTCGCGGTGACCTGCTTTCCCGACCTGCCGGAGTGCGTGGCGAAGGACGCGGTGCAGGTCGTGCTGTGCGACGTCCACTACTGGGGTGGACTGCGCGCGGTGCAGCACCTGGGCAAGCTTTGCAAGACGTTCGGGCTCGGGCTCTCGATGCACTCGAACAGCCACTTGGGCCTTTCGCTCATGGCGATGGCCCACGCCGCGGCGGTGACGCCGCAGCTCACCTACGCGTGCGACACGCACTACCCGTGGTCGCACACGTCGGACGAAGTGGTGGTGGGCGGGCGGGTCCCGATCGTGAACGGCTGCGTGAGGATCACCGACAAGCCGGGCCTCGGCGTCGAGCTCGACCCCGACAAGCTGGCGAAGGGGCGCGAGCGGTACGCGAAGTGTCCCTACCGCAAGCGCGACGACGAGGCGGAGATGAGGAAGCACGTCGATCCGCAGTGGAAGAGGGTGCTGCCGAGGTGGTAGGAGATAAAGTGATAAAAGGAGATCAGG